>NZ_JAOEAL010000001.1:2442176-2747448 GCF_029835735.1 Shewanella sp. GD04112
ACGAACTTTTTGGCGATGAATACCAATTAGACCGTTTAAGAAAAGAAGCCAAGATTGAACTCGGCTTAACCCAATTCTTAACCCAAGGTGGATTTGGTGCCTTTACCAACTGCTTCGAAAACCTGACCGGTATGACAGGATTACCGGGACTGGCTACCCAACGTCTGATGGCGAACGGTTTTGGTTACGGCGGCGAAGGTGACTGGAAAACGGCTGCCATGGTGCGCATCATGAAAGTGATGGGCCAAGGCCGTGCCGGTGGTACTTCATTTATGGAAGACTACACCTATAACTTTGGTGCGACTGACCAAGTTCTTGGTGCCCACATGTTAGAAGTGTGCCCATCGATTGCCGCTGCAAAACCGCGTTTAGAAGTTCACCGCCACACCATTGGTGTGCGCTGTGACGTGCCACGTCTGTTATTCACTGGTAAAGCAGGCCCAGCAATCAACGTATCGACTATCGATTTAGGCAACCGTTTCCGTATCATTCTCAATGAATTAGATACAGTAACGCCACCACAGGACCTGCCAAATCTGCCTGTCGCGTCTGCGCTGTGGGAGCCTCGTCCAAATTTAGCGGTTGCAGCCGCAGCTTGGATCCACGCCGGAGGTGCTCACCACTCGGCTTATAGCCAAGCCATCACGACGGATCAGATTGTCGACTTTGCTGAAATGGCCGGTGCTGAACTGGTTATTATCGATGCCGACACTAAGATCCGCGAGTTTAAGAATGAGCTTCGCCAAAATTCCGTTTATTACGGTTTAGCAAGAGGTTTATAATCCTCGCGCAGCAATAAAGCCGCCTTCGGGCGGCTTTCATTTTTCTGGCACCATTCATTTCATAGGGTTAACACAGATGTATACAGAATTTGACGGCATTATCTTCGATATGGATGGCACCTTAGTCGACAGTGGTCAGTTGCATGAGCAGGCATGGCGACAAACCTTGAATCACTTTGGGATCCCCGTAGAGCCTGCACTGATGCGCTCCTTAGCAGGGGTGCCGACTATTGGTACCTTAGAGATCCTAATCGCCCATTTTGGCGTCACGCCTACGGCCAGTTGCGAGGCCATGAACGAGTATAAAGAAGCCCTAGTGCGCGACACTATGCATTTATATGTGAAACCGACGGCATTAGCCGAATTTGCCAAGCAGAATCAGGGCAAACGCCCAATGGCGGTCGGCACAGGTGCCTACACAGAGGAAGCCATTCAAATCTTAACCCTGTGTGGATTACTGGAATTAGTCGATTATGTGGTGGGTGCCGATCAGGTCGCGTCACCTAAACCCGCGCCAGACACCTTTTTACGCTGCGCCGAACTGATGGGCATAGCGCCCGAGCGCTGTATCGTATTTGAAGATGCAAAGGCGGGCATCCAAGCCGCCGAAGCTGCGGGGATGTTTGTGGTCGATGTGCATGCCGAATTACAGATTGAAAATGACTATTTCCTAGGCGCTCAGTAGCCGTTGCGAGCTTGTCCAATCACTGGTCAAAACGCAAAATTAGGCTTTACAATGTAAAAGTTTGGGGTAAGGTAGGGACAGTAAGTTTGAGGAAATTCCCATAAATTCTTAGCGTTAACAAAATTTTTATTACCTTTATCAGGAAAGGTAGTATCATAACATTTGTTTATCAGCGTTAAGCACCTTATCCAGCCGATTGGATTGAGCACAGAGATAGAGAGTTAAAGAGGGCACTATGGCAAATCAGGCAAATAACCGTCCGCAGAATATCCATAACTGGGTGGCAAGCGAATTAGGTTCTCGCATTGTGGGCGGCTTTTATGCGCCAGGTGAATATATCCCTAACGAAAATGCTATCTGTGAAGAGCTGGAAGTGTCACGCACCTCCTTAAGGGAAGCCTTTAAGGTACTCACGGCAAAGGGGCTTATTGAATCTCGCCCTAAACTTGGCACTCGTATTCGTGAGCGTCGCCACTGGAATATGTTTGATCCGGTGATCTTAAACTGGTTTTCCCAATCTAAGCCTTCGCCCGAGTTTTACACTTCTCTCTATGAAATCCGTGAAGTGTTTGAACCCGCAGCGGCGGAACTGGCGGCGAAAAAACGCACCCCTGAGCAGCTTGAGGTGATTGCGGCAGCCTATGCAAAGATGGAAGCGGCCGAATTAGGTACGGATGAAGTCTATACCTCGGATATCGATTTCCACATGGCGATTTTAGATGCGACCAATAACGAGTTTATGGTATCCCTCGGCGTGTCGATCCAATCTGCGCTGCTCGAAATCTTTAGACTCAGTAGCACAATTCAGGATGACTTTATCCAATCACTCCCAGGGCATAAGGCCATTTATACTGCGATTGCCGCAGGGGACAGTGAAGGCGCGAAAGCCGAAATGAATAAATTACTCTCGACGTCTCAAGATACTGTGCATAAAAATATCGAGCGAAAATAACAAAGTATCTAGCATAAGTAACGAGTTACTTATCTTTAACGTCCCTCGATCAATAAAAAAGGTGAACTTAGGTTCACCTTTTTTGTTTTACTGCGAGCAGAAAATAGGGTTACTGCGGCTCGCTGATGCCTTCGCTGGTCATATGAACGCGCTGTAGGGTGCCGTCGGCATTGTAATGCAGCGGGTCAATGGCAACTGAACGTCTAAACTCACCGCCGCCATCCTGCGATGCGCCGGTATGATAGATAAAGTAGGATTTACCTTTAAATTCAATAATCGCTTGATGGTTTGTCGGCGAGTTACCCGCCACTTCATTTAAGATGCCTTGGTACTTCCACGGGCCAAGAATGCTATCACTGGTGGCATAGGCAATTTTTTCAGGGAAGCCTGAAGCGTATGAAAGATAATAGGTTTTATCTTTTTTATGTACCCAGAGCGCTTCGGTAAAGTTAGGCACATCAATGGCATGAATTTGGCCATCGAGTTCAATCATATTGGGTTTTAACTTGGCAAATCTTGGCTTAGTGTTACCCCAGAAAATATAAGCTTGCTTGTCATCATCGATAAAGACCGCAGGATCGATATCATCCCAATCAATCTCAGTATCTGTGGTCATGTCATTGGTGATAAGGGCAGTGCCGCGGGCATCCTTGAAGGGGCCAAGTGGACTATCAGCAACAGCGACACCTATGGCAAAGCCATTGATTTTGTTGTGTCTTGCCGTCACATACCAGTAGAACTGACCTTCTTTTTCGATCACATGGCTAGCCCATGCATCTCCTTTAGCCCAGCTGAAATCCTTCACCGATAACTTGCTGCCATGGGCCGTCCAATTGTGCATATCCTTAGAGCTAAAAACGAGCCAATCATGCATTTCGAAGAAGGTGCGATTGTCCTTTGCAACGTCATGGCCAGTATAAAGATAGACGGTATCTTGGTGCACTATGGCGGCAGGATCGGCGGTAAATACATCCGTAAACAGAGGGTTAGCAGCAATCGCTGCAGTGCTGACACTCGTACTCAATGCCAAACACACACTCAAAAATGCCTTTTTCATACTTCCTCTATTGTTTTTTGATATTTTGGTATTATAGTAATACCAATACTTTTACGTGCTAGCAATATTAAAGTACAAATTGTTAACTCAGGGCATCAGCTTCATCCGTTCGTTTTATGTTGAGTGTTACTCAATCGTGCGGGTAGGGCATGTGCCTTGGAAGACGAAGGTGTCATATGAATAATAAAAAACCGAAAACACTTCGTTCGGCTAGTTGGTTTGGTAGTGATGACAAAAATGGCTTTATGTATCGCAGTTGGATGAAAAACCAAGGCATACCCGAGCATCACTTTCAAAATAAGCCTGTGATTGGTATTTGCAATACTTGGTCAGAATTGACGCCCTGTAATGGTCATCTACGGGAATTGGCGCAAAGAGTAAAGAATGGCATTCGGGAAGCGGGTGGCATTCCGGTGGAGTTTCCGGTGTTTTCGAATGGTGAGTCCAACTTGCGTCCAAGTGCCATGCTGACCCGTAACCTTGCGGCCATGGACACGGAAGAAGCCATTCGTGGCAACCCCATCGACGGTGTTGTGCTGTTAGTAGGCTGCGATAAAACGACTCCGGCTTTATTAATGGGCGCGGCCAGTTGTGATTTACCGACAATCGTTGTTACTGGTGGTCCCATGCTCAATGGTAAGCATAAGGGTAAGGATGTTGGTTCGGGCACACTCGTGTGGGAACTGCATCAAGAATATAAAGCGGGCAATATCAGCCTTGCCGCATTTATGAATGCCGAAGCGGATATGTCACGCTCAACGGGCACCTGTAACACTATGGGGACGGCATCGACCATGGCTTGTATGGTGGAAACCCTTGGGGTGAGTTTGCCACACAATGCAACCATTCCTGCGGTGGATTCTCGCCGCCAAGTGCTGGCCCATATGTCGGGAATGCGAATTGTGGACATGGTCAAAGAGGATTTGACCTTAAGTAAAATTTTAAGCCGTGATGCTTTTATCAATGCCATCAAAGTGAATGCTGCCATTGGGGGGTCAACCAACGCCGTAATCCATTTAAAGGCGATCGCCGGCAGGATAGGGGTTGAGCTGTCACTCGATGACTGGCGCCATGGTTACACAGTACCGACCATAGTGAATCTTAAACCTTCGGGTCAGTACTTAATGGAAGACTTTTACTACGCAGGTGGCCTGCCAGCAGTACTAAGGCAACTGTTTGAGCATGATTTACTGAGCAAAAATACGCTTACAGTCAATGCCGCTAGCCTCTGGGACAATGTCAAAGAGGCGCCGTGTTATAACCAAGAGGTGATCATGTCACTTGAAAATCCCTTGGTTGAAAATGGCGGCATTCGCGTACTGCGCGGCAATCTCGCGCCTAGAGGCGCTGTGATCAAGCCTTCAGCCGCCAGCGCACACCTGATGCAACACCGCGGTAAAGCCGTGGTGTTTGAAAGCTTCGACGATTACAACGCTCGCATCGGCGATCCTGAATTGGATATCGATGAAAACAGCATTATGGTGCTTAAAAACTGTGGCCCAAAGGGATATCCGGGCATGGCAGAGGTCGGCAATATGGGACTGCCACCGAAGTTGTTGAAAAAAGGAATTAAGGACATGGTGAGGATTTCCGATGCACGCATGAGTGGCACCGCCTTTGGCACAGTTGTGCTGCATGTTGCCCCAGAAGCACAAGCCCTTGGGCCACTGGCCGCCGTCCAAAATGGTGACATGATAGCGCTAGATACCTATGCCGGAACGTTACAGCTGGAGATCAGTGACCAAGAGTTACAAGCCCGTCTTGCCAAACTGGCGACAGTGAAATCCATTCCTGTGAATGGTGGCTATCTCTCGCTCTTTAAGGAGCATGTTCTCCAGGCGGATGAGGGCTGTGATTTTGATTTTCTCGTGGGATGTCGAGGTGCAGAGATACCAGCACATTCCCATTAAATATGAACTCGTTTTCTTTTATAATAAAACCAGATAATTATTTTAATAAAAGGTTGAGTTATGAAGTTGACTAATCAATACCCGAGTTTACAAGGGAAAACCATTTTTATCAGTGGTGGCGCAACGGGTATTGGGGCTTGCTTGGTTAATGCTTTTTTAGAGCAGGGCGCTAAGGTGGCATTTGTCGATATTTTAGTTGAGGAGTCAACTCAACTCGTCGCAGACCTTAAGCAGACTCAACCAGAGGCCAGCGTAACATTTTATCACTGCGATCTTGTCGATATCGCCGCCCTCAAGCGTGTGATTGCTCAGGTCGAGGACGATTTAGGCCCAATATCAGTATTAATTAACAATGCCGCGTGCGATCAACGCCATAGCATCGACGAAGTGACCCCAGAATATTGGGACCAATGCCTAAACACCAATTTGCGGCATTACTTTTTCGCCGTACAAGCGGTCAGGCCGCAAATGCAGCGCCTCGGCGGAGGCTCAGTGATCAACTTAGGTTCAATGAGTTGGCACAATCGGCAGGCGGGCATGGCGGGTTACACCGCATCTAAGGCCGGTGCCATGGGCTTAACCCGAGGGTTAGCAGCCGATTTAGGTAAAGATAAAATCCGGATTAATACCTTAACGCCGGGTTGGGTGATGACAAAACGTCAACTCACACACTGGGTAGATAAAGATACGGCAAAACATATCGAAAATAACCAATGTATTAAAGAATATGTAATGCCCGAAGATATTGCTGCTATGGCGTTATTTTTAGCAGCAGATGATAGCAAACTCTGCACCGCACAGAATTTTATTGTCGATGGTGGTTGGATTTAAATATCACAATAAAATTTCAGTTCATTAAATAATGAGGTGAGTGCTGAGTTTATTTTAAATAAAAGGTAAAGCACTCACCATGCAACTCTCTGTTACTAAAAAAAGCCTACAACACGCCGCATTTGCGGATGAATTACAATTAGTCACGCTCACCAATAGCCACGGGCTTGAAGTGGTTCTGTCAAATTACGGCGCCAGTATTTGGTCGGTCAAACTTTATGGTCAAGGGCAAGAACCTATTTCATTAAGTCTTGGCTATCAAGATATTAAAGATTGGGCGACTAATCCGTATTATTTTGGTATTACTGCCGGCCGTGTCGCAAATCGCATTGGTAAAGCACAATTCCCCTTAGCAGATAAAACAATTCAATTAGTCGCCAATGAAGGCAACAATCAACTTCACGGCGGACCTAAAGGATTAAGCCATTGCACTTGGCAGGTTGAGACGCTGCAGGACAATGACAGTGTGGCGGCGGTTTTCAGCATTATCAGCCCCGATGGCGATCAAGGATTTCCGGGTAATCTTGCCATTAAGCTCGAGTATCGCCTCAATGAAAACAATGAATTAACCCTGAACTATCAAGCCGTTTGCGATCAAACCACCCCCGTCTGTTTAACCAATCATGCTTACTGGAATCTTGCCTCTAACAAACAGCAAGGCATTTTAGGGCACGAACTCTCCATTCAAGCCAGTCATTTCCTGGCGCTCGATAATGAACAGATCCCAACGGGCGAATTAATCTTAGTCGACGATGGCGCATACGATTTCAAACAACCGAAGCTAATTGCCACGGATATTAAGCAATTAACCAATGGTTATGATCATTATTTTGTGATGGATAGAAATCCAGACAATAAAAACAGTTTGCAGACTATTGCAGTATTAAAAGATCCGCTTTCTGGCCGAGAACTCGAAATTAGTACCACTGAAGTCGGCGTGCAATTTTATAGTGGCAACTTTCTCGATGGCAGCCATATTGATGATGAAGGTTATAGCATTAATCAATTCCATGGCCTGTGTTTAGAAACCCACGGTTATCCGAATGCGGTAAACATTGACCATTTCCCGAGTGTCATGCTTGAGGCAAATACTCAATATCAACAAATTACGGTACATAAGTTTAAGAATATTTAATTCAATCAAGGCGAAATAACATTTATTTGTACGAGTTAGCCTGCTGTTAACAGCAGGCTAGGGGATCTCTGTTACCTAAAATTATAAAGGGAATAATAATGAAACATAATAAAATCATTACTGCATTGGGATTATGGGCTGTCAGTGCAACTTGTGCCTACGCCACCACGGTGGGCTTTTCACAGGTTGGCTCCGAGAGTGGTTGGCGCACCAGCTTTAGTGAAGCGGTCAAGGCCGAAGCTAAACAGCGTGGCATCGATTTAAAATTTGCCGACGCTCAGCAAAAACAAGAGAACCAAATCAAAGCCGTGCGTAGCTTTATCGCCCAAGGCGTGGATGCCATTATTATCGCTCCCGTGGTAGAAACGGGCTGGAAACCCGTACTCAAAGAAGCCAAACGTGCCCACATTCCTGTGGTGATTGTTGACCGTAATATCAAGGTCGATGATGACTCCTTATTCCTTACCCGTATCGCCTCCGACTTTACCGAAGAAGGCCGCAAGATTGGCCAATGGCTAATGGATAAAACCCAAGGCAACTGCGATATCGCCGAATTGCAGGGCACGGTAGGTGCAACCGCAGCGATTGATCGCGCCGCCGGTTTTAACCAAGTGATTGCCAATTATCCCAATGCCAAGATTGTTCGTAGCCAAACTGGCGAATTTACCCGTGCTAAGGGTAAAGAAGTGATGGAAGGTTTCCTTAAGGCGCAAAACGGTCAGCCACTGTGCGCTGTGTGGTCGCATAACGATGAAATGGCCCTTGGCGCGGTGCAAGCCATTAAAGAAGCGGGTTTAAAACCGGGCAAAGATATTCTGATTGTCTCCGTGGACGGTGTTCCCGATTACTTTAAGGCCATGGCCGATGGTGATGTTAATGCCACGGTTGAGCTTAGCCCATACTTAGGCGGCCCAGCATTTGATGCTATCGATGCGTACCTGAAGGGCAATAAGGATCAAGCCAAGCTTATTAGCACCACGGGTGATGTATTTACCCAAGAAACCGCTGCCGCAGAGTACGAAAAGCGCCGCCAGCAATAATCCCATTGACGCTTTCTTGGGGAATAGCGCTATGAGCCTTATTTTAGAACTCAAGCAGATCAGTAAGCATTATCCGGGCGTCAAAGCCCTTGAGGATGTGAGCTTACGGTTATTTGCAGGGGAAGTTCACGCCCTATTGGGCGAAAACGGTGCGGGTAAATCAACCCTGGTGAAAGTGATGACAGGCGCCCAGTCGAAAGACATGGGCGACATCCTTTTCCTCGGCGAGCCGCAACACTTCAACACACCAATGGACGCGCAAAAGGCGGGGATCAGCACGGTTTATCAGGAGGTGAACTTAGTGCCTAACCTGACCGTGGCACAAAACCTGTTCCTCGGTTACGAACCGCGCCGCCTTGGGCTGATCCATTTTAAAAAAATGTATGCCGACGCGCGGGCCGTGTTAACCCAGTTCAAGCTGGATATCGATGTTAGCGCGCCGCTGTCGGATTATTCCATCGCGGTGCAGCAACTGATCGCCATCGCCCGTGGCGTAGCCATGTCGGCCAAGGTATTAGTGCTTGATGAGCCTACCGCGAGCTTAGATGCCAAAGAAGTGCAAGTGCTGTTTGGGATCTTAAACCAGCTCAAAGCCAAGGGCGTGGCTATTGTCTTTATCACTCACTTCCTCGATCAGGTTTATCAGATAAGCGATCGCATTACCGTGTTACGTAACGGGCAGTTTATCGGCGAATATCTGACGGCAGAACTGCCACAACCTAAGTTGATTGAAGCCATGCTCGGGCGTTCTCTGCAGGAGCAATTGGTTGATAAACAGGAAAAGGAGCGCACCGTCACCCGCGCTGAGGCCGTGCTCTTGTCCCTCAAAGATGTGTCGGTAAAAGGTTCAATCCAATCTATGAATCTCACCGTGCCAAAGGGGCAGGCAGTTGGACTTGCGGGGCTGTTAGGCTCTGGGCGCAGCGAAGTCTGCAACGCCGTATTTGGGCTGGACTTGGTCGATAGCGGCAGTATCCATTTAGCTGGGCAGAAATTGAATCTGTCGCAACCCGTGGATGCGATCAGCGCTGGGATCGCCCTGTGCCCGGAAGATCGCAAGATTGACGGCATTATCGGCCCTTTATCGATTCGTGAAAACATCATACTCGCGCTGCAGGCACGTATCGGTTGGTGGCGGTATTTATCTAAAGCTCGGCAGCAGGAAATTGCCCAGTTCTTTATCGATAAATTACAGATTGCAACACCGGACGCAGATAAACCCATAGAGCAATTGAGTGGCGGTAATCAGCAGAAGGTTATCCTCGCGCGTTGGTTAGCCATAGAGCCGATTTTATTGGTACTGGATGAGCCGACCCGCGGCATCGACATTGGCGCCCACGCCGAAATCGTAAAACTTATCAGAACCTTGTGTGATGAAGGCATGTCGCTGCTGGTTGCATCGTCTGAGCTCGATGAGCTCGTGGCCTTTTCAAATAAAGTCGTGGTATTACGCGACAGATATGCAGTACGTGAACTTTCAGGAGCGGAATTAACCTCGCAACACGTAATGCAAGCGATTGCGGAGGGATAAATGAAAAGCTCAGCCGAAACCCTATCATCCACACGCATGTCCGCCGATTTGCTCTCACCCCAGATGAACGCATCTGAGGCGCATTCATCTGAGCGGCAACCGCGGATGCAGGAAAGTCATAAGACCATGGTTCAAGAAAAAAACGCCCGTTACCAAGCGGGCAAGTCGACCTCCATTGGTCGATACCTCTGGCCACTATTGGCCTTAACTATTCTGTTACTGGCCAATCTGTTTATTGACAGCAGTTTCTTCAATATCAGCTATCAAGACGACAGACTCTATGGCTCTTTGATTGATATTTTAAATCGCAGTGCACCCGTGGCGCTGCTCTCCATTGGTATGAGTCTCGTGATTGCCACTGGCGGAATCGACCTGTCGGTTGGTGCCGTGATGGCGATTGCGGGCGCGGTTTGCGCCAATCTACTGTTAGTGCCGGATATCAGCTTAGTCACCGTTATTGCAGCAGGCCTGATCGTTGGGCTCTTAGCTGGCTGTATTAATGGCGGTCTGGTGAGTTTCTTAGGCATTCAACCGATTGTCGCGACCTTGCTGCTCATGGTGGCGGGGCGCGGTGTCGCTCAGCTTATCAACCAAGGGCAAATTATCACCTTCCAGCACCCAGGCTTTGCCGCCATTGGCGTGGGCCAGTTTTTAGGCCTGCCGATGCCAGTGTGGATTGTGATTGGGATGCTAACCTTCAGCCAATTACTGCTGCGTAAAACCGCTTTAGGGCTTTTTATCGAAGCGGTTGGCTGTAATGCCAAGGCGAGTCGTTACCTTGGGATCAACGATAAATCCATCAAACTGTTCGCCTATGGCATTGCGGGTCTGTGCGCGGCGTTGGCCGGCATGATCAGCACCGCCGATATCCAAGGCTCAGATGCGAATAACGCCGGGCTTTGGCTTGAGCTCGATGCCGTGCTCGCCGTCGTGATTGGCGGCGCTGCGCTTACGGGCGGGCGTTTCTCCTTGATTCTGTCGGTCGTCGGTGCGCTGATCATTCAAACCTTAGCGACGACCATTATCGTCAGTGGTTTACCTGCTAAGTTTAACCTGTTGATCAAGGCCATCGTTATCCTGACCGTGCTGCTGTTGCAATCGGCTAAATTTAGGCGCCAATTGTCGGCGCTGTTCACATCCAAGCGCGAAGCGGATGCCAAACCAGCAGAAAAGGGCACAAGTGCAAAAGCCAGTACCGCAACAGGAGAAAAACTATGATAGCAAGACGTTTTATCCCGCTGTGGATCACCGCCTCATTATTACTGACCATGTTTCTGGTCGGCACCTTTCAGTTTGACGGTTTTGCCAGTGGCCGAGTGGTCACCAACCTGTTGCGTGACAATGCGTTCCTGCTGATCACCGCATTAGGTATGACCTTAGTGATTATCTCTGGCGGGATCGATCTTTCGGTTGGCGCTGTCATCGCCTTAAGTGGGGTCGTCACCAGTTTATTGATCACCGAGTACCAGTGGCATCCATTGTTAGCCTTTGCGGTTATTCTGCCCCTGGGCACTCTGTTTGGCGCACTCATGGGTACTATTATCCATGTGTATAAGTTGCAGCCATTTATCGTGACGCTTGCCGGGATGTTCTTAGCGAGGGGCTTAGCGACAACGCTCAGCGAAGAGTCGATTGCCATTGATCATCCATTTTACGATGCGGTGGCAGAGATGAGCATTGCACTACCAGGCAATGGCGCGCTCGATTTAAGCTCGCTGATCTTTATCCTGTTCTTTGTGATTATCGCCGTGGTTATGCATTACACCCGTTTTGGTACGAATGTGTATGCCATTGGTGGCAATCAACATTCCGCCGAGCTGATGGGGATTTCCATCGCTAAAACCACCATCAGTATTTACGCCATCAGTAGCTTTCTGGCGACGCTGGCGGGGATTGTCTTTACCTTTTACACCTTCTCGGGCTATGCGCTTGGCGCCATTGGCGTCGAACTGGATGCCATTGCGGCCGTGGTCATTGGTGGCACCCTGTTAACTGGCGGCAGTGGCTTTGTGCTCGGCACTGTGCTCGGGGTGATTTTGATGGGAGTGATTCAAACCTATATTACCTTCGATGGCAGCTTAAGCAGTTGGTGGACCAAGATTGTCATTGGCCTGTTACTGTTCTTCTTCATCCTGTTACAGAAACTCTTGAATGGACGCAAAACACAACATGGATAATCGTCAACCTAATCTGTCGGTCTTTCGACGCTTGCCTTTGACCTGTGGCTTACTCGCCGCATTGGCGCTGCCATTAGCGCAAGCTGTGCCTGTACTTGAGATTAGCCGCGCACAATCCCACAGCGCCACGGCGCAAACCCTCGATGCGAATGCGCCCTTTATCGAGAGAAGGGCGGATCCTTGGGTGATACGCGACGATGACGGCAGTTACTACTTTATTGCCTCGGTGCCTGAGTTTGACCGCATCGAACTTCGCCACGCCAAAACCATCGACGGTTTACGCCAAGCTACACCTAAAACCCTGTGGCACAAGCATGAAACCGGCCCCATGAGTATCGATATTTGGGCGCCTGAGCTGCACAAAATCGATGGTCGCTGGTATATCTATTTTGCGGCCAGCAATAAGGATGTGCGTTTTCATAACCGCATGTTTGTTTTAGGACTCGAGGGCGACTCACCGATGACGGGCCAATGGCAAGAGCTTGGCAAGTTACAATCGGCACAGGATGCTTTCTCCCTCGATGCGACCAGCTTTAGCCTGAAGGGCGAGCGTTATTTTATTTGGGCGCAGCAGGACAAAGCCAAGCGTTACAACACCGGCTTAGTGATTGCCAAAATGCTATCGCCAACTCAACTCTCTGATAACGAAACCATTATCAGCGAGCCCTTATTGGATTGGGAACGTTTAGGCTTTAAAGTCAACGAAGGCGCCGCTGTGTTGGTTAAAAACGGTAAAGTCTTCGTGACCTATTCCGCCAGTGCCACGGATGACCGTTATGCCATGGGGCTGTTATGGGCCGATGAAAATGCCGATTTACTCAATCCTAAGAGTTGGCATAAATCGCCAAGCCCAGTCTTTACCACTGAGCCTAGCCTGAATCGTTTTGGTCCTGGCCATAATAGTTTTGTGCTGGCAGAGGATGGTAAAACCGAGCTGATGTTTTACCATGCACGTAATTACCTTGAGCTGCAGGGGACACCATTGACTGACGGTAATCGACACACTTACTACCGCGCCATTCGCTGGTCGGCGGACGGTTTCCCAGTATTTGATAATCAGCACAGCGATAGCCAAACCTTTAATCAGCAAGACACGCAATCCCGCGAATAAGCGTAAAGCGTTTAATAGACACGAATAGCACAGTTAAGTAATCGAAATAGACAGGTTTTCCATGATAAGAGCAACAAACAACCCCCTAGTCGAGCAGCGCGCCGATCCCTTTGTGTACCTACATAGCGACGGTTATTACTACTTTACGGGCTCAGTTCCGACCTACGATCGGATTGAACTGCGTAAATCCAAGACCTTAGACGGCTTGAAAGACGCCCAAACCTTCGATATCTGGTTTAAACACCAAAGCGGCCCAATGAGCCGCCACGTATGGGCGCCCGAGATCCATTATCTCGACGGAAAATGGTACATCTACTTCGCGGCCAGCGAAGAGGAAAATATTTGGGCATTACGCCCCTACGTGCTTGAGTGTCTAGGACAAGATCCATTAAATGATGAATGGATTGAACTTGGCATGATGCAGGCGGCCGAGGGTGATAATAAATCCTTTATCGACTTTTCCTTAGATGCGACCATTTTCGAAAACAACGGTAAGCGCTACTTCTGCTGGGCGGAGAAAACCGGTGGACAATTTGCGGCATCCAACCTGTATCTTGCGGAAATGGCATCGCCCATCAAGTTAAAAACGGCGCAATTTATGCTCACCACCCCAGATTATGATTGGGAACGCGTCGATTTTTGGGTTAACGAAGGGCCTGCTGTACTTAAACATCAGGGGAAAATCTTTATTACCTTCTCGGCCAGCGCGACAGGTGCTTGTTATTGCATGGGTTATATGGAGGCCGATGAGCATGCTGATCTGCTCGATCGTAACTCCTGGAAGAAAACCCGCCAGCCAGTGCTGTGCACGGATGTCGACAAGCAAATCTTCGGCCCTGGTCATAACAGTTTTACCGTGGCAGAAGATGGTGTAACGCCCATCTGTGTTTACCATGCCCGTGATTATGAACATGCGGTGGGCGATCCTAGCGTGGTGCCAAAGACAGATACCCGTCCATTAGCGCAAATCATTAAAGATCCACTCTATGATCCCAATCGCCATGCGCGAACGTTAGCGGTGTCATTTGATGAGAGCGGACGCCCCTTGTTCAATCTCTATTAATTCATTTGCCGACATAAATGATGTGATAACCGCGGGGCACGCTTCAGCAGCCCCGCTTTTTTTATGCCTGACTTAAGCGCTATTGCTTAGGTAAAACGCGATTGTTAGGCTCGCACACACAACATGCTATTCCGCTCGCTATTTCAATTACTTAATCGATTCAACCTTTGAACCTATTGATGTTATATTGCCGCCCGAGCATTCACTTGGTGGGCAGAAGTGCTGCCTGCGTGTGAAAGTGAATATCAGTGATGATTTTGCCAAGTTCGAGGAGTAGGGAAATGGCGATAAACAAAGGCAAGCTTAGTGCAGATATTGAAGCAAGGATGGAAGAGCTTGCTCAGGAACTCACTCTGGCGCTTGCTGAATATTACGATTGGTGGCTGTCACACTATCCGGCGCAAACCCTCTACGGTTTTTGCCTATACAGCTCGCCCTTAGTGGAATATTTAGGTGTCACCCTTTTCACCGAGGAAGGCCTGACGGCCGTCGCAAAGAAATATCAAAACGATAAGAGTTTTCGGCATAAATCCCTCACACAGCTTAAGCAAACGCTGCGCTGGTCAGCCTGCGACTCCCCACATCACGATGAAAATGAAGATATTTTTGAGGCGATTAACGACAAACTGCAATTGCTGCAAGAAGACGCTGAGGCGCTCGAGTCCGAAGAGGCATACGATGCTTACCTTAAAGCCTTGTACGCCATATTAGTCAGGGCGCTCAATGAGGTTAAAGCCATGCGCCCGCTAAACCAGCAGACAATATTGTTCTCCGTTTGTTTTGGCGATCAAAGCGATGCTGATATCGATTATTTTGTTCAAAATTGTAATGATAAAGAGATTATCGCTAGTTTTTATCAGCAATGGCGCTGAATATTGCCAACAAAAATTTTCAACTCAATTGGCTTATTTCGTCTATTACCGACGAGGTCCCACTCAATATTGACTGAAATGCTGACTGAAATATTGACGGCTAGTGGTTGTTATTTACGGCGAGTCGCATAGGGCCACCAGCAAACATTAGGTAGTGCCAAGCGCAGAAACTCTGGGTTAGGGGATAAAAACAAGGGAAAGCGTTTCACTTTCCCTTATCTGAATCAGTGTTTTAAGCTCGAGTGCCTACATGCGCTCGGGATGCTCGCTTACAGAGTCGAGGTCGACTCACTTTTTAGTAGGCGCACCTCATATAAACCGCCAGCAATCG
Organism: Shewanella sp. GD04112; assembly: GCF_029835735.1. Taxonomy (NCBI): domain Bacteria; kingdom Pseudomonadati; phylum Pseudomonadota; class Gammaproteobacteria; order Alteromonadales; family Shewanellaceae; genus Shewanella; species Shewanella sp. GD04112. The sequence continues at coordinate 2,457,654 of NZ_JAOEAL010000001.1, forward strand.
AGCCCGGTTTTGCCACAAATTTTACCCTGAAGGGCACTGTGCTATCCGAAAGCATGTCGGCGGGAATAGGGTAGTCGACGTTGTAAAATATCGGCCCCTTATCGGCAGGCAGAGTGACTTCGGCAAGGCGTTTATCGTTGATCAAAATGTCGAAACGTCGCCCAGCATCCAAGCCAAAGTAGGTTAAGCGCAATATGGGTTGCGGTTCACCTTTGGCATCGAGTTGATAGCTAAACCAATCCTCGGCATGGCGCCAATGGCGATTACCATTAAGGCCCGCTTCACTCTTTGATGCCTTAAAGAAATGATCCGACTCAGGTTGCTGCTCTCCGGGCTGCACACTATCTAAGGTTTGCGCCATCAACTTGGCTTCCATCTGGGCTTTTTGAGCTAACTCTTGCTGTTTCTGTTGCCATTCATCGGGAGCGCTCTGGCCAAAATACAAGGTATAGCGGCTGTCATGCAGGCGAAAGAAGGGGATCAGCGTGATGGGGCTCCCTTGATTTGTACGGGCTTTCCCCGTGGTAAATTGCAGCTGACTCATGGGCTCACGGCGGATATCGGTTAAAAAGCGGGTACCATCACTGATAAAAATCGGCGCCTGACTGGGTTCGCACATAGGGCCACTGGCAATATGCCCCATGCGGCTGGCATCGCCGATAAAGTTTAAGGCTTCGTTAGCGATAGGCACCGTTTTTGCCGCTAACACAATTGGTCCATAAAGCACTGAGTAATTGGCGGTTTTATCGGGTAGCTGCTCAAGACTAATGTCCATGGGTAAGGTGATAGTCACGCTATCGCCCTTGCGCCAGTGCCGCGTTAAGGGAATATATTGCCCTTGAGTCGGTGTAAACCTTTGCGGCTCGCCATTAATGCTCACGGTCACCTCACCCTTAGCCCATGTGGGATAGCGCAGATTGAGGGTAAAGTCCGCCTCCTGATGGATAATCATCTGCGAAGTATTGTCATCGGGGAACTGAGTTTTTTGGCTAAGGCTGATGCCTTTGGCTTTCCAGTGGACCTCAGAATCAACAAACAGGTTCACAAACAGATTGTTGTCCTCCTCGGCATAGATGAGCTCGCCGTATTTAGCATGGTTTTCGATGCCTGAGCCGACACAACACCACATACTTTCCTGCGCCGAGGAATAGACGCGGTAATGGTCTGGGCGCATTGGCGTAAAATACACTAGGCCGCCAGTTTGCGGATGCTGGGACGAGAGGATATGGTTGTAGAGTGCACGCTCGTAGTAATCGATATAGCGTAAATCACGTTTGTTTTCATACAGTAATTTTGACAGCTTCAACATGTTGTAGGTATTGCAAGTCTCAGGGCCTTCTACCGAGTCAAGCATACTGCTGAAATCTTCGCTGGGATGAAAATACTCGCGCACACTGTTGCCACCGATGGAAACGGTGCGCTGGTGAACTACTTGCTGCCAAAAATAATCGGCGCTTTCTAACCATTCCTTGTTATTACTCAGCTCGGCAATACGTGCCACACCGACAATTTTAGGAATTTGTGTATTGGCATGTAGGCCCGTCAGTTTATCTTGATGCTGCAACAGGGGTTGTAACAGGCTTTGATCCGTATAGCGATTCGCAAGATTTAAGTATTTGTTTTGACCTGTAATGCTGTACACATCCGCTAAGGTTTCATTTAAGCCACCGTATTCGGTGCGCAGCATAAGCTGCAGCTGCTCATCACTTAGATTGCGACTTAAATCTAGCATCCAATCGGCAAAACCGACGAGCATTTTCTTCGCCGTGGGATTTTGAGTATAAAGATAGGCATCCCGCAGGCCCGCGAATACCTTATGCACGTTATACCAAGGCACCCATGATTGGTTGAGCGTAAACAGATCCGCTTCGATATGGCCAGCGGCGACCTGCTGCCATAGTTTGTCTCCATGAGGGACACCGCCCACATAACCATTGCCATGGGCCTGTTGACACTTTTCCAACTCGGCCACCATGTAGTTGAGGCGCGAAAGCACCGCCTGATCGCCCGTGGCGGCATACATTAGGGCCAATGCCGATAGATAATGCCCACCGATATGGCCATCAAGGCCCGTATTTTCCCAATTGGGGTAGTTGTCGGCCGTGGTCGCAATTCCCGCGGCCTTGCGGTAAGGGGCGAGTAGTCGCTCGGGATCCATCGACATGATGTAAGCCAAATCGGTCTGCTGGGCATGCAGAAATGGCCCGGCGGTTAGGCGCACATCGTTTAGCGGAATGGGGGTAAGACTAGCAAAGCTTGGCTGGGATACGAATGGGCAAGTTAATGGCAATAACAGGCAAAGGCCAAACAATCGGGCAGTGTTCATCTTGGCTCCCTTATTATACGGATTGGAGTTTTACGTTTGGATTAACTCAGTTTTTGCGTGATAAAAAAGCCCCTGGGTAGGGGCTTATGGTGTTATCGCAGAAAGATTACGCCGATACTTGGGGCGCAGCAGTCTTAGGCGTTACTGTCTCAGCAGTTACAGTGTCTGAGGCTATAGCCTTAGACGTCTGCTTGGCGTCCGTTTGGCTAACATGCGCCTGCTCGGGCAAAGCCTGTTTGATTTCTTCATAAACGCGATCAGAAATCTTGTATTTGAACATCAGTAAGCCCATCAGCGCGTGGAATGCGCCAGGGATCACCGTTAGCATTAACGAAATACCGGTCAACGCAAATTCGCTTTGAGTTTCACCGGGTTGATAGTTGAAGTAGGTCAGTAGCATACCCACCACAAATCCCGCCGCGCCCATACCCGCTTTTTGGGCGAATGAGATCCCGCCAAAGGCAAGGCCAGAGACCCTGTGGCCCGTTTTGACTGTGCCATAATCCACCGACTCGGAAATCACCGACCAGAAGACAGGCGCATGTAAATCCACCACGAATGAAATCGCAAAGTAGAGTACGAAGGCCAGCACTATGTCGCCCGGCTGCACGGCAAAGAACATGATGGCGCTTAAGATCCCAACCACGATTTGGCTGTAGCGGAAGAGTTTTAGTTTGCAGTAACGCTTAGTGATCCAAGTTGAAGCGACCATCGCAAGAATCGCTGCACCAACACCGGTCGACAGGAATGCCGAGAGCATCTTGGCATCGCCGCCCAAGTAATAGGTCGCGTAGTAGGCTGCTACCGAGCCGCGGATCACATAGCCAATGGTGCCAATCACACAAATCGCGACTAGTACTAACCATTGATCGTTTTTGAACAATAATCGCAGTTGCATGCCAACAGGCTTAGTTTCCACCTTGTAGGCCACGCGCTCTGTGGTAGTAAAAAAGCAGAATAAAAACAGTAGGGTTGCCATCAATGCCATCACGCCCATGGCTTTTTGATAGCCCGCGGCAATGTTCTCTCCGCCCCAGGCAGACGCCAATATAGGCACGATAATGGTCACTAAAAAGGCGGCAATCTTGGCGAAGAACAAACGATAACCGTTGGCGGATAACCGCTCTTTTGGATCGTCGGTGATCACGCTGATAATCGAAATATACGGAATAGTGACAGTGGTAAAGATGATAGTGACCAGAATATAAGTCGAATAGGCCCAGATAAGTTTGGCATTGTAATCCCAATCTGGGGTTGAGAAGGTTAAGAACACCGAAATACCAAAGGGAATCGCCATAAACAGGAAGTAGGGGCGATATCTTCCCCAGCGGGTCGTCACTTTATCGTTAATAATGCCCATTAAAGGATCGGTAATGGCATCGATAAGACGAACCAGCAGGAACAATATCCCGACATCGGCGGGCTTTAACCCAAAAATATCGGTATAAAAGAAGGTAATAATTAACATCATTGACGAAATCACCACGTTAACGGCCATGTCCCCGGAGCCGTAACCGATCTTTTCAATGACTGACAATTTATGATAACTCATCAGAAATCCTTATTATATTTATTATAAACAGTGAGTTATTGTGTTATTTTGCAATTTAACGCCTCCGCAATGTTAACACATTTTTCTCCTGTTAATTTTTTTGCATTTGATTGTTACTTCCTTGTCCTGATAGTATGATAACTTAATTCATCATACAATAGCATAATAACTATTTTGTTATATGGGATGGGGTTCATAAGGAGAATTGATGCCAGCTATGAGAGTCACACCGAAAACAGCCCTAAAACGTCACCTTAAGATGCTCAATTGTGCACTGCTTGGCGTATTGGGCACCCTAGGCCAAGTGAGTGCCAAACAGGTGAGTATTCACGATCCTGTGATGGCAAAAGAGGCCGGACAGTATTATCTCTTCAGCACAGGTCCCGGTATTACCTATTATTCCTCAAAGGATAAAATCCATTGGGAATTAGCTGGGCGGGTATTCGAAACTGAGCCTAGCTGGGCAAAAGGCGTTGCGCCAGAGTTTAACGGCCATTTGTGGGCGCCGGATATCATTGAGCATAACGGCTTGTTTTATCTGTATTACTCAGTATCGGCCTTTGGTAAAAACACCTCGGCCATTGGCGTGACAGTCAATAAAACCCTCGACAAGAATTCAAAGGACTATCAGTGGACAGATAAGGGGATCGTTATTCAATCTGTGCCAAATCGCGATGCTTGGAACGCGATTGATCCCAATATTATTGTCGATGAGCAGGGTACGCCTTGGATGAGTTTTGGCTCCTTCTGGCAAGGGTTAAAACTGGTCAAGCTCAATCCGGACTTTATCTCCATCGCCAAACCTGAGGAGTGGCACACGCTTGCCAAGTTAGAACGCCCAGCACTGCTTGGTGAAACCGAGCCAGGTCCTGCTGAAATCGAAGCGCCTTTTATCTATAAAAAAGATGACTATTACTATCTTTTTGTCTCCTACGGCCTTTGCTGTCGTGGGGATGACAGCACTTACCACTTAGCCGTGGGCCGCGCCAAAACGGTGACCGGGCCTTACCTCGATAAAGCGGGCAAAGACATGGCGCAAGGCGGCGGATCAGTTTTACTGCATGGCACTAAGGCTTGGCCTGGATTGGGCCATAACAGTGTTTATGCCTTCGATGGCAAAGATTACTTAGTCTTTCATGCCTACGAATCCGCCGATAATGGCTTACAAAAACTCAAGATGGCGGAACTTAGCTGGCGCCAAGGTTGGCCAGAGGTCGATCCTAAGGCGCTCAATCAATACCAGAGCGTATTAGTTGCACCCGAAGGAACAAAACAATAATGACTCACACAATCAACAAACGAATGGCGACGCTTGCGCTGGCCATGGGACTTAGTGCGACCTGCTTGGGGGCAGGTAACCTATATGCCGCAGAGAGTGCGAAGGGCGCGGATGAAAACCGCATTACCGCAGCGACCTTTGCCAATCCGTTATTTCGAAATGGAGCCGATCCTTGGCTCGAATACCACAATGGTAACTATTATCTCACCACCACCACGTGGACCTCTGAGCTGGTGATGCGTAAATCGCCCACCATTGCAGGGCTTGCCTATGCGCCAGCCCACAATATTTGGAGTGGCACAGATAAATCCAACTGCTGTAACTTTTGGGCGTTCGAATTCCACCCACTGCAAACTGCGCAGGGATTACGTTGGTATGTAATTTACACCTCGGGCGTGGCAGAAAACTTCGATGGCCAGCGTAACCATATCCTCGAGAGTGAAGGCAGCGACCCTATGGGGCCATACAAGTTTAAGGGCACACCAATGCCCGACCACTGGAATATCGACGGCAGCTATTTGGAGTATAAAGGCCAGTTATATTTCCTCTGGTCCGAATGGCATGGCCAAGATCAAGTCAACTTGATTGCCAAGATGAGCAACCCTTGGACCGTCGAGGGCGAACATAAGGTGATCACAGCGCCCATTCACGACTGGGAAAAATCAGGCTTAAACGTCAACGAAGGCCCTGAAATCATCCAGCATGAGGGCAGAACTTTCTTAGTTCACTCGGCAAGCTTTTGTAACACTGAGGATTATTCCTTGGCCGTGGTTGAACTCACCGGTGACGATCCTATGGATCCCGCCGCATGGACTAAGTACGACAAGCCTTTCTTTAGCAAGGCCAATGGTGTCTATGGCCCTGGCCACCATGGTTTCTTCAAGTCTCCCGATGGGAAAGAAGATTGGCTCATTTACCATGGCAACTCCTCGGCCTCCGACGGCTGTAGTGGTACCCGTGCGGCACGTGCTCAACCCTTTACTTGGGATAACGAAGGCTTGCCTAAATTTGGCGAACCAATGGCGGATAAAAAGCAGTTGCCAGTCCCAAGTGGCGAGTTTGGTCCGATAACCACCCAGGTGGAAGGCGTGAAATACCGCATCGTGAGCCGTGAAGTCGGTCAATGCCTAGTGACCAATGCCAAGGGGCAGGTCAGTGTCGGTAAGTGCGAGGATGACAACAGCCAATGGGTAATTGATCCGAGTAACGATGGCCTGTATCGCTTTGCTAATGTGGGTCAGGGAACCTTTTTAACTCAGGCTCAGTGCCAAGATGAGTCTTCAACGGCACTGAATACTGCGCCTTGGGTCGCCTCCCGTTGTCAGCGTTGGTCGGTGGATTCGACTCGCGAGGGCTGGTTCCGTTTCGCAAACGATCGCTCCATCGGCAATCTGCAGGTGAAAAACTGCAGTAAAAAGGCTGGCGCCGAGGTGATTGCCGGGGAAAACCGTGTCAGTGAATGCACCGATTGGCGGATTGAGCCAGTCTCAACATTTGCCATAGTCAACGCCCATAGCGGCCGAGTGGTCAGCGCCGAACAATGTCAGCTTAAACCTAATGCCAATGTGGCTCAGTTTGAATACACCGGCGATGCCTGTCAGCAGTGGCAAGCCATGCCGACAACCGATGGATTTTACCGTCTACAATCCATCCAACGTTCAAACAACAAGGCGCAACAATGCCTTGTGACCAACGAAGGTAATCTGGAGCTAGGGGCTTGTACTGCAATCGACAGCGAGTTCCGTAGCGAGTTGATGCCTAATGGCTCATTAAGGCTAGTGTCCCGTAAGGGCGGTTCGTCGATGAAAGTGGCCAATGGCTCCTATGCCAATGGCGATAACATAGTGGAGGACGTGTGGAAAAACACCATTTCACAACAGTTCTATTTTAGAGAGGTGAAATAATTCATCCCTCTAAATAACTGAGCATCACCACGGCGGTGGCTAAACGCGTGCTTGTAATGTCGTTTAAGTTGAGGTCGCTTATCGGCATCTTGGTTGAGCCTAGTTTGCTCGGCACCAGAGCAGTAGTTGTGCTTGCAACTGCTGCTCTTTTTTATTCAGGCTCTTTTATACCATAGTTTTTATCCCACCAAGGCCTGCCACAGTAAGCGTATCGCCAGCAGTGTCAGCACCCAATTAAAGGCGACGCCGAAATGTTTATCCGTCACCCGCGCTAACATCTTAAAGCCAAGCCAGGTTCCCAAGGCGCCGCTTAAAATCATGCAGAGCAGCAGCGGCCACCACGGCAGGATAGGACTATCCAGCCCCTCAAAAACGATAATTTTGACGCCATGTTGCAGGGACATCGCCATCGCAAAGGTTGCGACAGTGCGAAAACGGTCAACCTCTAATTGTTTGATAAAGGCCGCCACTAAGGGGCCTGTCGCGCCAACAAATAACGAAATAAAGGTTGTGACAGCACCGGCAATAATGGTTCCGACTGTTCCCAGCACCACTCGGGGGATTTTGGGTCCCCAGCAGGAGTACAAAATAAACAGGGCGATGGTGAGGTACATGACCTTTGGCGGCAATGCGACTAACACTAAGCTCCCCAAGGCGGCACCAACGAGCGCGCCGGGTAAGAAGCGACTGATAAGCCACCACTGCACATGCTGCCAACCTAATAGTGCGCGGCCCAGATTCGAGCCCAATTGCACCACGCCGTGGAGAGGAATAATCACTTGTGGCGGAAGGACTTGCGCCATCACGCCTAATAACATTACGCCACCACCAATCCCGAAGCAGGCGGTAAAAAACGAAGTAAACGCCGCAGTCATTGTCAGCAGGGCAAAGATATCGATAGGGATCAGCGTAAAATCGAACCAAGCGGTATGCATAGTCAATATTTGAGGAAGAGTGGGAGCATAAAACTAGCAAAGCTTGACCAGAGACAAAAGCAGTTTGATGGCCAGCAAGTACGTAAGCACGGCTAAGGCTTTTGCTATGCATTTAAATTAAAAGCATAAAAAAGCTAATCCACAGGATTAGCTTTTTCGGTTTAAACAACAGTGGTCAATTAGAAGGAGTAACGCGCACCCAATGCAAAAGTACGAGTATAGATACTGTTCGTACGGTTATAGAGTACTGAGTCCTCGTAGTATTCTTGATAGATATCATCAAGAATATTTGTCGCATCGAAGGTTAATACAAACTCATCACTGATGTTGTAGCTGAACTGGAAGTCAAGTGACTGCTCAGGTTTACGGTAAATACCGCGTGGCATTGCAAAGCTACCTGCATCATACGCACTTAAGAATTTATCACGCCAAGTGTATGATAAACGCGCGCTGTAATCGTCTTTATCGTAAATCAATACCGCACTCATAGAAGTATCAGACACACCGAATAGTTCACGAGTTGTAGTACCAATTTGCTCACCACTCTCAGAGTCAAACTCAGGAATGTCTTGGCTTGAATCTAAGAAGGTTGCACTGACTTGAGTACCTAAGCCATCTAAGTAACTAGGCATATTCTCTGGGAAATATACAGTACCTAGCTCAAATCCTGTCAGCTTTCCGTTTGAAGCGTTTTCTGGACGGCTTAAAATATATTTTTTGGTTTCGCCGTCAACTTCACGGGTAATAGTAGAAGAAGAGTTAAATACGAAACCTTCAATATCACGACGGAAATAAGTACCGAATATGGAAGATCCTTCACCAAAGTAATATTCCAATGAGAAATCATAGTTTTGTGAAGTAGTAGGTTCTAACTTAGAGTTACCACTTGAAGCTTGACCGAACCCAAGCTTTGTTAAGTCCTCTGTATAAGAAATCGCAGTGGTTAAATCGCCAAAGGCGGGACGACGAATCGTTTCAGTGTAGGCAAAACGTGCAACCAAGTCGTCAGTTAACCAGAAGCGTACCATTAAGCTTGGTAATAACTCCGCACTTCCATTGGTATCTGTGTCATGAACGAGATAGTATCGAATGTCATCAACAACATCCTCTGCAGCATATTTTTTGCGTTCCCAGAAATCCATATCTGCATCGGCTTTCTCATAGCGAAGGCCGATTTGACCATCAACTTGCTTACCCCATAACTCGGTTTCAAAATCACTTTGAATATATGCAGCATATGACTTTTCGGTGATGTCATAGTTGGTATACATGGCAAGGGCTTGCTCATCGGCGTTATACATAGCTTCAATAGCTGAGCGATTAGCATATAAATAATTACCATCGGCAATCGCCCAACTTGTCGGCACATTACCACGGCCATCAAAGAAGCCGGAGGTTACGGTGAACATGTTAGGGTCAAGATCGCTAAATAACACGTTGGTGTTTAAGGAACCGGCATCGTAAAGTCCGTGTTTCGCACCACGTTGTTCTGCACGAATACCAAATTTCATCTTAGTAAATATGCCGTAGTCGAGGAAATAGTCACCATCGAATGTCCAAGTAACTGAATCACCTTCGTCCTTAGCGCCACTATCGTATAATTGAGCCGTTTGCCATAGGGCATATTGAGTTAAATCAGACTCATTAATATCTGTATCTGGATTATCTAAATAAACCCAACTAGGTACACCACCACTTTTGTTGTTATAGTCAACATCAACACCGTAGAAAGTCTTAGTGCTATTCGCGCTTACACCGCGCATCGCCAGAAATTGTGATTCATAGGTACTGGTTTGATAGACCACTTCAGACTTTAAGGTCAAATTATCAAAGTCCCACTTACCTCCTAAGGCAAATACATAACTATCTGTTTTGTTATGGCTATGGTCTGAACTGCTAAATCCGTCAACGTTATAGGCAGTTCGCGATTTTACCACGTTGGTACCATCATAAACTTCAATACCATCTTGAATCACTTGGCTCCAGTTAGCGGATGAATCTACGTTACTAAAGAGCATAGAGTTGAAGTTATCATTACGATAACCGTTATAGAATGCTTCAAAAAGATATTCGGAAGTGTCAGTTGGCGCCCATTGCAATGATAGGTTCAGTGCTGGACGTTCACGCTCACCGTTATTCATATTTTGGAATACGGCGTCGCGCATGAGCAGATATTCCTGACCGTTGATTAATGCCCCTTCACTGGTATCTAAACCATGGGCTAGGCCACGCTTCCAATAAGTATCAGGGATTTGGACACCAGTTTCAGCGTAATAGGGCATTGATGCGCCAGGTGCAACCACTTGATCATTATAGTTGGTGCGGATATAGGAGACGTTAACTAATGCGCCGACTTCACCGATGCTGGTATCCCAGCGGTCGCTAATTAAGGCGCTGAAATTGGGATCGATAGTGTCAGGCTGATCAGAGTAAATCCCTTTGGCTGCTACCGAAATTTTTTCTTCTTGGAAATCAAAAGGTCTATGGGTACGAATGTCAATTTGACCCGCGATACCGCTGGCGACTTGAGAAGAAGAGCGGGTTTTAAAGACTTCAACACTGCCGAGTAATGCCGCAGGTACGTCAGCAATAGCGACTTCACGACCTGCTGCAGTGAAAACTTGACGGCCGTTAACTGTAGTGGTTACGTCGGTTAAACCACGAATACTCACGGTATTGGCTTCACCTGATGCACGGTCAGTCACTTGAACACCCGTTACCCGTTGCAAGGCTTCAACCACGTTATTATCTGGGAACTTACCGATATCTTCGGCAATAATGGCATCGACAACTTGAATGTTTTGGCGTTTAAGTTCTACCGCTTTATTTAAACTACCACGGATCCCCTGAACCTGAATGATCTCCATCTCTTCGTTATTTTGCGCTTTACCGCCAGAAGAGGGGCGTGACGTTTCTTCCGTCTGAGGCGGTTGTGTCGCTTCAGCTTCTGCCGCATACGTCGCTTGACTAGCAAGAGCAAGCAGAATAGCACTTGCCAAATAAGTCTGTTTAAACATCTAGTTAATCTCCGGTAGTTTTATTATTTGATCCGGTAGCCTAAGACACCATCTGACGTCCCGGTCTTTTTTATTCCACTTCAGAGTCACGGACATCCCCACAGTGTCCCTGAAAATTTAGAATTTTGTTGCCTATTTTGTAGCGTATAGTGCACCGCGTTAAACCAATTTCGCTTCAACGGGTGAGGTTAAGAATTTATCAGAACTGTTAAAATAATATTGTATGACTATTTGCATGTCAACTCACTGTTTGACGCAATAGGAAAGCAAGATCACATTTCGCTAAAATGCGACGAAAAGATGCATAAACACTATCAACATGAAATTAAACGAGTTTATTGAATGGCGTTAAGGTTTGGCGACTAAAGCATTGTCTTGATTGAATAGGTTAGACTGGTCAAGCAAGCTGACCTTAACGTCAAATGTTTTGCAAAATCTCACAAATCTCTGTCACAAGATATTTACTTCTATCCCCATAATGCTAATGTAACTTTAGTGTTACAGTAGTATTGTATTACTTTTACATTTGATACATTGATACACGCTAACCTAATTATCAAACACAACAATAAAAGGAACGACGCTCATGGTGCTTAAACGCTCATTCGTGTCAGCAAGCTTGATCATGGCACTAGCCTCCTGTGGTGGGGACGACAGCAGCTATAGTGCAGACGACACAAATACCTTTACACTTCCTCCCCCTATGACATCGGCGGATCCGATAATTGCAGGTGAGGTGAGCTACAAAAATGCAGTGGTTCATGATCCTTCCATCATTAAAGATACCGATGGCACCTATTATGTTTTCGGCTCCCACCTCGCGGTGGCCAGTTCTACTGATTTAATGAACTGGACACAAATTGCCTCAGATGGTGCAGCCGAGAGCAGCCTGTTCAATACCTATGAGTCAGAAATCGCGGAAGGCACCGCATGGACGGGTGGCTTTGTTGGCTCGTGGGCACCGGATGTGATAAAGCTTGCCGACGGTAAGTACCATTTCTATTACGACTTCTGTGGCGGCCCCGATAAGATTGATTGCGTATCGCGCTCCTATCTGGGGATGGCCACCTCTGACAATATTTTAGGCCCTTATGTTAACCAAGGCTTGATCCTGAAATCAGGTCAAGAGGGGGCTGAAAACCCTGGCGCAAACGGTCAAATTTACGATGGCTTTGTCGACCCTAACGCTATCGATCCCGCCGTGTTTTACGATAAAGATGGCGGCCTGTGGATGACCTATGGTTCCTATTCCGGCGGGATCTGGGTGATGCAGTTAGATCCAGCAACGGGTAAACCGTTAGCGGATCAGGGCTATGGCACTAAGATCATGGGCGGCAATTATAGTGCGATTGAAGGGTCTTATGTTATCTATAGCCCAGAATCTGAATACTACTATATGTTTACCTCCTTTGGCGGCTTCGCCCAGAAAGACGGTTACAACATTCGTATCTCTCGCGCTAAAAATCCTAACGGTCCCTATGTGGATGCTGCGGGTCTGGACATGATTGGCGCAACGGCCGCAGGCAATATCGCCGACTATGGTGTCAAACTGATGGGCGGTTTCCAATTTGTGGCCCACCCGGGCGATGTGGGTCATGATCACGGTTACCTGTCACCCGGCCACAACTCCGCTTTTTATGATGCACAAACGGGCAAATACTTCTTAGTATTCCATACGCGCTTCCCCGATACCGACGAAGGTCACAGCGTGCGCGTGCATGAACTATTTCTCAACAGCGATGGTTGGCTAGTTGCCTCACCACATCGTTATGCACCGATCAACGGCGATAACATTGTCGATGAAATCGATGTTACTGGTGATTATCAATTTATTAATCACGCAAAAAATATTAATACCGCGGCACACAAATCAGTCCATGTGAAGTTATCCCGTACTTGGACCAATAAAGGCACTGTCTCCGGCGATGTGACTGGTAGTTACCAACAGGGCGATGACAACCAAATCACCTTAATACTAGACAATTTAGGCACTTTTGAAGGCGTACTCGCCTGGCAATGGGATCCTGAGCAAAACAAACTCATGCCAACCTTTAGCGCCATTTCTAATGATGGGGTGAGTATTTGGGGCGTGAAGCTCACCGATAAAACCACTGAGGAAATTTTATCGGCATCGGCAAATGGCATTAGCCTGCCGACCGAAGTCACCGAAGGCACGCTCGCCTTACCGACACAAGGTACCCGTGGGTCAACTATCGAGTGGAAATCGAGCGACGAGTCAGTAATCAGAACCGATGGCACCATTATCCGACCCAACGTTGGCGAGGGCGATAAGGTCGTGACCTTAACCGCGACAATTATGGTCAACGGTAAGAAGGTGACTAAAACCTTCCAAATTACCGTATTTGCCCATAAAACCTATAACCGTATTGCCCACTACAGCTTCGAGAATAACCTCAAGGATTCCCTAGGCTTATTTGGTGATGGTCAACCCACTGGCGATAGGATCTTCAAAGCGGGTGATGCCATTGGTTACGCCACAGGCTTTGAAGGACAAGCCCTATCATTAGATGGTGCCCACGGGGTGTTACTGCCATCGGGCATTATCTCCAGCTACGAGTACACAGTGTCTTTCTGGGCAAGTCCTGTGGTTATCACAGGATTTACCACGGCATTCTTCGGCGCAGTTAACGAGCAAACCGCTGAAGATGGTAGCAAGTTCTCCAATACCTGGGTCAGCTTGCTGCCACAGGGCTGGGACGGTAATACCATGTTCTGGAGCCATAATATCGATACCAGTGGCAGCTCAGTACTGGAGACCTGGTTTGATGGTGTAACGGGTGAGCGCATCGCTGAAAACACTTGGTCGCATCTGGCGTTCTCCGTCAATAAAGGGCTCGTTAAAGTCTTTATCAACGGGGTTGAGCGCTTTAGCAGCGGTAACCTTGCCAACTACTTTACGGGGGCTCAGGGCGTTTTCGGTCTTGGGGTTAACTACTGGGATGTTCCATACAACGGCCTTATCGATGAGCTAAAAGTATATGAAGCGGCATTAACGGCTGAAGAAGTCAAAGCCCTCGATATCGACAAGTTAGCCGATAGTGAACTCTTGTCCTCAGCAACGGCCATTCTGGAGCTAGGCGACTTATCGGCGGTGCGTGAAAACATCGAACTGCCAGTAACGGGTCCTTATGCTTCGGCCATTTCATGGGAATCGTCAGATCCAACGACTATTGATACTCATGGTGGCGTAACGCAACCTGTTCGTGGTGAAGAAGACAAGGTTGTCACCTTAACGGCGACCTTAAAACTGGGTAATGCGACCCAAACCAAAGTCTTCACGGCAACCGTTAAAGCTAAGAATCCGCCAACACCGGTCGCAATCTATAGTTTTGAAGACAATCTTAACGACAGTACCGCTAACTTCGGCGCGGGCACTGTAGTGGGTAACCTGATTGGCGTTGAAGGCGGTAAAATCAGCTATGTGGATGGCGCGGTAGGCAAGGCGGCGGTCTTTGATGGTGCCTCTGGTATTGTATTGCCGAATAACCTTATCAAAGACTACACCTATTCAGTGTCAATGTGGCTCAACCCTGAGCAGCTGAATAAGTACACTACAGCCTTGTTTGGTTATGCGACGGATTCCAGCTGGACCAGCGTCTTACCAGGCGGTCAAAATGATTATGAGCGCATGGTGTTATGGTCAGGCACAGCATGGTACGACGGTAGAACTGGTTTTGTGATGCCAAAATCCCAATGGACGCACCTTGCGTACACAGTGAATGGCGGCGAGGTGAAGGTCTATATCAATGGTGAATTGAAGTTTACCGGCGCGAACTTCCCGAACATATTCTCAGTACCGACCACTAAGTTTGCGGTCGGGGTTAACTTCTGGGATGTGCCTTTCAAAGGGGCAATCGATGAAATCAAGTTCTATGACGAAGCGATTACTGAACAAGATGTGGCTGATTTATTTGGCGAATCTAATCAATAATCTAGATTAGCTGTCTATACTGAAAGCACCCATTCGGGTGCTTTTTTATTGTCTGCAACATTGCAATTGAGTTTGGTTATCCGCGACTAAGGAATTTGATGACTGTTTTTCGTCTATTTATGCTAACGACGCTTACCATGTTGGCCTTTGCCTGTAACTCGATACTTTGCCGGCTTGCGTTAAAGGATGGCAGTATCGATGCCTGCAGCTTTACCCTGATCCGCTTGTTGTCTGGGGCCATCATGCTCTTGCTATTAAGCCTTAACAAGCCTGCACCGGAGGCCAAGGGCCATTGGAGGCCAAGGGCCATTGGAGCTCAGCCTTGGCATTGTTTGTCTACGCAGCGGGGTTTTCCTACGCCTATATCAATATGACGGCCTCAATGGGGGCACTGCTACTCTTTGGCGCCGTTCAAGCCACCATGATTGGCTATGGGCTGTACCGAAAAGAACCCTTTAATACCAGACAATGGTTTGGGTTGGCCTGCGCAGCCGCGGGGTTGCTTTTTCTGTTGTTACCCGGGCTGTCGGCGCCGCCGCTTTTGAGCTCATTGCTGATGATAAGCGCCGGAGTCGCTTGGGGGATTTACTCGATTAAAGGCAAAGGGGCCCAGCATCCCATTCCAATCAGTGCGGGCAACTTTATCCGCACTGTGCCGATGGCACTGTTATTACTGCTATTAGTTCGAGATCCCTTAGCGGTAAGTCAGATGGGAATTATCTATGCGTTAGTCTCAGGCGCCATCGCTTCAGGCTTAGGTTATGCAATTTGGTATTCTATATTACCTTTATTGTCATCTACTTACGCCGCTACTGTACAATTGAGTGTGCCGTTAATTGCCGTGGGGGAGTGCTATTGCTGAGTGAACCCCTGAGCCTTCGATTATTGGCAGCTTCCTGTGCCATCCTCGGTGGCATTGCACTGGTTGTGCTCAGCAAATCTGCACCACAAAATAAAAGCTAAATAGAAAGAAACATTTATCTTTTCCTTTTGCCCTTGCGTCATCCAACGCCTTGTTTAAGAATAAGGCCATTCTGGGTAAAAGGATGTCTTGAGTAAATCATGCAAACGGTCACGGTTGGCGAGCTGTTGATGACAATCCCTGTTGGCAACCGCCTTGGTGAAGGTGTGTTATGGGATGAGTTACACCAATCCATTTGGTGGACCGACATTTTATCCGCTGTGATTTATCGTTTTCATCTCGACAACCGCACCTTAGATACTTTCCCCATGCCGCATCGCGTCGGCTCCTTTGGCCTCACGGTAATGCCTACAACACTTATCGTCGCATTCGATATCGGTATTGCATTCTATGATCTTGAAGATAAAAGCCTGACATGGCTGGCGCAGCCAGAGGCTCAGATTGAGGGAAATCGCTTTAACGATGGTCGCATCGATAGGCAAGGGCGTTTTTGGGCAGGCACTATGGTGGAACAACGTCAAAGTGCAGCACAACACGCCGCCCTGTATTGCATTGACGAGAAAGGGTATTGCCACCAACGCCTAACGTATCTCGAAATCTCCAACGGCCTATGCTGGAGTCCAGATGGACGAACGCTCTACCATGCCGATTCGCCAACACATCAAATCCATCAATATGATGTTGATATCCAAACGGGTTTATTAAGTCGTAAGCGCCTTTTTGCGACCACCAGCCATCATATTTTCCCTGATGGTTCAGATGTCGATGCGGCGGGTTACCTCTGGAATGCCCAGTGGGGCGGTGGCCAAGTGGTGCGCTATCGTCCCAATGGTGAAGTCGATCTTATCCTCAAATTGCCCGTTACCCATCCAACCAGCATCGCCTTTGGCGGCGAAAGACGCGATCTGTTGATCGTCACCAGTGCCAAACACTCACTTGAGGCATCGCAATTAGAGCAAGAACCGCAAGCCGGCGATGTGTTTATCTACCAATTAAATGGAATTTGTGGCTTAGACAGTCCGCGCTTTAACGGTTAGTTTGCGATAAAAATCGCTAATACCTTTTATTGAATCAATTTATTGCTTACAAAACGCTCTGCACTGAGGATAGATAAGTGATTTTCTAAGGTGTTTTCATCACTCAAGTGGCAACTATTCGCTGCCGTTTATACCGCTTAACTCACTGCTAGCTACATTGATAGAGACCACTGTTAGCAACATCCATTGGAAAAACGGTTGTTTTCTGCCGATCATTTCTCTTAAATTGTGATCTTGCTCTAAAAGTGCCTAATCGGTATTTTCATTCATATTTTGACCAATCGCCGTCACTTTTGTGATGCGCGTCAACAATAAGATTTACCCCAAATGGAACTTGGTACAAAGTGGACAAAATGGCTAATCAAAATGTCCATGTCGATAAAATCACTTAAATATCGCAATCTGCAATTTTTATAGATTTTAATTCCAGCGAACATCATATAAACAACTTATTTTGGTTAAATATTCTTTTGAAGTCTTAATGTGATTTTGATCACCTGTTAGAAATTGTCATTATTAGTCACTTTTTTATACTCGCACCATGAGTAGGGTTAAGTTCTCTACTCAAGCCTGCAGCGTACGCGCTGCAACTTAGTGAGCACATAAAAGAGAGTGTGTGAAATGACAATGAATAGACGACAGTTTTTTAAACTCTGTGCTGTGGGAGCCGCGACTTCTACTATTTCTGCACTGGGGTTGATGTCCGAAAAGGCATTTGCATCCGTCAGAGGTTTTAAATTGCTACGCGCAAAAGAGACGCGTAACAATTGTTGCTACTGCTCTGTGGGTTGTGGGTTGTTGATGTACAGCCAGAGCAGCAACGGGAAGAATGCGGAGCAGAGCATTTTTCATATTGAGGGCGATGCCGATAATCCAATTAACCGCGGTGCTCTGTGTCCTAAGGGTGCAGGCTTGGTTGACTATGTAAACAGCCCCCACCGTTTGAAATATCCTGAAGTGCGTTTACCCGGTTCGGATAAATGGCAGCGCATTAGCTGGCATGAGGCCTTTAAGCGTATCGCAAGACTCATCAAAGACGAGCGCGATGCCAATCTGGTTGAAAAAAATGCCCAGGGTCAAACCGTTAACCGCTTAGTCAGCCTAGGCATGATGACCTCATCGGCCCAAGCAAACGAAGGCTGCTACATCACCCATAAGTTCGGCCGTGCCATTGGTATGCTAGGGATAGATAACATCGCCCGCGTTTGCCACGCCCCAACACCAGCCGCAATGGCGCCCACCTTTGGCCGCGGTGCTATGACGAGCCACTGGGCGGATATGAAAAATACCGATCTGGCCATTGTGATGGGTGGTAATGCAGCAGAAGCGCATCCCGTTGGTTTTGGTTGGGTGACAGAAGCGATGGAGCATAACAACGCCAAGTTGATTGTGGTCGATCCGCGCTTTAACCGCAGTGCTGCCGTCGCCGATTTATATGCGCCTATTCGTTCGGGCACTGATATTGCCTTCCTGCTCGGCATGATCCGCTACTTGCTCGAAACACAGCAAATCAACCTTAACTATGTCAAAGCCTATACCAACGCCACGTTTATCGTGCGGGAAGACTTTGAATTTAACGACGGTTTATTCAGTGGCTACGATGAGGCTAACCATAAATACGACCAATCCACTTGGTTCTATGAGTTAGATGAAGAGGGCTACGCCAAGGTTGACCCTAGCTTAAGTCATCCACGCTGCGTGATTAACCTGTTGAAAAAACACGTTGATCGCTACGATCCTGACACAGTGTCCAGCATCACGGGTACGCCTAAAGACGCCTATCTTGAAGTATGTCAGCAAATTGGGGCGACCCATGTTGACCATAAAGCCGCAACCTTCCTGTATGCCCTCGGTTGGACACAGCACAGCGTCGGCGCGCAAAACATCCGCACCATGGCGATGATCCAATTGCTGCTTGGCAATATGGGGATCATGGGCGGCGGCGTGAATGCGCTGCGTGGTCACTCAAACGTTCAAGGCGCGACAGACTTAGGTTTATTGTGCCAAGGATTACCTGGCTACCTGAAACTGCCTCAAGATAGAGATGTTGATTTACAAAACTATTTAGCCCATTACACCCCAAAAGCCTTAAGACCAAACCAAACCAACTATTGGCACAATTACCCAGCCTTTACCGTGTCGTTGTTAAAAGCGTTTTTCGGTGATCATGCCACCGCAGAAAACGATTATGGTTATGACTGGCTGCCAAAGTGGGACCAACAGTACGATATCAATAAGCAAATCGACATGATGGTTCACGGTGAGGTCAATGGCTACTTTATCCAAGGTATCAACGCACTTAACTCCCAGCCCGATAAGCAAAAAGTGTCTAAGGGCTTATCTAATCTGAAGTTCTTAGTAGTGCTCGATGCACTGGCAAATGAAACTTCCAGCTTCTGGCGCAATGCGGGTCAGTTTAACGATGTGGATACCGCCAGCATTCAAACTGAAGTCTTCCGCTTACCCACAACCTGTTTTGCTGAGGAAAGTGGTTCAATTGCTAACTCGAGCCGTTGGTTACAATGGCACTTTAAGGGCGCCAATCCACCCGGCGAAGCCTTATCAGATCCGGCAATTCTTTCTGGCATCATGCTGGAATTAAAACGTTTATACCGTGAAGAGGGCGGCCGTTTACCTGAGCCGATTGAAGCCATCAAGTGGGATTACGCGATGGAGCATGAACCCAGCTCCGAGGAAATCGCGCAGGAGATGAATGGTTATGATCTCACGACCGGTAAGCTACTCAATGGCTTCTCCGAGTTAAAAGCCGATGGCTCAACCTCATGCGGTATTTGGGTTTACTCGGGAATGTGGACCGAAGCGGGCAACCTCATGGCGCGTCGTGATAATAGCGATCCATCCGGTAAAGGCATTACCCCGAATTGGTCATTCGCTTGGCCTGCAAACCGCCGTATCTTGTATAACCGCGCTTCCTGCGACGTGCAAGGTAAGCCGCGCGATCCGAGCCGTGTACTGCTCGAATACAAGGACAACAAGTGGCAGGGCATTGATGTGCCAGACTTTAATGCCAAGTTGAATGCCGAAGATTCGGCCCATCCTTTCATCATGCAAGCCGATGGTGTTGGCCACTTATTTGCCCTGCGTGACTTAAAAGATGGTCCATTCCCAGAGCATTATGAGCCGTTCGAATCGCCACTGGCGAGTAACCCGCTGCATCCTAAAGTCACCAATAATCCGGTGGCGCGGATGTTCAAAGGCTTACGTGAAAGCTTTGGTACCAATGAAGAATTCCCCTATGTTGGCACCACTTACTCGATGACGGAGCACTTCAACAACTGGACCACGCATTGTCACCTAGCTGCGATTACCCAGCCACAACACTTTATCGAAATCGATGAAACGTTAGCGGCGGAAAAGGGCATCAATAACGGTGATTGGGTCAAAGTAAGCTCCAAGCGCTCGCATATTGTCACTAAGGCCTATGTGACTAAACGACTCCAACCCATGATGGTTCAGGGCAAAAAAGTCCACACCATTGGTATTCCACGCCATGGCAGTTACGAGGCCCTGACGCAAAAGAGTTATATCGTCAACGAGCTAACTTCATCTGTGGGCGATGCCAACACCCAAACCCCTGAATATAAAGCATTCCTTGTGAATATTGCCAAAGCGGAGGGCTTCTAATTATGGCTTCTCAAGATATTATCCGCATCTCAGGCACCACGGACATCACCCCCGCGTCTCAAGCACGCATTGGTGCGGTCCAGCAGGTGACTAAGCTGTTTGATGCGACCAAATGTACCGGCTGTAAGGCATGTCAGGTTGCCTGCTCCGAATGGAATGACCTTCGTGAAGATGTCGGCACTTTCCAAGGCAGTTACCAGAACCCGATGATACTGTCTCCAGAAAGCTGGAACATAATGCAATATCACGAAGTGATGGATAACAATAAGTTGCGTTGGCAATTTACCCACACTGCCTGTATGCACTGCGCCGATCCAGCCTGCTTAAAAGCTTGTTCTACCAGCGGCGCGATTGTGCAACATGCCAATGGCACTGTGGATTTTGACTCGAACAAGTGTATTGGCTGTGGTTATTGCGCCAGTGCCTGTCCTTTCAACGTGCCTAAGATCAGTGCCAAAGATAACAAAGCCTATAAGTGCACCCTGTGCTCCGATAGGCTCGCCGTTGGCCTCGAGCCTTCCTGTGTTAAAACCTGCACCGTGGGAGCGCTGCGTTTTGGCACCCGCGAAGACATGTTGTTCTATGCCGAAAAACGCGTCGAGCAGTTAAAGGAACGCGGTTTTAGCAAGGCGGGACTTTATAACCCCGAGGGCGTTGGTGGTACGCATATGATGATGATCCTCCACGACATCACACAACCCGAAACCTATGGCATGCCAAAGGATCCGCAAATCCCCGCCGCCACCGAATGGCGTCAAGATTGGCTCAAACCTTTGGGCACCGCAGGCTTGCTCGCAACGGCGGCGTTCGCCCTGATGCACCGCATTGCGGTAGGGCGCAACATCGTCGAGGAAGATCAGCCCGGTTACATTGATGCCGGTGCCACAGAGGAGGAAAAGCAATGAGTCATAAAGAGATGATAGTGCGCCATAAGCTCGTTGATCGTCTGTGTCACTGGACCATAGTCTTTGTGGGATTAGTGACCTTTTTAACGGGATTCTCGTTTTTTTACCCTTCGTTCCAGTGGCTGAGTGGCATTGTTGGCACACCACAACTGGCAAAAGTGATGCATCCATTCTTCGGGATCGCTATGTGTCTGCTGCTGGCGGTGATGCTGATCCGCTATTACCAGCACAATAAGTGGAATAAGTACGATTTGCCCTGGATGAAAGCCGTGGTGTGGGTGCTACTGCAAAAAGAAGAGAACATTCCGCCCGTGGGCCATTACAACCCAGGTCAGAAAATGTTATTCCGCGCCTTTGTGGTTTTTGTACTGGCGTTTCTGATCAGCGGCATCATGATGTGGCAACCTTATTTTGCCCCCATGTTCTCGGCAGAAGCCGTCAATTGGGCCACCTTAGTCCACTCGGCCTGCGGCATATTAATGCTGTTATCCCTGGTGGTACACGTATGGATGGCCTGCTGGATTGAAGGATCTATCACTGGGATGCTCTACGGCAAAGTCTCTAAGGCTTGGGCTCGTAAGCACCACCCAGCCATGTTAGAAGAACACGAGGAAAAATAGCGATGAAGATGGCCAGCGATATCCCGTTAAGTTTTGTTGATAAATCCCCCTTAGCATTAAAACCGCTAAAAGCGGCACATCCTGAGAAAATTTATCAGCATAGAGCACGTCGTTTAGCACAATTAGCGCAGGATTCTCCGCTGGCGGATTATCTCAAGCTCTGCCAAATCCTAGTGTCGACGCAGCAAAAACTTGCGGCAACGGATATGGGCCCAGTACCAATGATTGACGCTGAGGTGCCATATCCGTTGTCCCTAAGCCAAACTCAAACGGCTCAGGATTGGTTAAAAGCATTGCAAGCATTGCTAACAAAATTGGTATCTCAAGTGCCCACGCATTTAGTGCCTGTTCTACAGGAGTTACAACAGCAGTCGCCAACTCAATTGCTAGAGTGGGGCACTCAACTGAGGCAAGGGGAGTTTAGTGCCGTGCCTGCGCAGTACAGCCTATTTATTTGGGCGGGATTGTCCTTGTATTGGTCACACTGGGCCCCCATGGTGATTGCACGAATGGATGTGAATAAGGTTAAACAGTCTAGCCTTTGCCCGGTGTGCGGCAGTCATCCCGTCGCCAGCATGATTGTCGATGAGCCACGGGAAGGGCTGCGCTATCTGCATTGCAGTCTGTGTGAAAGCGAGTGGCACTATGTGCGCGCCCATTGTACCTGCTGCGAGCAATCCCGGGAGATGTCAATTTGGTCGTTTGATGACCATAAGGCAGCCGTGCGGATTGAGAGCTGCGAGGCGTGCAAGGGATACACTAAGATGTTGTTTACCAACCGTTTGCCATTGTTAGATGCGGCAGCGGACGATATCGCATCGATGGGATTGGATGCCGAGCTCAATGCAAAGGGCTATGGTGCCACAACGGTAAATCCACTGTTACTTGCACATGAAGCCTAAATAGTAAAAAGGATTAATAAACAAGGCCATGGATGGTTTTGATACTGTATGTTCCATTCGGTCACCACTTAGTGTGACCGAATGGTCATCGACTGTGATATCAAACTAACTGATTCAAATCTTATTCGTGCGCTACGTGAAATCTGCAAAACTTGCAGGGGCAATCTTGCCAAATATTCACGTAGGAACGCCTTGAAAATAGCGTAGAAGTAACCCATCAAATGTATCTATCCCTTGATTAAACAAAAATCAACGGTAAGCGCTAAACGAGGACAATCTTAACCCTTTATTGGGCGGACAATTAGACGCATGAAAATTCTCACCGAGAATCAGAATGAGCCTTCAATAAAATCAGATAGTTATACCTCTATTTCAGAATGCATCAAAACGAAGATTCTCACATAAATCAGAATGAGCTATATATTTATATTAACTATCTGAAATTTCTATATTTATTTTAAAAAGTGGTGCAGGCCGTTATAGATAAACCCACATAGGTAACGTTTTCAATGAAGTGACTGACCACAAGATTGAGTAGATGCTATTGGCAATACCTTTCCATTATGCCCCCTTCATCCGTAAAAAAAACAACTGTCTGGACACCGACATTTTTATTACAAAATTTCTCCGTTTTTTTGTTAAATCAATGCAAAAGTTTCAGTATTTTTGTCCAAATATTGTTGGTTATTATCCAAAATTCATAAATGTAAGGTTAGTATCAGATTGATATTAACTTATTGTTTTAAATGGGTTCCTGAGCAATTTCGTACCCTTTGCTAAATTCATATCCTGTTCGTCTTAGAGCATTGGAATCTAGAATGAGTGCCCAACCAAAATATGAATGGTCCATCTATGAAAATTAGCGACTGGCTGCCCGATTGATAGAACACTTATCCATGTCTTTTTCGTTGCTCTACACCGAACAGTGGCGATTCAAAGGAGGTTATTATGGCTAAATCACTGAACGAACTTAGAAAGAGGCTTAAGCCACAAGTGCAATTGGCTGCTAGAGCTAAAGCAGAAGAAATTCTCGCTGAAATGAGCATGAAAGATGTGACTAAATCGCGTGGTCATAATGAGGCTACTGTCGAATTTCTGATTCCAGAAAGAAAAAATTAGTGGCAAAAGAAATGGATAAAACTAGGTAGCGAAGTAGTGGTGATTCAACCAACTTGAAATTAATTTGCCCCTTTCTTTGTTTCGCATGACCAAGTTAGCTCAGCTTGGTATTGAACCGTTGACCTAATTTTAGTAATGCTACAAGTGCCTACTGTTCTAGAGGCTAACCAGAGTCCCCGATAGAGGTCAATAAAATCGATCATTTCTGGGGTTTGCAATCTAGCACCGCGACTGCGAAAAAAGCCGCTGCCTTCTTCAAAATTTCGTTAGCTTGTTTTAGCTCTCAGTTTTTACGTTTAAGCTCTTTAAGCCTGGTGGCCGTATCAGTTGTGACTCCAGTTTTCTCTCCAGAGGGCGGTTCCATTTTGTTAACCCATACTCGAAGGCTTTCTGGGGTACAACCGATCTTTGAAGCGATAGACTTGATAGCAGACCACCGAGATGGGTGCTCACGCTCTGCTGTTAAAACCATACGAACCGCACGTTCGCTGACTTCTGGGGAATAAGTAATTCTTTTTCTCATTGGCTAATTCTCTCAAGAAAGTTAGCCTCCGACAAACTAGGATCAATTCATCCTCCACGCTTTTTTACTCAGTTTGTTTTCACAAGCCGTAGTGGAGTTATGAATCACAAGATCCACCGTTTTAAACTATGTGGCTGAGCGACCGTGAGCTGGTTAGCTTGAGGTGAAGATTTCAGCTTTTTTGTGTCAAGGCATATGTTTAGGCGTTTTACGTAATACTTAATCAAAGCTCTTCTGCAAGATACGAAAAACTGTGCTTCAAGCATCCCATAGTCTGCTTTTACAACCAGTTGCTGTTCTTGAGTAAGAAAGGGGTTCGTTGTGATTTCGAAAGTTTCTTCGATGTTCCAATCGTCATCATCTTCTTTGGTCAAAGAAGACTTATCGAGGATTTCAGGTTCATTCCTGAATCGGCTTAGAACAAAGTCTCGAAATCCCTTCTTCTCTTCACAGTAAGCTCGTACGTGCCATCTAAAACCATCGAAAACAAGGGTGTGCGGTGCAATGTTTCTTCCTCGCTCAGAAGGGTGCTCTAACGAAACATAGTCAACATCAACACATCGCTGCTCTCTTGCTGCTTGAAGCAAACGCCTAACGATAATTGGTGCAACATGGCGGTCAGGTACACTGAGCACGATCGAGTTTGCTTGCCCTAGCCCTTGAAGGTCAAAACCATCAATATTTTCGTTAGTGTATTTGTTTAATAGAGACAGGTACTCGTTTGGCGTTCCCTGCGTAAAACGTGGTTTAAAGTCATTAGTGGGTCTATAGCCTTTAATCCCCCGGTCATGAACAAGCGGAGGTATTTCGAAAAGCTTCTGATAGTTAGCAATGTCTCTCGATGCTTGCTGCCGCCCGATGTTGAATGAATTGCAAAGATGATTGGTTGTGAGCCTGCCTTCCCAAAGGGCAACGATTTCAATGAGTCGAAATCTAAGAAGCTGCTCCCATTTAACGTCAGCGGTAACCATGTAATGCCTGTTTTTGCTACATGTTAATGTATACAGACTATACATCAATAAAAACCACAAGTATATTGGGTATACCACTTACCAAACTCAACTTACTAAATTTGCGATAGAAAAATTGGTATTCGAGAAACATGGTAAAAATAGTGATCTAAAACGAGGAGCTTGCGCAGTTTCCTATGTTCCAAACAGAAAGACTATCAGCTCTTTTAAACCAGGTTCGAATGAACGAGCCTGCATTACACATTGAGCCAAACGAATACCTTTATTTGGCAGCCATGAGCTTATGGAATGTAAACGACGATGACGATTACCGACTTGTCGACCCAGGATATAAGGAGGAACAGTGCAACGAAATATTCTCCTACGTTGACAGGTGGCTGGGTCAAGACGACATCACCTCATTCCGGACAAGTAATTTTCTAAAACGAGCTGTTGAACAGGGCCTCGTAATGCAGGCCGGAAGCTCGTTAAGAAACGCTGATGGCTTCTATCGACTTACTCAGCTGAGTCACGACCTCCTCAAGCCCTTTACCGGCGACACATTGATACAGAAAGAGTCACTTTCTCAGAGATATGTACGGTTGGAGATCTTGCTTGGGAACCTACTCGTCTTGAAGATAGAGGATGACGAAGAGTGGGCTAATGAGATTAAGGCTCAGCTACCTTCATTTAGGGACCTTCTCGATGGTATTAACAAAAACCAGGAGGCCTTAATAAAAGGGTTTCAGCTTCAACGCAGCTCGATCCAGTCAGCAGCCAGCGGCTCTCTTGCGCAACAAATGCAGCACTTGATTGAGTTAATTGACGAGATTGCAGGCCAAATAAGGGACCTAAAATCGTTGATACTGAATGGGGCGGACAATGTGCTTTCTCTACTTCATGAAATCAAAGAGATGGCACATAACAGAAATGCTCCGATCAGACTTACCAATGCTATGGCTGATATTCATGACCAGCTGGATTCTATTCGTCAGTTCTCTGGGCACTCTCTTCTGGAGCTAGCAGAGTTCTTTGAGCAAGTTTTATCCACTATCCGCCTAAAAATCACCCTAGATCCAAACGCGAATCTCAATTTATTGATTGAAAAAGCAGTCCTGCAAATGGATCGGATGCCTTGGTCAATCTCTATTCTTGCGCCAGATCCTGTTGTGGAGCTCAGGGATTGGGAGGCTCCGCCTCCACCTTTGGAAAACGAACTGCCAAATGATGGCGACCCTGAAGTCATCCTTAGAAAGACCCCTAGCGACTACCTAGAAAAATTAG
Organism: Shewanella sp. GD04112; assembly: GCF_029835735.1. NCBI lineage: Bacteria > Pseudomonadati > Pseudomonadota > Gammaproteobacteria > Alteromonadales > Shewanellaceae > Shewanella > Shewanella sp. GD04112. The sequence goes on from NZ_JAOEAL010000001.1 coordinate 2,484,526, forward strand.
CTAAGGGACTCGTTGCGAGAATGTATGAGAGCGATAACGAGGTCGATATTTCAAAAGTTGCCGACCAGATCCTTTCCAATGAAGAGTTTCAATATAAAGACCGCCATCGGTTGCTGTTTTTCATCTTCGATGAGTTGATAAAAAACGGAGATTGGACACGCCCTGCCTATCACCCTGAGTGGGTACAATTAGCACACGATAATAACGTTGAAATTGAACAACAGTGGTTCAAAAAATATGACTGATCATCTATTTACACACGCTCAAGACTCAAAGAAACAGTACCTTACACTAGATGATGTAATTGATGACCCCCTATTCGCGGATGTAGATTATCGCCTTAGGGGCGGGGTAAACATTACTAGTGAAGATGACCGGTTACATACCTTTCTAGGAGAGACGGAGAGTGTGCTTCGCAAGTTTTACGGCAAGTTACACCTGGCTCTAGAAGTCACGCCTGAGAAAGTTTATTACCTAAGGCCACAGCGTCGTTCAAATGTTCCTACGACCCGATTGAACCAATTAGAAATGGTTATGGGTCTAACGATAGTTGCAATGCAATGGGAAAAAAATGCGACTGATTTCGAATGGATCCCCGTTGATTTTCTTATTGAACGATTGAAGTCTCAGCTGTCGGACGAACGGTTCGCTGAGTTGTATCGCCGTAAGCCGGGCATTCAGACAGACCATGATGTAGGGCGTGTGAGAGAGGAAACGTTGAAGAGACTCTCTAGACTGTCACGTCTGAGTTTTATTAGGCTCAACAGAGATGAGCAGACTTTCTGGGCAACTAATGCGATCTACAGGTTTATCGAACCTTTGAAAGGCTTGAGCAGCGAAGACGAGTTGCCAGGCCGCATAAGTTCGTTAATCCAAGAGGGTTTTCTTACCGACTCACCTTCGCCCAGAGAAGAGTTAAGAGACACGCCAAGAACAGAGTCTGAACATTGGTCATCAGAAGGCCTAACTATCGAAGGTGATACTCGCGATATGTTTGATGCGGAGGAATATGATGCGTAATTACCCATACATAAAGAGCCTGTCGCTTGTGGGCGTCAACGGAGTCTCTGCCAGAACCCTCGATTTAGTTAATCCTCATGAACATCAGACTGATAGGCAATATGGCACCGTGGTTAGCCTTTTAGGCAAAAATGGTTCAGGGAAAACGACGCTACTTGGGACCTTTATGTTGGCTCTCTTACCCGATATTCGCTCGGTCAGTTTGGGAACATCGGATAATTTTACTCAGACGCAGAAGATGCAGGACGCAGAAATGTTTGAGCGCTTGGGTAATCCGTCTCTTATTGGGTTAGAGGTTGTATCTCGTGCTGGTGAAAGAGCGCTGTTTATTGTTCGCTCTGAGCGAGAGACGGGGTCCCGCTTGAAGTTTGACACGTTCAGGGTTGGGTTGTTCGATAGTTTAGCACCACTTGATTTTCTTATCGTTCGTAACGGCAACATGGTTACGCCCAGAACTATAGATGGTATTCGAGATATAGCTGCCGAGCATGGCTGCCGACTACAAAGCTTCGACAAGATTGATAAATACATGCTGGCGTTGTTTAACGATGGTATTTTGCCCAGAACATTCAACCGTTCTAATGAGCGTTACCAATTAGGTCAGATTTTTCACAGCGCCATGTCAGGAAAAAGAGATCAAGCTATCGGCCGAGATCTAGCTGATTTCCTAATGACGCACTCAAGGACAAATATCAAAAGTGTGGTCGATGTGTTGTCTGGAACAATGCGAAAGCTTAGGCAGACAAGAGATGATCTGGCGCACAACTCCAAAGACTATGCGTTTTTCAAGGAGTTGTTAGAGAAGTCCTTCACTGTATCAGCTAAAGCATGGGCTCAAGCCGAGTACAATTTTTCTCGAGCAGATAAAGAAGCTACATCCTGTCGACAAGATGTTTCAGAGTGCAAAGTTTCTATTGAGAAGAGTGATCAGGATCTTACGGAGTGTCGTTCGAAACTAGATACAAGCGTTGAGAATAGAACATCACTCGAGCAGGAAAGTGAACAGCTAAAGCCAAGACTTGCTTCTGCTGTTGAGGGCGAAATCTTCTACAAGCAGGGTAAACAAGCCTCTGTGAGTCTATTAAAGAAGGAAGCTCAACTTTACGAGAGTTTGAGTTTGTCCCAGTTGGCTGACGAAGGCGCTGACGCGTCGCGCAACAAAGTTGAACAAGCTAATCAAGATATCTTGGATATCCAAGCACAGCTCGCAGATGTGCAAGAACGTTTTATCCTTCTTGAGAAAAAGGCGGGGCAATACCGAAATGCGAAGTCGTTATTAGATAGCGTCAAGAGCTGGTGTGGCGATAGCTTTGAACTAGCGAAGCTTAAGGGCATGATTGAAGAATACACTGCACAATCCAAACAGCTAGCGCTAGAGGCGGACCAGCTGGGAAACAAGCTCAATAGTGCAGAGAATATCAATGAAATTCATGCTAAAGCTGCATCACTGATTCGACGCGCTGGCGATAGCATTGACCCAAACGTCGCAAAGAATTGGTTTATCTCTACAGAGCTTAGACTCGAAGAGGAACGCCCGCTAGCCGTTAGCCTTGAACAGATGAGAAATGGATTGAGTGCGTTGAAAAGGAATCATCGTACTGTGAACCGCATGCTTGATCGCTTTAAGCAAGCAAAGTTACCACGCATGCCTTCCAATGAATCTGAGTACCAACAGCTTACGGAAGACAGAGGAGAAGCTCTTGAGTCGGCGAAGGAGGTGAAAGCGAGTGTCGATGCTAGGTATGAGGACGAGCGACATATCCAGGAAGAGCTAAAGATCGAGGTTTCACGTCTCAAATCGCTGCGAACAGAGTGGCAAAATTATCAACCTGCGGTTGCACGTTTATATGAATGCTTCCCTGATACTCAATTCACGGCAGAGATGTTAGATGGGTTGATTAAAAACACGCAGAGAGAACTCAGGTCATTACGAGAGAATAACTCCCGAATAGAGAGCAATATATTTTCTTTGAAAGAGAGGATCCTTTCACTCAGCAACAGGGAAACTGGGTCATTGGAAACCCTCCAACGTTTTGCCAGCGATGTTGGCGGAGTGGCCGTAGCGGACTTGTATAGCGATATACCGTTAGAAGAAGCTGGATTCACCGAAGCGGCTTTAGGTCAGCTTATGTGCGCTATCGTAGTGAATGACCCGAGCGATGCGGCTAGAACGCTATTAGCTGAATATGGTGATAACTGGCCATTACCTGACGTGATCTTAATGACTGTAAAAAACCACAGTCCTGATCAACTACGGAGTGGTGGCTATGACGCGGACCTGTTTTTTAAAGATCTTAGTCAAGAGTTTGTAGGTGCTGATCTAGACCTTAATCACAACGAAAATGATGTTCCTTGGGTAGTTCTCAGTGAACCCTTTGGCGGTATACGTGTTAGCGGGGTGCCTACTGAACCAGTTTTGGGTAAAGAGGCTCGGGATAAGCTGATAGCAGATCTACAAATTGAGTTAAATTCAAAGCAAACTTTGTTTGACAGTAACGATGAGAATATATCGCTGCTGCAAAGTGGCCTAGAGCAAGCCAATCGAATCAACGTTAATCCCTCATTGGCTTTCGCTGTTGAGCCTAATGTTGAGCTCAAAAAACAGAAATTACAACAACAAGGTAATAAGGTAGCTGACCTGTACTCTCAAACGTTGCAAGCGACCAATCGCGTAAAAACCTTAGAACTACAATGCAGTTTGCTTGAACAGCATGCGGATTCAAGTGATTTGCTAGACGTTAACTTCGACAAGGAGATTATGGAAGCAGAGGAACAAATCATACGTTCTGAAAAGGCTAAAAAGTATGTCGATAGGTACGGCGGTACCTTCTCGCAGATAAAGCAGCAATACCCGAAGATTCGAGAAGATTATCAATCTGACATAGACACGCTAAAGCGACAACATCAACTCGCTGAACAAGATCTTAGCAATACCAACAACCGCAAGCGCGATTTAACCTCGCTTAACCAAGTGGCGAATCATCTCGCTGACGATTACGAGCAAGCACAAAACGATCTTGCGAAAGAAGATGGAAACGTAAGTTCATTGCGTGAGAGGCACAAACAGAAACGTGTCATGCTCGATGAGTTGAAGGTTCAGTTGAGAGAAAGCGAAGATAAAGCACGCAAAAACAAAGAGGTACATCTTAAGCTTCAATCGGAATATTCTGTGTTAGAAGAGCAGGTTGCGGAATCAAAACGTAGTTTGTCAAAGCTGACTTACCCTTATTGCGAAGGACTCGAAAAACAACTTTCACTCGATAGCGAAACGATATCTAAACGATTGAGAGCGGCTCAAGAGCAATGTGAATCACTCCAACTTAAGCAAGTATCATTAACCGAACGCCATAACACCCTACTCAAGCAAGTAGAATCCCTACAGAGTACATCAGTGATTGCAGAAGAGGCGCGTGAAAATGCAAATGGTATAAAGCAAAAGGTGCTGGATGCTCTGCCTGCCGGAGCCACAAAACATAAGCTAGAGCAAGAAATGGACGTCTATTTTAAACTGATGCATGAAGGTGAGGCCGTCCAATACACTAATGGGATTTACGCAATATCTGGATTGGTCAATCGCTATGGTTTGAGTCGAGATGATGAGTTCTCCCAAAAAATAAATAGTTTTAATCTAGAGGGAGGGACCACCCTGCCTAGTCTTTGCCAGCTGCATAGTGACGCTATTTCTTTGTTTCGTCGGCAAGCCCGAGGGGACATTATTCGTAGTTCCGAGCCGACAGAGATGCTTACACAATTGGATAGTGCGTGTAGTCTCGCTAGGAGAACACTTGAAAGCGCCGAAGAGCAGTTTCTCACAGATAGAAATGAACTAGGAAATGCCATTGCCCGTCGTGTACAGGATGAGCAGAAAGCCATAAGAAGGCTAAGTGCTGAAATGATAGGAATAAGCTTTGGGCAAGTTGCGGCTATTCGTCTAGTACCTAAAAGCGTCCCTCATTTCGAAGCTACTTTGAAGGCTTTGAGAGGAAGCGACGATGTCATGGACGATCTCTTCAATAATGCTGAAGATGTAGAAGAAGCGCTCGCAACACTATATCAAAAAACCACTGGTGGCCGGATCGAGGGAGAAAAGCTGCTTGACCATAAGAACTACATCAATGTGGTAACAGAAATCCAGAGAGTTGGTAGTGAAGAATTTGAGTTATTGGATGACAAAACACTTTCAACAGGAGAGCGAATTGGCTCTGGATTGGTTGTCTTAATAGCAATTCTAAAAAACTGGGGACGGGTCTCACATGAAAAACAACCTTTCTTAATCCCGTTAGTAATGGATGAAGCATCACGTTTGGACTCCGACGCTCAGAGAACGGTGCACCAGTTGGCGGTAAAGACCGGAAGTCAGATTGTAATTGCCGCACCTGAGTCGCAAGGAAAGATATCAGGTGTTGGCTATCAACTTGTCAGAAGTGCTTCTAAAGCAGGTAACAAAGAGAGCCGTGTAATCATTAGTGGGATCCGGGATGCTGACAGTTTAGGGATTGATGAAGAAGCATTTATCGATTCGGTTGTGAGTGGGGCGGCGCATTGATGCATGGACTACTGGAGGATGTAAAGTTAACACCTAAGCAGGCACTGGCACTTATTGATAAGCTTATTGAGCGCGGGAAAGTGTTGCCCAACCAGAGAGATAGTTTACTGATTGAGCGCCTTGAGCAACTTGGCATAGTGAAACGAGTGGGGAGTTACTGGCAGCTGTGTGAGCCCCAACGCATTGAGAGTGTTCGTAACCAAATAACGCAATATACTTTGCAAAAAAACAGGCCTGGTATCTTACGAAAGATGCCCGTTGTACATCATAAAAGTGCTGCTGCCTGGCGAGGACATAGCAAAAGTGGGCAAGGCGAGGCTCTTCAGAAAGGTCAACTGATAAGTACAGACGATGTAGTACGGGTCCGCACTCAGAAGACCGGGTTCGTAATATACAGCGATAACGCCACGATTGATACTGACTTGGAGACTCTGCAAAGGACTGAAGTCAGCTTACCAGAACGGTTGTACAAAGACGCTCATGCGCCCTGTGTCGCTGGGGTAAAGTTGGTGTTGACTGTCGAAAACTTGGGCACATTTGTTGACTTCCCCATGGTGGATGGACTCGTATTGGTTTACTCATCAGGGAATAACTTTGCATCATCGGTTTGTTTTATCAAGCGCTTCTTGGAAGAGGTGACCTGGGCACACTTCCCGGACCTTGATCCCAATGGTCTGATCATATCAACGCAAATGGCAGATACCCTCAACAAACCTTGCAATGTTTGGATTCCACCTCATTGGGATAGGGTCCGAGCTCAGCCGCTGGTTTCTGGTAAAGGAAAAAAGGTATGGGGGGAAGCCCCTGCCTGCCCTGAAATCGCAAGTTTGCAGGAAACAAGCCATTGGGTTGAGCAAGAGGTTCTCGTCTTAGATCAACGAAGCGTCAAAGCCGTCAGTGAGCTTGTTAGTGAGCCTAAGCTCCGGCTAATAACTCTTCAATACTAAAGATTTTACGATTGACAGTTCAGGCGGCAGTTAATCAAACATTGTACTCGGCGAAGCTGATGTTCGTGCAGTGTGTCGACAATTCCGCTACAGGGAAAGTCTCAATTCATTGCCTGGCGAACAATAGCCTAGCTATGCCCATAAGAAGCAGTTATCTGACTAGTTTACTTCTTAAGAATAAGGATACTTAATGAGTATTGAGAAGTTTAGAAGCGTGGAGGAACTAAAACAGTTCTTCGAAGAAGGAGGTAACCCTTGGTTTGATGCAGAATTTTCTCCTCAGACTCAGAGTATCGTCGAAGCATTGGATGCAAAAGGAGCCTTTCTCAATAAGTGGTGGGTAAGGACCGCCATGGATTGGAAGTGTCCCGCCTGTAAAAGGACTAAGCCCCAAATAGCCAAACTAGATAATCGTAGATATGCCTCCTGCAAACTGGAGGAGCATCACGATCACATGAAGGATACGGTGCGCACGTTGTTCGAAGAAATATCTTCGAACAGAGAAGTCGTTGTTGCAACTGAGCTAGCTAAGCGGTTTGCAATCAGGACGTCCTTTGCAATTTCCGCTTACGATAACACGGTGATTTGCGCGGATTGTAATAAAGCAGACGGTATTGCAAAACGGATGGTCAAAACTCACAGTGACTTTTCATACTCTCCAGCAGAAATTGGGCGATTTGTAAAACCATCAGATAATCGAGAGCATGAAATTGACGCGGATATCGCCAAGGAAATTTGGAACGAGAATCTGGAAACGTTCAATAAGCGTATGCAGTTGGCAAAAGTTATAGCGGAGTTGGCTGCCAGCGATTCACATTGGTATCAACCCTCAGAACCAACAGCCAAGCAAGTCAATGATTCTGCCAATTACAAGTTTAACTTGCGTGGATTAAGAGACCTTCACGATGATCCTGAAAAGCTTCTATACAATACAACGCCTTTCAAGGGAAACCACTCATCATGGAGATTGAATCCCAAGCCTTTCACAAGTACGAGACCAACTGATGGACAAATAGCACATTTATCTAACACCAGGGGGCGGTACTGGAACAGGTACGACGACAGCTGGCAATGCCCATGTTGTGGTCGTTTAAAGCGGGAATGTCTTAAGCCGTCTAAAAATAACCCTTGGGTGTTTGAAGTAAAGGCCATTCTAGCTCATGATTCTGAGCATCAGTCTTTTGCTGAAGAAATTAAGGTGTGCAACGAATGTTTCAATGCTGCAAACCATCTTGGCCAGGAAGCAATAAAAGAAGCCAAAGAACAAGATGAGACGGTAGATGTATATTTTCCACATAGCTTGATACAACTGGAAGAGTTGAAGTCTGTTATAACGCCGAGATTACACTCCTCACATATCATTGATAATGACTTGGCTGAAAACGTGGTTCGCAATGCCATCAGGCGCATTATTGATGAAGACTATAACCAATCCCCAAAGCACAAGATGAAGCTGCAAGAACAGTTCAGTACAATGCTTTATGGTGGAAGTTGTGAATAGTTCAGCCTTCGCTAGACACGAATGCAGCGACTCCACTGTCTAATTTGATCAAATATTGTGAAGGTCCACTAGAACCGACTTTAAAAAAAATCAGTGATTTATATGGGGATTACTAAAATTGGCCTTCTTTTGAGAATTACATGAGGGGAATGAAATGGATGTCAATGAAAGTAGATATATTCTTATCCAGAATCACGGTCTTCAAAATACCGATGATGTTTATACATTTTATTACGATGAAACGAATAACATCCGAAAACTATATTTGAAAGATTCTGGCCTTAATAGGGACTTTACCTGCACGTTCTTCCCGTAATTGCTTAACCCATTTGCCCAGAGTTGAATAACCAACTCCCATGGCTTCGGCTGCTTCTCTATTCGTATAACCTTGGTCAACAACCAGTTGTGCTGTTTCCAGTCTGAATTCAGGGCTAAAATTCGGGCCTTTTTTCTTTGTCATTTTGTCACCTAACGTTGTTATGCTGCCATCATAGCAGCTCTAATTAGGTGGCCAAATTCACTATGCCACTACACTCATATATTAGAACGTGAGAGCGTGGAGCGGATCGCTGCTCATCCTGGAAATCCGATTGGCAATATTGTCGAACTCTGGGAAGAACAGGAAATCGGTGTGACTAAAGAAGCAAAGTTATTGAAGGTAATTGACCGCTTATTGCCATTCTTACATAACATGACTAGCGAAGGCCAAGCTTGGAGGGATAATGGAATACATAAAGCCCAAGTGTTGAATATGCACCAATTTATCGAGAAGGAAAGTCCTGAAATTTTTTCATGGTTTGTTATACAGCTCGAATATGCCGTTGAACAAGGTTGGCTTAAAGCATGATCTTTCATTGGTTGTTTCTTGTCTATCCAGACTAGGCCCGTAACTTGTCGATGCCCCATTCAAAGTTATCAACACGACTTGAGATGAGCATCACTAGCCTAATGTTGACCCAAACTAAGTAATGCGACAAAGTCCCCCTGTGTCAGGATTGTTGTCACCCCTAAATAATCATTATGTTTAAAGACAGGGTGCGGCAAAAGAGAACGATATGGCTCGGTATTCACCAGAACGTAAAGAAGCGATCCTTAAAAAATTATTACCTCCTCACAACTTAACGGTCGCAGAGGTCGCTCGGGAAGAAGGCATCGCGGTGCAAACCTTGTATCATTGGCGAGATATTGCCAGAAAAGAAGGTCGCCCCGTGCCAGGTAAAACATTAACAGCCGATGATTGGTCGGCTGAAGCAAAACTTGCCGTGATTATTGAAACAGCGCCGCTGTCGGAAGCGGAGATAAACCAGTATTGCCGTGAAAAGGGCTTGTTCCGCGAGCAAGTACAGCAGTGGAAACAGGATTGTTTAGCTGGTTTTCAAACCTCAGAAGTACAAACTAAAACCATTAAACAGCAGGCTAAGGCTGACAAAGCCGAAATCAAATCGCTGCAACGGGAATTGCGCTATAAGGAGAAAGCGCTGGCTGAAGCTGCTGCGTTACTGGTGCTCAGAAAAAAGCTCAATGCGCTCTGGGGGGACGACAGCGAGGAGAGCTAACCCCCTTGCCTGAGCGCATAGCATTGATTGCCTTAATCCAAGAGGCCTATACCAATGGTGCTCGCCTTTATAAGGCTTGTGCTGAAACGGGCCTCAGTAAGCGTACCTATCGACGTTGGTATCGAGAAGGTCAAGTGCAAGCTGATTTAAGGCCAACAGCAGCTCGACCAGAGCCAGCAAATAAACTCGAAGAACATGAGCGACAACAGATATTAAGTGTGTGCAATCAAGCGGAGTACGCCAGCTTACCCCCGTCGCAAATTGTGCCAACATTATTAGATAACGGGATTTATATCGCCTCGGAATCCAGCTTCTACAGAGTGTTAAATGCTCATGGTCAACTTAACCATCGTGGCCGCACTCAGGCTGCGGTCAATCGAAGCAAACCGTTGAGTTATCGGGCAGATGGGCCGAATCAAGTGTGGTCATGGGACATCACTTATTTAGCCTCAATCGTCAAAGGCCAGTTCTACTATTTGTACCTGTTTGAAGATATTTACAGTAGAAAAATAGTGGGTTACGAAGTTCATGAGCAAGAAAGTGGGGAATATGCCGCTGCGCTAATCCAACGCTGTCTGTTACGCGAGCAATGCTTTAACACGCCATTAGTGCTGCATTCTGATAATGGGGCGCCGATGAAGTCACTGACCATGAAAGCCAAGCTGGAAGAGCTTGGTATTACGGCATCATTAAGTCGGCCGCGGGTGAGTAATGACAACCCCTTTTCAGAGTCGTTATTTAAAACGTTGAAATACCGCCCACAGTGGCCGGCATCAGGTTTTAGCTGCTTAGCAACAGCAAGAGAATGGGTGGAAAAGTTTGTAACCTGGTACAACGATGAGCATAAACACAGCCAGCTAAATTTTGTCTCACCAGGGCAACGTCATGCACTGCAAGATGGCGCTATTTTAGCGAAGCGCAAGAAAGTGCTTGAGGCGGCGAAGGAAAGAAAACCGATGCGTTGGTCTACAGAGATCAGAAATTGTGAAGCGGTTGGCGCTGTAACACTCAACCCAGATAAGGCACCAGAAGAAGGCGTAATAAATGCAGCTTAATATTTAAACAAAGAGTGACAACTATCTTGAAAAACACCGAAGTCGCCGACTCTAACTATGGCGATTCTGCGCCGCTTACTACTAATAATCATTAAGTTAATTATTCTTAAATATCTGAAAGGAAGCACCTATGATAGGCATTATTGCCGATTGTCTTGGTTTACCTGGGCGTCCTACTCTTTTTAAGCCAGATTCTGCTATGGAAAATGCCTGCTGGGGGCAAGAAAACAATGGTTTCTCTGCTGCTGTTGCCGCTGCTGGCAGGCCTAAGCTTTATTGATGAAATATGGGCCAGGCACCAGTTTCAGGCCTTATGCGCAGAAGATAATTTACTAAGCTACCAGGCGGATAAGGTCAGGGGGCAAGCGGTCAGCACCAAAGCGCTGATCCGGAACAATATCAGCGCAGCCGTGCCTATCGTTGAGCATACCCGGTACTGGTTTGTAGCTGGCACTGATGACATCGTGATCACCAGCAAAAGTTAGTTAGAAAATGGAAATTTATCTCCTCAAGATGCTGAGAAGCAATTAAGCGACATCTTAGTTCCGTTATTAAATGAAGATGGGTATAACATTGTTCAGACTCCTTTTCGCGGTGACATTGGAGTAGATTTTATTGCTGAGAAGCAACTTTCCACTAACCTAGAGCAAGTGGGAATCGAATATAAGCACTATAAATCTGCTGTAGGTGTCGATGCTGTTCGCCGGTTACTGGGAACAACATTTACTCACAACTTTGACCGTTTAATTTTAGTAACCAAATCTCGTTTTACTAAAGCTGCCCTTGAGCTTGCGAATTCGGCTTTACCAGTCAAGCTTGAACTAATTGACTTAGATGCTCTAAGAGCGTGGGTGCAGAGAGCAGAAAAAACTGAAGACTATGACTTCGAACTAGTAAATATTATTCGTTCCAATATTAGCGAGCGGTTAGCAGTGCTAATAGCTAAAAATCCGCGATATCTAATGGATATTGAATGGAGAGAGCTTGAGTATGTTATTCAAACCGTTTTTGAAGAGCTAGGGTTCAGCGCAGAACTTACCCCAGGAAGCAAAGATGGCGGTAAAGATTTAGTGCTTACCTGTAGGATTTCTGGGCAAGATCATACATATTACGTAGAGCTGAAGCACTGGAGATCCCAACAAAAAGTAGGTGGACAAGCTGCTAGAGGTTTCCTGAAAGTGATTGTTAATGAAGAAGTGAATGGTGGGTTATTTCTTTCTTCATATGGTTATTGTGAGAATGCGTTTGAAATGTTGACTGAAATTGACAGAAAACATTTAAAGTTCGGCGATCAGAAAAAAATCGTTACATTATGTACACAATACGTTAAGTCTAAATCTGGTATTTGGTCTCCTACTAGCGGTTTATCGGAAGTATTGTTTGAACAAACTATATAAATTCGCCTAACAAGGCGCTCAAGAATGACAAAAAACGCTTGGCGTTTTTTGCATCTTAGCTTTGCGTTAACCCATAGAAATTTTTATCCGAAAATGTCGAGTTAGAGTTAAGGCTTTAACTCGGAATTGTCCAATTACTTGATAGAGCATTTAATACAAATGAAAGAATAGGGCGGAATAAAAGTAGTCACAAAATTAGTGTTTTAAGATGCTTATTACATTGACAAATGCCATACATTTTTTACAAGGAAGCATCTTCATGATATCAGTAACTTTTCACGAAAACTCGAGGCGTACACGTCAATTCAAGTCTGAAAATGGAGCTTTGAAGGCCGTATGGAAATGGCTTAAAGCAACAGAAGACGATAACGCCTATGCAGTGATTATTGGTCCTATGTATTCTGAGCCAAGAGTCATCAAAGGCTGGCAAGAACTTCCATTCAGTGAACCTGAAAATTTAGACTTTTTGCAGACTAAGGAATGGCGTCGACTGAGACAACAGGCCTTTGAGTTATATGGAAACTTTTGTGCCTGCTGTGGTAGAGGTCCAAAAGATGGCGTAGTGCTTCATGTAGATCATAAAAAACCTCGTTCGAAATATCCAAAACTTCAAGATGACATCAACAATCTTCAGATTCTTTGTGAAGAACACAACCAAATGAAATCCAATACATCTGAGCGCGATTGGGCTCAGTGGTGCCAAGCCAACTCTGTACGTGGCACTAAATAGTCCAACACAAGGGTTAGTGAGGCACGGGCACGTGTCGAAGTATTCATAAATCAGAGCGACTGTTGTTATAAACACTCAGACACAAAATTCTCACGTATTTCAGAATAGAGCACCTAAATCAGAATAGTGAGAACATTCTGATTCTCAGTGAGAATTGTCACGCATAGGGAATAGTGCTTTCCATATTTACTCACATTCAATTTAACATAATATACATTGTGCGCATCCTTTTTTTTGAGGAATGTTCACACAGCCTTTTTGAGTCGGCCAGTATTAAGAGAACGTGCCATATAGGGAACATGATCACGATTGAGACATAGAACTCAGCCATAGATTTAAACTCAATTTCAGATTCAATAGGAACCCAAAGAGTAACTTTAGTTAGACCAGAGGCGCGCTTCTTAGCTTCATACTTAGAGTTGCGACTCATGGCGTCACCAGTGACGGGGCATTCTTAGCACCTTCAACAGGTATCAACTCGCAAAAGGAATTAATAAAATCGAAATAAGTGTTATGAGTATAGATAACACCGAGAGCAAAACCTAAGAAAACAAAAACAAGTAAAACAAAAACAACAAAAAGTATTTCTTGAATATCCATAAATATAATCTCCAATTATTGGGAGGGGGCGCTCCGCTTGCCTCCCCCTCCCTACCTATTTGCAAGCGAGTATTCACGGTCAGATTGATTAGTTTCAGGTTTGACCTTAATCAAGGGCTGACAAGTGATAAAAGTAGTAAAGTCATTAAATTTAAGTCTGGCTAAACATTCAGTTATAGGTGAGACAACAAATCCAACCGAACTAGGTAAAAAAACCTCATCAGTAACGGGATTGTAAAAGGAATAATCATAATGAACTAAGCCATTGGATTTTTTTACATACTGGGAACCTGAAATATAAACATCCTTTGTAGCATCAGAAACGAACTTAGTTAAAAGCTGTGTTTCAGCATCATCAAGTAAAGATGATGATTTAGGCAAAAGAGAAACTTTTGACTTGGGCTCATTAGGGGATGCAGTCTCAGGCGTTTGGAGAACTGAGTCAGGGACAGCAGAGGTTTTATCAAAAAACAATGTATTGGCAAATGAGTAAACAGAAAAAACAACAACAAAAATAAGAATAATCAAAATATAAAATATCTTGGGCATCTTAAATTTATGGGTATGCAGTTCAGCACTAAAATAAGAGCCATAGAAATTCGTTGGCCTCTTAATTAATGACTTTTGGCAATTTTTGACATCGTGATAATCATCAACATCAAAACTTTTTGAGTTCTGATAACGAGCGACACGGTTAGAGTTAAACGCATTATGATAGTGAACATGGCGATTGACTAAACGCCTTACGTTACTATCTAAAAGCATTCTATCCTGTGTAATTAAATGTATATCGTAACCATCATGGCGGTGAGTCTCAAATTTTGAAATATGAGGTGGAACTGTAGAACCCACAGGACGAGGCGGGAAAAATTGCTGACACTCATCAATTAGGATAATGCTCTGCTTTGGTAGATTGAACCAATCCTTAGGGTTAGCAAAATGAGTAAAATGTAAATTCAAGTGCTCAAGGTGTGAGAACTCAACCTTATCGTAAGGCATATTGCTTAGGAACTCATCAAGCAGAGCCGTCTGCTTTGATGAATAAAGTTTTTTAACCCAAAACAGCCAAGTGTCTAGATGGTTGGCCGTATTGTAATAAGGCTCAAGCCAAGGAACGTCAGACAGTTGAATCAAATCACCGTTATCGTGAACCCGTTTGATAATTTTACGAATGCGCTTTAGTGCCTGTTTGTTCTTCAAACGGTACATATAAAGACCGTAGAACCAGCCAGAAAAACTAGAGGCAACCTCAAAATCAAGCATCAACAACTTGATGTTATTATAAAAAATTGGCCTAGTGCCATTATTAGCGCCAACAAGATAAGCAATGGTATTCAGCGATTTAGACGCGCCCGGCTTCCCTGTAACTAACTCTAACATTATGCGCTCCAATCAACAGGTGATTTGTCGCCCGGCTTACGCCAAACAAGCTGCCTAGAGTAGCCGCTTTTGGAGACTCCTTTTAATACCATAAGCGCAACGCCGCTAGACATTGCAATATTTAAAGCCGTATCAATCCCAAGTAGGTGAATAAAAGTGGCTATATGAGGAAATATAATTGAAGATGCAGAAGCATTTAAACGGTTAATTATTTCGTCAAAAATAAAACCTACTCCCGCATAAGTAACTGTACCAAAGCCAATAGCAACACCAATACGAGCAACAGAAGCGGTAATAAATTGACCAAGGAAAGGAAAAATAGAAGCAAGTAATAAAGGTATGAATTGCATATTTACCCCTTAGTGATATTTGACAATCATTAAACCAGAAGCAACAGAAGCAAACGCAATTAAGAAGAACTTAATAACAGTTGCCAAGTCACAGAATGGTGATAAGTCGATAGTAAAGGTGGTAATTTTGGCATCAACAACATAAGGAGGTGGACAGGTATCAGAACCACCAAAATTAACACCGTTAGAAGAATTGTAATGCTCAGTAAATTGTTTTATGTCTACAGTGCCAGCATCTAAATTTTTAATATCAGAATCTTCACTATTTATAAAATCAGTAAGTGAATTTGTGGCAGCATTAACAGATTCAGAGGCAGAAAGTTCATCGGCAATAGTTTTACAACGGGACTCCCACTCCTTACGAGCGATATAGCATTGTGGGCTATTGGTAGAGCATACAAAAGTTTCGCAACCGTTCTCAGTAATAGCATCAGGGTCAGAGCCAGAGCCATCGCCAATCTTTCCAATGGCATCGACAATACTTTGCTCGGATTTACCAATAGCGCCTTCAATATCACGCATACGAACAGCAATATCTGTAAGGTTACTGTTTGCATCTAAAAGCTGCTCGACAACATCGGAATTATCAGAAGATGCACCACCAACAGAGCCTTTAATATCGGACAGAGTACTATTTACTTTCATTAACTCATTATATTGAGCCATCATCATTTCTAGCTTCTGCATTTCGAGTTGTAAGTCACCACCACCACCTCCACCTCCACCTTGAGCAATACGGCCTAATAAATCAGTAATAGTATTTGAAAGAGTATTATTTATAGCAGGGATTGAGGCAGAATTATTATTTATATTAGAAGAATCGGAGCTAATTTGACCTAACTTGTCTGCCATATAACCCAAAACTTGCATATATTCACCAGTAGAAGATGAACCGCCGCCAGATTGGGCTTTAATAGAATCTCGAATTTCAGCTAGGATAACTTGATTCTGTGAAACCCATTGCGTTTGGTATTGAATATCCGAGCGAACGCCACTCACACCACTGGCAAGAGCATTGCCTAAACCATCGGTACGATTAATTAAATCAGTGAACTGGTTAAAGTTCTGCCATCTTAATTGGTCAATAGATGTTTTAGTGTAAGAGGATTGTCTCGCACCCTTTAAAAGTGCGTCATAAATAACGCCTAAATCCGTGTGAATATCCTTAAGTTCAGTTGTAAAAGTAGTTGGCACCCAAGGATAAGGCGATAAGTTATCAGAACTAGGGTCGGGAAAATTTGGGTTAGGATTTAGGTCAGGGTCTGGATTAGTACCACCGCCTCCGTCTTGACAGTTGTTAACGTCAGTTTCAAAGTAAACCATCCAAACAGTGCAAAATGGGTTTTGCGGGTCGCCAGTTGCACAAACTAAATTTGTGCCCTTCCATGAAAAATCGTTTGAATCACATTGGGTATGGAAAAAAGCATTAGCGTCAGACTCAGCAGTAGCGCCAGTAAAATCAAAGGAAATTTCAACGCCAGGAGTTGCAGGTGGGGAATAAGCGAACGCAGGAGAACTTAAACAAGCTAAAAGAAGATACGCCGCACGCAATCTGTAAGAACGAGAAGGACTAAAAGCCATATTAAATCCTGTAATGTGATAAGCATAAAACCCCTAAGGAGGGGCAAGCCCCTCACAGAGAAAACGACTATTAGCCGAAGATTGCGCCTTTAGCCCATTTAAAAACGACCGCGATAGCAGCAAGGCCAAGCATGGCACCACCGACAGCAGTTAACGCAGCAGAACCATCGGTAGTAATCGCTGTTGTAGCAGCAGTCACATCGATAGCAGCACTAGCAGAAGAAGCAGCAACGGCAGAACCTAAAGCCACAGCGGATACAAGGTACTTTTTCATAAATCACCTATTTAGTTAGAAGCCGATTTGACGGCGGACGAGTTTTATAACAAATGCAATTGCGTAGAGTCCCGCAATAGCACTAAACAAAGCAAAGACCTCGGGCTGAGTGATTTGATTATCAAGCTGTTTAGCTTCAACAAGTAGATAACCGTCACAAGGGTCAGCGGTAGATACCTGTAAAAGAGTACCGCTTAGGCCGTTGGGAACCTCAACAACACAGAGAGCCATTGCTTTGAATCCTTACGCCTTGCGAACAGCAGTAGGCGCTTCAAAAAGATGGAAGCCGTTAATAGAAACGTGCTTGCCTTCAGCATTAGCAAAAGACAATTCTTTATATTCGATTGAAAGAGTAATCCGCTGGTCAACGGAAGCCTTCAAAGTCTCAATAGTTTTATTATCTTTTACAAGAGCCTCTGAAACATGAACATCTAATATCTGTGAAGGTGAAGATGCTAAAAAACGGAAAACACCAACATCAACAGATTCACCAGTCTGGTAATTTTTGATTTTTGGTTTAATTTGAATATCAGTTAAATCGGGGATTCTGCCTTCAATTTTCATTTTGTATTTCCTTTCAGTTAAAAAAATGGGTCGGGACAGTTATTGACACGAGTCCAAGGCTAATGTCGAAACACCATAGCGCTCGCTTCGCTCGCTGGTGTTTCATCATTAGCTAAAGCATCAAGCCATAAAGCTTGCATTTCTTCATACTCCTGCACATGGCGCTCATATTCGGCATAGTCCTGTTCGGCCATACGTTGATATTCGCGCTCCATTTCGAGAATGTCGAAAATATCAACAACGCCAGACATGACTTGCTTACGGGCTGCTATGTACTCCTCTTTGTTGACAAGCTTCCAATTTTTGAAGCGGGTAGCCTTGAAAACGCCGTGAAAAAGAACGCCATTAACGCGAGCGTGAGCAGCATCGCCATAGCGGGTTTTTGCATGTTCTGGCGCATCAAAAAGTTTGGAGATAACCGCGGGAACGGCATAATGGGTTTTTACAGTTTGGTCGGCGCGGCGAACAAAAATACCGCCCATGGCCATGCAGAAAGCGCCCCAATCGCCCTCATCAGCAGAGCGGCGAACCTTTTCTAAAAGGTAATGCTCATCAGAATTTAAGTTTTGAAACACGGCATCATCCTCGGATATTTGTTCGCGTAGGCGGCGCATTTCACGCCAGACGGTAACACTTGGGCCACCAAAAAACTGAAACTGGCGGATGCCATGAACGCGAGACCAACTAACAATACGTTCAGCAGCATCAACACCAGTAAGAGAGGTGTTAAGGTCAGTGTCTACGTGGAGACCATCAACACTCTTAGAAATGTACTTAGCGCAATAACCTACAGCGGAACCCTTCTCGGTATCGATGTGCTCAACCTTAAAACGGTGCTCACTGGCGCCCTTTTCATCTGGCGAATCGAGCATGGCAAAGTGCCGAAGTTGAGAAACAAGGTAATCAACATCAGAAGGCAGCGCGAAGATGATCATATGGTGGTGAGGGGTAGCATCGTGATGCGGTTCGACAATGCGCATACCATAAAATTTGATACCCGCTTTATCCATCGACTTACGGAAGTTAGACCAAACACCCATTAAATAAACGTGGGCATCTTCGGCAGTGGGTTTATCAGCAGCGACAAATTTGGGGTTTAACGTGCCATTACTCACGGCGTGAAAACGTGACGGCGAGGTAACTGTGGTAAAAACGGCAGCATGGCCGAGTTCCTTGGCTATTTGTTCAAAACCTTTGAGCCTAACGAACATTTCAGCGCGGCGTATTTCTGGATTAGAGATAGACTTGCGAGAAAGTTCAGATAATGAGAACGCATTGGACTGGTCATCCTCATCGACTGCAATAGTGTTATCCAAAACTTCGGCATTATCTGAAAGTCGTTGGCGGTGGCGAGCTATTGCATAATCGCTGCAATATGCTTGCTTGCCGTTATGAACAACGCCTAAATCTCTCGCAACATTCTCGACAATACGCAAAAAGCGGCGTCTTAGTTGGCGTCCGAGCCAATGTTCATCACAAGCACGATTAACTAAAGAAAAAAGCTCACCAGATACGCGTTTTTGTTTAATTAACTGTTCATCAAATGAAAGTCCGAGATGTGCCAAAAAGTTCTGAGCAACCTCGAAAGACTGTTCAGAGCCTTCTACAGTGGATAGGCGGCGGCGTAAATTCTGAGATTTAACCCTAGCCAACTCCTTAACCTCAGATTCGGTCATCGTAACATTTTGGTTAAGTGATCTAAGGCGAGTTGAGGCGAGTTCGACTGCCCTCACCGCCTCGATATAGGATTGTTTTGAACAAATCGAAATAAACGAGTTCAACATGGTAGGTGCAAAGTCACCATGGCGGCGAACTGTGTCAAAAACAGCTTTGCGCCAATTGGTAGAACTGGCGGCACGTTCAACACTATCCCGAATAGGCAAATCATAGGCGGCCAAACGATTATAAATCCCCGACACAAAATCCGAGCGATTGTCGGAAACCTCAAAAGACTTTGGCAAAGGTTCGGGCGAAAAGTCAGCAGAGGAGTAAACAGTTTGGGACGAGCAAGAAGGACACGGGCAAAGGGTATCGGCTTCAAATTCGTGACCACATGAAAGGCAAATCTGATAAGTAAGCTCAATACGCTGCAACGCAATAGGAGCCTTGGAAATGAACTTTGAATCAAGCGCACTAGGAACGGGGCGTAATGCCGATTTCCTTGTCATATTGCTGTAAAGAGAACCCTTCTCATAGCTAAACATAGTGCACCTAAGTAAAAATAGTTACATGTAACAAATTACATTAAGCGCAAAAATACACTTGTGATATGTTACATGTCAATAGTTACTTGTGATATGCAACAGAAAAACTAAGATCACAGCAGGACAAACAACAGATGAACGAAATGGCAAAATTAATCTCCACATTCCGAGTAAAAGAAACCCACGCAGAACTTTTAAGAGACAAGGCCGTCGAGCTGACAATAGGCACAAAGGAGGTGGTAAAAGAGGCCGATATAATCCATTGGATATTGGAGCGCGAAATTAAGAAAGTGCAACTCAATGAGTGGATAGAAAGCAACAAAGTACAAAAAAAGTAAGGGTGTTCAATTCAGCAAAAAGCGGCGCTGATAACTGGTTTTGTCTCCGACCGTACAACAGCAAACGGGCTGAAAGTCAGTAGCTAAAAGCGTCTAGCAGGACGGGTCTAAGCAAAAGAAGCGCTGTAAAAAATGGTGTAAAGGTTTAAACGTCCAGAGTCGCTATAAGTTCCCGCAAAAGCGTATCGCTTCGCTCCCATCAAACCTACGGTTTAATAATCCCTTAAAAGCCGTATTCTTTTAGATACCCGTACATAAATAAAATGGTGTAACCATGAATTGATAGCAAAAAAGCAAAATATTTAGCTATTTTGCTATCATTTTATTGACTTCGACTGTGGTTTTGCTATCATTACATGGTAAGGAAAACAATTAATGATAGCAAAAGGAAACAACATGAACACATTAAATATAGACGGTTTAGTAATCGAAAAAAGTGAATTTATGGGAGTTGCAGAAGCAAGAATCGAAGTTAGCAAGCATTTAGCATTACATTCAAGAATTGAAGAAATGAGCATGTATTGGGATGAAGAAAATGAAACATTTAAACTAATTACAGGAATTGAAAGAGCAGAATTATTCTTAAGCAAAGAAGTAGCAGAAAAGATAGCAGAATTCTTAAAAATTCCAAAATGGGCATATGACAACTACGACAACGTAGTAACACTGAAAGATGGGGAATGGATTTACACAGAAATATAAGAAAGAAAGGGGTTCTGGAGAACTGGAACCCCTACCCCCTAAACCATAACCCCATAACATCCAAACAGAGGTAAACAAAATGGCAATCACAGTACGATTAACAGAAGAACAGGAAAAACAACTTCAAGATATGATGGATCTTTTGAAGCAAGCGACAAAATCGGGTGCAATCATTTACATGATAGAAAACAGTAAAGAAATCATCAAAAATCACCAAGCATTCTGTGAGATAAAGCGATTAGAGGCCGAAGTGAAAGATCTAGAGAAAATGATAGCAAAAGTTAAAACCGGTAAGCGTTAATTGATAGCAGTTAACGTGTCCCAGGATTAAATATTGATAGCATATGCTTTCTGCAGCGAAATAAAAATGATAGCAAAATGCGCGTCCCAGGATTAAATATTAATAGCAGGGACGCGCACAACGCACATTATGTTACGGGTAAAAATCCTCTAGAGCGATTCTCGCAAGCTCGCCCACCCTCCACGAATATTTTTATCGGTTAGTGCTGCGCATTATACAAACCGCAAACCCTCAACATAACGTCTACCACATTGTGCGCATCCTTTTTTTTGAGGAATGTTCACACAGCCTTTTTGAGTCGGCCAGTATTAAGAGAACGTGCCATATAGGGAACATGATCACGATTGAGACATAGAACTCAGCCATAGATTTAAACTCAATTTCAGATTCAATAGGAACCCAAAGAGTAACTTTAGTTAGACCAGAGGCGCGCTTCTTAGCTTCATACTTAGAGTTGCGACTCATGGCGTCACCAGTGACGGGGCATTCTTAGCACCTTCAACAGGTATCAACTCGCAAAAGGAATTAATAAAATCGAAATAAGTGTTATGAGTATAGATAACACCGAGAGCAAAACCTAAGAAAACAAAAACAAGTAAAACAAAAACAACAAAAAGTATTTCTTGAATATCCATAAATATAATCTCCAATTATTGGGAGGGGGCGCTCCGCTTGCCTCCCCCTCCCTACCTATTTGCAAGCGAGTATTCACGGTCAGATTGATTAGTTTCAGGTTTGACCTTAATCAAGGGCTGACAAGTGATAAAAGTAGTAAAGTCATTAAATTTAAGTCTGGCTAAACATTCAGTTATAGGTGAGACAACAAATCCAACCGAACTAGGTAAAAAAACCTCATCAGTAACGGGATTGTAAAAGGAATAATCATAATGAACTAAGCCATTGGATTTTTTTACATACTGGGAACCTGAAATATAAACATCCTTTGTAGCATCAGAAACGAACTTAGTTAAAAGCTGTGTTTCAGCATCATCAAGTAAAGATGATGATTTAGGCAAAAGAGAAACTTTTGACTTGGGCTCATTAGGGGATGCAGTCTCAGGCGTTTGGAGAACTGAGTCAGGGACAGCAGAGGTTTTATCAAAAAACAATGTATTGGCAAATGAGTAAACAGAAAAAACAACAACAAAAATAAGAATAATCAAAATATAAAATATCTTGGGCATCTTAAATTTATGGGTATGCAGTTCAGCACTAAAATAAGAGCCATAGAAATTCGTTGGCCTCTTAATTAATGACTTTTGGCAATTTTTGACATCGTGATAATCATCAACATCAAAACTTTTTGAGTTCTGATAACGAGCGACACGGTTAGAGTTAAACGCATTATGATAGTGAACATGGCGATTGACTAAACGCCTTACGTTACTATCTAAAAGCATTCTATCCTGTGTAATTAAATGTATATCGTAACCATCATGGCGGTGAGTCTCAAATTTTGAAATATGAGGTGGAACTGTAGAACCCACAGGACGAGGCGGGAAAAATTGCTGACACTCATCAATTAGGATAATGCTCTGCTTTGGTAGATTGAACCAATCCTTAGGGTTAGCAAAATGAGTAAAATGTAAATTCAAGTGCTCAAGGTGTGAGAACTCAACCTTATCGTAAGGCATATTGCTTAGGAACTCATCAAGCAGAGCCGTCTGCTTTGATGAATAAAGTTTTTTAACCCAAAACAGCCAAGTGTCTAGATGGTTGGCCGTATTGTAATAAGGCTCAAGCCAAGGAACGTCAGACAGTTGAATCAAATCACCGTTATCGTGAACCCGTTTGATAATTTTACGAATGCGCTTTAGTGCCTGTTTGTTCTTCAAACGGTACATATAAAGACCGTAGAACCAGCCAGAAAAACTAGAGGCAACCTCAAAATCAAGCATCAACAACTTGATGTTATTATAAAAAATTGGCCTAGTGCCATTATTAGCGCCAACAAGATAAGCAATGGTATTCAGCGATTTAGACGCGCCCGGCTTCCCTGTAACTAACTCTAACATTATGCGCTCCAATCAACAGGTGATTTGTCGCCCGGCTTACGCCAAACAAGCTGCCTAGAGTAGCCGCTTTTGGAGACTCCTTTTAATACCATAAGCGCAACGCCGCTAGACATTGCAATATTTAAAGCCGTATCAATCCCAAGTAGGTGAATAAAAGTGGCTATATGAGGAAATATAATTGAAGATGCAGAAGCATTTAAACGGTTAATTATTTCGTCAAAAATAAAACCTACTCCCGCATAAGTAACTGTACCAAAGCCAATAGCAACACCAATACGAGCAACAGAAGCGGTAATAAATTGACCAAGGAAAGGAAAAATAGAAGCAAGTAATAAAGGTATGAATTGCATATTTACCCCTTAGTGATATTTGACAATCATTAAACCAGAAGCAACAGAAGCAAACGCAATTAAGAAGAACTTAATAACAGTTGCCAAGTCACAGAATGGTGATAAGTCGATAGTAAAGGTGGTAATTTTGGCATCAACAACATAAGGAGGTGGACAGGTATCAGAACCACCAAAATTAACACCGTTAGAAGAATTGTAATGCTCAGTAAATTGTTTTATGTCTACAGTGCCAGCATCTAAATTTTTAATATCAGAATCTTCACTATTTATAAAATCAGTAAGTGAATTTGTGGCAGCATTAACAGATTCAGAGGCAGAAAGTTCATCGGCAATAGTTTTACAACGGGACTCCCACTCCTTACGAGCGATATAGCATTGTGGGCTATTGGTAGAGCATACAAAAGTTTCGCAACCGTTCTCAGTAATAGCATCAGGGTCAGAGCCAGAGCCATCGCCAATCTTTCCAATGGCATCGACAATACTTTGCTCGGATTTACCAATAGCGCCTTCAATATCACGCATACGAACAGCAATATCTGTAAGGTTACTGTTTGCATCTAAAAGCTGCTCGACAACATCGGAATTATCAGAAGATGCACCACCAACAGAGCCTTTAATATCGGACAGAGTACTATTTACTTTCATTAACTCATTATATTGAGCCATCATCATTTCTAGCTTCTGCATTTCGAGTTGTAAGTCACCACCACCACCTCCACCTCCACCTTGAGCAATACGGCCTAATAAATCAGTAATAGTATTTGAAAGAGTATTATTTATAGCAGGGATTGAGGCAGAATTATTATTTATATTAGAAGAATCGGAGCTAATTTGACCTAACTTGTCTGCCATATAACCCAAAACTTGCATATATTCACCAGTAGAAGATGAACCGCCGCCAGATTGGGCTTTAATAGAATCTCGAATTTCAGCTAGGATAACTTGATTCTGTGAAACCCATTGCGTTTGGTATTGAATATCCGAGCGAACGCCACTCACACCACTGGCAAGAGCATTGCCTAAACCATCGGTACGATTAATTAAATCAGTGAACTGGTTAAAGTTCTGCCATCTTAATTGGTCAATAGATGTTTTAGTGTAAGAGGATTGTCTCGCACCCTTTAAAAGTGCGTCATAAATAACGCCTAAATCCGTGTGAATATCCTTAAGTTCAGTTGTAAAAGTAGTTGGCACCCAAGGATAAGGCGATAAGTTATCAGAACTAGGGTCGGGAAAATTTGGGTTAGGATTTAGGTCAGGGTCTGGATTAGTACCACCGCCTCCGTCTTGACAGTTGTTAACGTCAGTTTCAAAGTAAACCATCCAAACAGTGCAAAATGGGTTTTGCGGGTCGCCAGTTGCACAAACTAAATTTGTGCCCTTCCATGAAAAATCGTTTGAATCACATTGGGTATGGAAAAAAGCATTAGCGTCAGACTCAGCAGTAGCGCCAGTAAAATCAAAGGAAATTTCAACGCCAGGAGTTGCAGGTGGGGAATAAGCGAACGCAGGAGAACTTAAACAAGCTAAAAGAAGATACGCCGCACGCAATCTGTAAGAACGAGAAGGACTAAAAGCCATATTAAATCCTGTAATGTGATAAGCATAAAACCCCTAAGGAGGGGCAAGCCCCTCACAGAGAAAACGACTATTAGCCGAAGATTGCGCCTTTAGCCCATTTAAAAACGACCGCGATAGCAGCAAGGCCAAGCATGGCACCACCGACAGCAGTTAACGCAGCAGAACCATCGGTAGTAATCGCTGTTGTAGCAGCAGTCACATCGATAGCAGCACTAGCAGAAGAAGCAGCAACGGCAGAACCTAAAGCCACAGCGGATACAAGGTACTTTTTCATAAATCACCTATTTAGTTAGAAGCCGATTTGACGGCGGACGAGTTTTATAACAAATGCAATTGCGTAGAGTCCCGCAATAGCACTAAACAAAGCAAAGACCTCGGGCTGAGTGATTTGATTATCAAGCTGTTTAGCTTCAACAAGTAGATAACCGTCACAAGGGTCAGCGGTAGATACCTGTAAAAGAGTACCGCTTAGGCCGTTGGGAACCTCAACAACACAGAGAGCCATTGCTTTGAATCCTTACGCCTTGCGAACAGCAGTAGGCGCTTCAAAAAGATGGAAGCCGTTAATAGAAACGTGCTTGCCTTCAGCATTAGCAAAAGACAATTCTTTATATTCGATTGAAAGAGTAATCCGCTGGTCAACGGAAGCCTTCAAAGTCTCAATAGTTTTATTATCTTTTACAAGAGCCTCTGAAACATGAACATCTAATATCTGTGAAGGTGAAGATGCTAAAAAACGGAAAACACCAACATCAACAGATTCACCAGTCTGGTAATTTTTGATTTTTGGTTTAATTTGAATATCAGTTAAATCGGGGATTCTGCCTTCAATTTTCATTTTGTATTTCCTTTCAGTTAAAAAAATGGGTCGGGACAGTTATTGACACGAGTCCAAGGCTAATGTCGAAACACCATAGCGCTCGCTTCGCTCGCTGGTGTTTCATCATTAGCTAAAGCATCAAGCCATAAAGCTTGCATTTCTTCATACTCCTGCACATGGCGCTCATATTCGGCATAGTCCTGTTCGGCCATACGTTGATATTCGCGCTCCATTTCGAGAATGTCGAAAATATCAACAACGCCAGACATGACTTGCTTACGGGCTGCTATGTACTCCTCTTTGTTGACAAGCTTCCAATTTTTGAAGCGGGTAGCCTTGAAAACGCCGTGAAAAAGAACGCCATTAACGCGAGCGTGAGCAGCATCGCCATAGCGGGTTTTTGCATGTTCTGGCGCATCAAAAAGTTTGGAGATAACCGCGGGAACGGCATAATGGGTTTTTACAGTTTGGTCGGCGCGGCGAACAAAAATACCGCCCATGGCCATGCAGAAAGCGCCCCAATCGCCCTCATCAGCAGAGCGGCGAACCTTTTCTAAAAGGTAATGCTCATCAGAATTTAAGTTTTGAAACACGGCATCATCCTCGGATATTTGTTCGCGTAGGCGGCGCATTTCACGCCAGACGGTAACACTTGGGCCACCAAAAAACTGAAACTGGCGGATGCCATGAACGCGAGACCAACTAACAATACGTTCAGCAGCATCAACACCAGTAAGAGAGGTGTTAAGGTCAGTGTCTACGTGGAGACCATCAACACTCTTAGAAATGTACTTAGCGCAATAACCTACAGCGGAACCCTTCTCGGTATCGATGTGCTCAACCTTAAAACGGTGCTCACTGGCGCCCTTTTCATCTGGCGAATCGAGCATGGCAAAGTGCCGAAGTTGAGAAACAAGGTAATCAACATCAGAAGGCAGCGCGAAGATGATCATATGGTGGTGAGGGGTAGCATCGTGATGCGGTTCGACAATGCGCATACCATAAAATTTGATACCCGCTTTATCCATCGACTTACGGAAGTTAGACCAAACACCCATTAAATAAACGTGGGCATCTTCGGCAGTGGGTTTATCAGCAGCGACAAATTTGGGGTTTAACGTGCCATTACTCACGGCGTGAAAACGTGACGGCGAGGTAACTGTGGTAAAAACGGCAGCATGGCCGAGTTCCTTGGCTATTTGTTCAAAACCTTTGAGCCTAACGAACATTTCAGCGCGGCGTATTTCTGGATTAGAGATAGACTTGCGAGAAAGTTCAGATAATGAGAACGCATTGGACTGGTCATCCTCATCGACTGCAATAGTGTTATCCAAAACTTCGGCATTATCTGAAAGTCGTTGGCGGTGGCGAGCTATTGCATAATCGCTGCAATATGCTTGCTTGCCGTTATGAACAACGCCTAAATCTCTCGCAACATTCTCGACAATACGCAAAAAGCGGCGTCTTAGTTGGCGTCCGAGCCAATGTTCATCACAAGCACGATTAACTAAAGAAAAAAGCTCACCAGATACGCGTTTTTGTTTAATTAACTGTTCATCAAATGAAAGTCCGAGATGTGCCAAAAAGTTCTGAGCAACCTCGAAAGACTGTTCAGAGCCTTCTACAGTGGATAGGCGGCGGCGTAAATTCTGAGATTTAACCCTAGCCAACTCCTTAACCTCAGATTCGGTCATCGTAACATTTTGGTTAAGTGATCTAAGGCGAGTTGAGGCGAGTTCGACTGCCCTCACCGCCTCGATATAGGATTGTTTTGAACAAATCGAAATAAACGAGTTCAACATGGTAGGTGCAAAGTCACCATGGCGGCGAACTGTGTCAAAAACAGCTTTGCGCCAATTGGTAGAACTGGCGGCACGTTCAACACTATCCCGAATAGGCAAATCATAGGCGGCCAAACGATTATAAATCCCCGACACAAAATCCGAGCGATTGTCGGAAACCTCAAAAGACTTTGGCAAAGGTTCGGGCGAAAAGTCAGCAGAGGAGTAAACAGTTTGGGACGAGCAAGAAGGACACGGGCAAAGGGTATCGGCTTCAAATTCGTGACCACATGAAAGGCAAATCTGATAAGTAAGCTCAATACGCTGCAACGCAATAGGAGCCTTGGAAATGAACTTTGAATCAAGCGCACTAGGAACGGGGCGTAATGCCGATTTCCTTGTCATATTGCTGTAAAGAGAACCCTTCTCATAGCTAAACATAGTGCACCTAAGTAAAAATAGTTACATGTAACAAATTACATTAAGCGCAAAAATACACTTGTGATATGTTACATGTCAATAGTTACTTGTGATATGCAACAGAAAAACTAAGATCACAGCAGGACAAACAACAGATGAACGAAATGGCAAAATTAATCTCCACATTCCGAGTAAAAGAAACCCACGCAGAACTTTTAAGAGACAAGGCCGTCGAGCTGACAATAGGCACAAAGGAGGTGGTAAAAGAGGCCGATATAATCCATTGGATATTGGAGCGCGAAATTAAGAAAGTGCAACTCAATGAGTGGATAGAAAGCAACAAAGTACAAAAAAAGTAAGGGTGTTCAATTCAGCAAAAAGCGGCGCTGATAACTGGTTTTGTCTCCGACCGTACAACAGCAAACGGGCTGAAAGTCAGTAGCTAAAAGCGTCTAGCAGGACGGGTCTAAGCAAAAGAAGCGCTGTAAAAAATGGTGTAAAGGTTTAAACGTCCAGAGTCGCTATAAGTTCCCGCAAAAGCGTATCGCTTCGCTCCCATCAAACCTACGGTTTAATAATCCCTTAAAAGCCGTATTCTTTTAGATACCCGTACATAAATAAAATGGTGTAACCATGAATTGATAGCAAAAAAGCAAAATATTTAGCTATTTTGCTATCATTTTATTGACTTCGACTGTGGTTTTGCTATCATTACATGGTAAGGAAAACAATTAATGATAGCAAAAGGAAACAACATGAACACATTAAATATAGACGGTTTAGTAATCGAAAAAAGTGAATTTATGGGAGTTGCAGAAGCAAGAATCGAAGTTAGCAAGCATTTAGCATTACATTCAAGAATTGAAGAAATGAGCATGTATTGGGATGAAGAAAATGAAACATTTAAACTAATTACAGGAATTGAAAGAGCAGAATTATTCTTAAGCAAAGAAGTAGCAGAAAAGATAGCAGAATTCTTAAAAATTCCAAAATGGGCATATGACAACTACGACAACGTAGTAACACTGAAAGATGGGGAATGGATTTACACAGAAATATAAGAAAGAAAGGGGTTCTGGAGAACTGGAACCCCTACCCCCTAAACCATAACCCCATAACATCCAAACAGAGGTAAACAAAATGGCAATCACAGTACGATTAACAGAAGAACAGGAAAAACAACTTCAAGATATGATGGATCTTTTGAAGCAAGCGACAAAATCGGGTGCAATCATTTACATGATAGAAAACAGTAAAGAAATCATCAAAAATCACCAAGCATTCTGTGAGATAAAGCGATTAGAGGCCGAAGTGAAAGATCTAGAGAAAATGATAGCAAAAGTTAAAACCGGTAAGCGTTAATTGATAGCAGTTAACGTGTCCCAGGATTAAATATTGATAGCATATGCTTTCTGCAGCGAAATAAAAATGATAGCAAAATGCGCGTCCCAGGATTAAATATTAATAGCAGGGACGCGCACAACGCACATTATGTTACGGGTAAAAATCCTCTAGAGCGATTCTCGCAAGCTCGCCCACCCTCCACGAATATTTTTATCGGTTAGTGCTGCGCATTATACAAACCGCAAACCCTCAACATAACGTCTACCACATTGTGCGCAACTTTGTGTGAGAGGGATTTGGGATGCCAACACAGCACTAGTCAATGCCTTGTAGATGGTCTAATGGCTTATTGAAGGCGCTTTCGTGTCGTTCGATTTGTGTGGTGTGCAAATATTTCGATGTGGTGTCGATACTCTCATGGCCAGCATCGGCTTGCACGTGTGACAACGGCCGACGATTGATATTGATGTCATGAGTGATCCCTGTGTGCCGGATATTATGCGCGGTGAGTTTTCGCATTTGCTCGGCATCGTGATTAAAGCCATCGGCTTGCGCGTTATCTGCCGCGAGATTGATAATGGTCTGAATATCTTCGCGGATTTGCCTGATCCCAAGATTGGCATTCACAAGACCCGCGTCGCGGCCACGACCGGCGGCGCGATGACGTACGAACAAAGGATGATGTTCGCCTTGGTTTGGAAAATCAGGCAGCCCTAAAAATTGCCGATATTTGACTAAACCATCGAGTAATGCCTTAGAAATCGCCACGCTGCGTTTTTTGCCGCCTTTACTGAGTGGAATGTGAAAACTCCAAATACCTGTCTGTGGATTTTGCCTAAATTGCCCCATAACCGGTGAATAGCCAACCCGCGCCGAAACATCCGAAATGCGCAGATAACAGGAATAAATCAATGAAATCAAGAATAAACTACGTTGATGCAACTCTGGGGACTCAGTAGCCAATTGAGTGACGGTACTCATAACATAGGACCACTGTAACTCTGTGAAAGCCAAGCTATTTTCTTCTTCCTCTGTTTGCCTTTGATACTGCTTATTCTGCGCAAAACGGCTGTGATTCAACCAAATTTGCGCGGAATTACGCTCGCAAAACTCCTCACTTATTAAGTAACTGTAAAACGAGGATAAAATGGCAATCTTGGTTTTTAACGCATTATCGCTCAACACATAGGGTTGAATTTGACCTAACTGTTTCTTGCCCACAAATGGCCGCCAAAGACTGTTTGGTACCCGTTCATCGCGCAATTTGTCCAATTTAAATTGTGGCACATTAAAATAACCGATCAGTTCCAGCGGCGGCGCCAAGCAGTAATCCACATAACGACTCATATCCTTACGTAGCACCTGTGTGGGTGACATTTTCGCGACATCAAAGCACCAATGCAGGAACGTGGTCAGTTCACTTCGATAGGCTTTATAGTTGTTTTCACTGTGTTTTTGCTCGAACAACCAATCAGTTGCGTGTTCCATCACTAAACCCGCATCGGGCACATCAGATAAGCTGACTTGAGTGATGTATTGATTCACCACACTGTTGCCATATTGTATGAATTCAATTGAATCAAACAGAGGTAAAACTGGAGGTAGCTGCATATTAACTTTAAAATTTAACTATTTATTGCATGATAATACTTAAACGCAAATGCCGATAACGTTATTTATCGGCATTAACCAAAAACTCAATTTGCGAACAGTTTGTTTGCGTACATTGCTGGCAACTAATGCGTTTTTGACAGCAAATCAGGCAAAGCTGCCAGACTTTACGTTTAGATTGACTATCGAGACACGAGAAATCCGCCGCACATAACTTACCTTCACGGATAAGCTGCGCGAGTTTCTCCTCAGAAATCGATAAATTGATCCGCTCGGCCATATAAATCCCCTGCTAATAATCCTGTTTCGATAATACCAAGATGAGAATAATTCTCAATAATCTTAATTCAATAATGCTAACTCCCCCACTTTATTAATTTTTTCAACTTATCCGATTGGCTTCTACTACACTCTAACTGTGTGATGCTCCTTTATGTGATGAGGTATCGGATGGTGATTGATCTTGCAAACAAAAAGCCGTTGTTCTCCGCGAAGAAAGCCACAGAAATATCCCCCGCTGCCGCTCCGTGGAAGATCCTTGTTGTTGATGATGAACCCGATGTCCACACAGTCACCAAACTTGCTCTTTCACGTTTTCGACTCGATGGCCGTGCCCTCACCTTTATTAATGCCTACAGTGGTGAACAGGCCAAAGAACTGCTCGCACAGGAGCAAGACATTGCCGTCGCCTTTATCGATGTGGTGATGGAGAGCGACCATGCTGGGCTCGAGCTGGTCAAATGGATCCGCGAAGTGCAAGTGAACAAAAATATTCGACTCATTCTGCGCACCGGCCAGCCAGGACAAGCCCCCGAAGAAGATGTGATAGTCAATTACGATATTAATGATTACAAAGCAAAATCTGAGCTTGATTCCCGTAAGCTGATGACCAGCGTCTACTCTTCATTACGCTCGTACCGCGATATTATGGAAATCGAACAAGCAAGACGCGCGCAAATGAATCACAGAATAGGTTTAGAGCGGGTACTTGAGGCCACCTCGGGCTTGTTTGAACTGCGAACGCTACATAAGTTTGCCGATGGACTCCTTACACAAGTCGCCACCCTACTCAACCTCGATACTGAAACCTTATTACTCACCTGCAATGCGATGGATGCGATCAGCGGCCATGTGGATTCGGCCGAAATCGAAATCCTCGCGGGAACAGGCCAGTTTGCCAATAGCCCTCCTCATAAAGAACTCCCTGAGCATATTGGTAAATTACTACGTAGCGCCTTAATCCAAAAACGCTGCCTATACGAAGACAATTGTTTTGTGGGTTACTTCCCGACAAAGAGCGGGCTTATCAATCTACTCTATATGGATGGCATTGATAAAATAGATGATTTGGACAAAAAACTGGTCGATATCTTTGCGATAAACGTCGGGGTTGCGTTTGAGAATCTACTCCTGAATCAGGAAGTTGAAGATACCCAATCAGAACTGATCCTGCGCTTAGGCGATGTGGTTGAGAGTCGTTCTAAAGAGGCCGCCAATCATGTTAAACGCATGGCGGAATATTGTGCCCAGCTAGCGTTATTGGCTGGGTTAACCGAAATCGAAGCCGACTTGCTGCGCCGCGCTTCACCTATGCACGATATAGGTAAAATCGCGATCCCCGATGCGGTGTTACTCAAACCCGGTAAATTAGATGATCAAGAATGGTCAGTGATGCGCCAACATCCGACTATTGGCTATCAAATTCTCGCAAATTCCGAGCGGCCGATCCTTAAAGCGGCGGCGATTATCGCCCTACAACACCATGAAAAATATGACGGCTCTGGCTATCCAGGCAATTTACAACAAGATCAAATTCACATTTTCGCCCGCATCGTTGCTATCGCCGATGTGTTCGATGCCCTGTCTCACGCCCGTTGCTATAAAGCCGCATGGCCATTAAACGAAGTGATAGATGAAATGCGCAAAGGTGCGGGTAAGCATTTTGACCCCGATTTGCTGGAACTCTTTATCAATAACATCGATATTTTCGTGCGGGTCAAAGAGAGTTGGAAGGATCATGACGAATAATGAAAATAAGCTTAAAAATCAGTAGAAAATTCATCATTATTCGCCATATCAACGCGTTTATTCGTTTAAATTGACCAACAGGGGTTTAATAGGAGTTAATTCCCCTGCTTAGTGAGGATTATCGGCAAGAAAGTCAAAAATAACGGCGTGCTCCTCTCCGTTTCGGTTAAAACGGATAAATCCTCGCCACACCATGTATCCGCTGCTGCAAGAACCGTAAATCATCTGTCCTTCATAGTGAGTTTTATTCAGTTCATTAAGATTGACAGGAATAATGCCCATAAACATATCTCGACCTTCTAAACGTATCTGAAGATTGTCAATCGGCTCTGAGGTTAATAGCTTCAATATTAATGGCTTTTCGCTCGGCGCATGGGCTGGTGACAGGCTAATTCGCAGTTCAACACCCGCGACGTTTTTAATGCAATCCCCCTGTGTAAAAGCACAAAGTGTTGGGTCTACAGCCTTTGTTTCGACCTGTTGCGTGGCTTTTTCATTACAAGCTGTGAGATTCATCATAACTAGCATGATGGATAGCGGAAGAAGTTTGCGAGTAAGCACAAAAATTAACCTTGTGATGCAAGATGTTAACATTCTATGGCGTAGGTTGATCTAGATCAACTTTCCAGACCCCATCTTTGGTATCTTTTTTGACATGGCTCAAGTATCATTGCGAAACCTCATATTTGAGCACAAATGTGTAGGGTAACGCATTGACATGGCTTCACAACCCTAATAGGGAAGTGGGCTTTGTGTCATATATAACAGGTAAAGCTTGTCTTTACTAAAAGTAAAAGTAATAAGCAGTGGAAGCATTATGATGAACCATTCCCAGCCAACAGGCGCTGATTACAATTACACCATTGTCCGCCAATTTGCCTTAACCACAGTTTTGTGGGGTATTGTTGGTATGTCAGTCGGTGTATTAATTGCGGCTCAGTTAATCTGGCCACATCTGAACTTTGATACTCCTTGGTTTACGTATAGTCGCTTGCGACCATTACATACCAATGCGGTTATCTTCGCGTTCGGAACATCAGCCCTCTTTGCAACATCCTATTATGTCGTACAACGCACCTGTCAAACCCGACTATTTGCACCTAAATTAGCTGCATTTACGTTTTGGGGATGGCAAGCCATCATTCTGTCAGCAGCAATCACTCTGCCAATGGGTTACACCAGTGGTAAAGAATATGCTGAATTAGAATGGCCAATCGATATCGCCATCACCATCGTTTGGGTCTCCTATGCAATAGTGTTCTTCGGCACTATTATCAAACGAACAACATCGCATATTTACGTAGCGAACTGGTTCTTTGGTGCATTTATCATTACGGTTGCCGTGCTTCACATCGTGAACTCTATGGCCGTTCCTGTTAGCTTGTTCAAGTCATACTCTATGTACAGTGGCGCGGTCGATGCCATGGTGCAATGGTGGTATGGTCACAACGCGGTAGGCTTCCTGTTAACCGCAGGCTTCTTAGGTATGATGTACTACTTCGTTCCTAAGCAAGCGGGTCGTCCTGTTTACTCATATCGTCTGTCTATCGTGCACTTCTGGGCACTGATCGCACTGTACATTTGGGCAGGTCCTCACCACTTACACTACACTGCCCTGCCAGACTGGACTCAGTCGTTAGGTATGGTGATGTCACTGATCCTGTTCGCACCATCTTGGGGTGGTATGATCAACGGTATCATGACCTTATCTGGTGCATGGCACAAACTGCGTACTGACCCAGTACTGCGTTTCTTAGTGGTTTCGCTGTCTTTCTACGGTATGTCGACCTTCGAAGGTCCGATGATGGCCATTAAGACAGTTAACGCTTTATCTCACTACACAGACTGGACTGTAGGTCACGTTCACTCAGGCGCGCTAGGCTGGGTGGCAATGGTGTCTATCGGTTCTCTGTATCACTTGATCCCAGTACTATTCGGCCATGGCCGTATGTACAGCATCAAGTTAGTTAACGTGCATTTCTGGTTAGCAACTATCGGTACTGTTCTTTACATCGTGTCTATGTGGATTTCGGGTGTAATGCAGGGTCTGATGTGGCGTGCAGTTAACGCTGACGGTACTTTGACTTATAGCTTTGTTGAAAGTCTGGAAGCTTCTTATCCTTTCTACTTCGTACGTTTCCTCGGCGGTTGTTTCTTCTTAACCGGTATGCTGATCATGGCATACAACGTGATCCGTACTGTGAAAGCCTCTAAAGATTCATTGCCAGCACTGGCTGAAGCAAAAGCGGCTTAAGGAGCAAACTCGATGAAATTTAATCATGAGATAGTTGAAAAAAACATCGGTTTGTTAGCGATCTTCACTGTTATCGCTATCAGCTTCGGTAGCTTGGTAGAAATCACGCCGCTGATTTTCCAAAAAGATACCACTGAGCCTGTTGAAGGTTTGAAACCTTACACTGCCCTGCAACTTGAAGGCCGTGACATCTATGTGCGTGAAGGTTGCTACAACTGCCACAGCCAGATGATCCGTCCTTTACGTGCAGAGACTGAACGTTACGGTCACTACTCTGTTGCCGGTGAATCTGTTTGGGATCACCCATTCCAATGGGGTTCTAAGCGTACTGGTCCAGACTTGGCCCGTGTTGGCGGTCGCTACAGCGATAAATGGCATGAAGTTCACTTAATCGATCCTCGTGCTGTGGTCCCTCAATCGAATATGCCAGGCTTCCCATGGCTTGCTGAAAACAAGTTAGACGGCAAGTTAACCGGCGACAAGATGACTATTCTGCGTAACATGCACAAAGGCGGTTACAAAGGTAATGATCTTTACACCGATGAAGAAATCGCAGGCGCGCAGAAAGCTGTTGAAGGTAAAACAGAGCTGGAAGCCTTGATTGCATATCTTCAGTCTTTGGGTCACGCACTCAAATAAGGAGGCAATATATGGATTACGGCACATTACAAGGTATTTTAACCATCATTGTGATGCTGACCTTCGTCGGTATATTTGCTTGGGCATATAGCTCGCGTCGTCAAAAATCCTTTGATGAAGCAGCGAATCTTGTGTTTTCCGATGAGGAAATCAGCAAGGAATCGAAGGACTCAGGAGAGAATAAGTGATGAGTAGCTTCTGGAGTATTTGGATTAGCGTACTCTCGTTAATTGTGATCGCAGGATGTTTTCTGTTGCTGCGTGTGTGTTCAAAGAACACCACGGATGTCAAAGAAGGCGAATCTATGGGTCACAGTTTCGATGGTATCGAAGAACTCAATAACCCACTGCCAAAATGGTGGAGTTATATGTTCTATATCACTATCGTGTTTGGCCTGGTTTACTTAGCCCTCTTCCCAGGTTTAGGTAACTATAAAGGTCTACTGAACTGGACCAGCTCTAACCAGAGCATTGGTACAGAGAAAGGTATTAAAGCCGATTCTGCAGCAGCGGTTGAGCTGGCAGCAAAAGAAGGCATGTACGTTCAGTATGACCAAGAAGTTAAACACGCTAACGAAAAATATGGCCCAATCTTCGCGGCTTACTTGGCTACACCACTCGAAGAGTTAGTGAAAAACCAAGAAGCGTTGAAAGTGGGCGGCCGTTTGTTCCTACAAAACTGCGCGCAGTGCCATGGCTCTGACGCACGTGGTAGCAAAGGCTTCCCTAACCTGACCGACAGTGATTGGTTATACGGTGGCGATTTAGCAACCATCAAGACCACTATCATGAACGGTCGTCATGGCATGATGCCACCAAAAGGTGGTTTGCCAATCGACGATAGCGAAATTGCTGGTCTGGCCGAGTACGTAGTTAAGTTATCTGGCCGTGAGCACGACGAGAAACTCGCCGCTCAAGGTCAAGGTTCATTCATGAAAGGTTGTTTTGCGTGTCACGGTATGGACGCAAAAGGCAACAAACTCATGGGCGCACCTAACTTAACTGACGATGTTTGGTTATATGGCGGTAGCCGTGGTGTGATCGAAGAAACGATCAAACACGGCCGTGCAGGCGTGATGCCAGCATGGAAAGACGTTCTCGGTGAAGAGAAAGTCCACGTGATCGCAGCTTATGTTTATAGCTTGTCAAACAAGTAATTAGATGTGAGTAACGCTAAGGCCTCGATAACGTCGAGGCCTTTTTTTTAAAGTGCTAAAGCCACCTTTTAACGGTAAAATGGCGCAAATTTTTATTATGGGTATTTAACATGAGCGAACAACAACCCTGGTATAAGCAGTTTTGGCCTTGGTTTTTAATTATTCTTCCTTTGTGTGCCGTCGTCGCAAGTTTTACCACGCTAAAAATTGCCCTCTCTAACTCTGACTCTCTTGTCGCCGAGGATTATTACAAAGAAGGCAAAGCCATCAACATGGACTTGAGTAAAGTCAAATATGCCAAGCAACTTGGCATGCAATGGCAACTCGAACAAAATCACCACGAAGTACTCTTCACCCAACACGGTGGACCAGCCTATCAAGCCGCGTTAAAAGTCGAATTTTATCACCCAACGATTGCCGAAAAAGACATCAAGATGACGGTAACGGCCGATGCTAACCATGTGTATCGCATTACACTGCCCGATGTATTAACGGGTGCTTGGGAAGTCCGCCTAGAAGGTTTTGACGGTAAATGGCGTATTCATCAACGTGTCGAACTCAAAGACAACGTCCAATTGTGGTTGAACTAATTGTGGTTGAATGAATATTGCTATGACACATCCAAGTTGTTTTCACTGTAATGAGCCCGTGCTCACTGGGACTCAGTTTGTCACCCGCATTAATGACCGCGATGAACTCATGTGTTGCCCAGGCTGCCAAGCGGTATCCCAAGCCATTGTGGATGCAGGCTTATTAAGCTATTACAAGTTTCGAACCGAACCCGGCAGTAAACAGACGGCACTGGTACCCGATGAATTAAATCAGTTTAGTGCCTACGATTTGCCCGAAGTACAGCAGGACTTTGTCCACTCGGAGGAAAAGAGTGACTCAGTGTCGCTGTCCATCGACGGCATTACTTGCGCGGCCTGCGCTTGGTTAATCGAACATAAAGTGAAACAACTGCCTGGCGTCAGCCAAGTGATGGTCAACTCCACCACCCAAAGGGCGATGATCAGCTGGGATAAACAGCAAGTTAAACTCAGTGATATTCTTGGACAAATTAGCCGTATTGGTTATCAAGCTGCGCCCTATCAAGTGGATGAGCAAGAACTGACCGCCAAGCAAAATAGCCGCAAATTCTTACTGCGCTTAGGCTTGGCGGGTTTTGCTACCATGCAAGTGATGATGTTCGCCCTCGCCCTCTATACCGGTTACTTTACCGATTTGGATGTGCAATATCGGGATTATTTCCGTTGGGTGAGCATGATTTTTGCCACACCCGTGGTGCTTTACTCGGCGCAGCCCTTCTATTTCAGCGCCA
Source organism: Shewanella sp. GD04112 (assembly GCF_029835735.1). Lineage (NCBI taxonomy): Bacteria > Pseudomonadati > Pseudomonadota > Gammaproteobacteria > Alteromonadales > Shewanellaceae > Shewanella > Shewanella sp. GD04112. The sequence continues at coordinate 2,522,892 of NZ_JAOEAL010000001.1, forward strand.
TTCGCACCCTGCTCAGTGGCAAACTCAATATGGATGTGTCTGTCTCTATCGCTATTGGCGGCGCCTATATCGCCAGTTGCTTTGCGACAGTTAACGGCACGGGCGAAGTCTATTTTGAATCCGTCTCCATGTTTACCTTCTTCCTGCTGCTAGGACGTTATTTCGAGCAAAAGGCAAGACAAAAGGCATCCGTTAGCTCCAGTAATCTCCACAAATTAGTGCCGTTAACGGCGCATTTAGTCACGGCCCTGGGGCAAGAAGAGATCCCCGCGAAAAAATTACGCCTCGGGGACATTATTCTTATTAAACCCGGCGAAATGGTCGCCGCCGACGGAATCGTCGTTGACGGCCACACCAGCATCAATGAAGCCATGCTCACCGGTGAGCAAATGCCGATTGAAAAGCCCGTCGATAGCCAAGTATTTGCTGGCACCATTAACCTAGACCAACCCATTAAGGTAAAAGTGACCGCCCTTGGGCAAGACCAATTGGTTGCCGAAATTATTCGCCTGCAGGAATTAGCCTCAAACACTAAACCTGCCGTCGCTATGTTGGCCGATAAATTGTCGCGTTATTTCTCAGGCACTATCTTATCGATTGCGACGATCACCTATCTGGTGTGGCTGCAAATCTCCCCCGAAGATGCCTTTTGGGTCACCTTGTCGGTATTAGTGGCAACTTGCCCTTGCGCGCTTGCGCTAGCCACCCCCACCGCCGTCACCTGCGCGACCGCGATTTTTACTCGCCTTGGGATTATTACCCGTAAAGCCGGCGTCTTTGAAAAACTGCCACAAATCAAACATGTGGTATTTGATAAAACTGGTACTCTCACCTGCGGCACCCTATCAATTGCCAAGGTTGAATGCCATAGCTATATCGAGAAAAAACAGGTACTGGCAATCGCAGCAGCGCTAGAATCAGGCTCACGCCACCCTATCGCTGCGGCCTTTGCCAGCTTTGCCCAAGTCGATGTTGTTGCCGAGCAAGTTCACCATGAAGTGGGTTTTGGGGTGAAAGGCTTGATTAATGGCACTGAGTACCGCATTGGTAATTCAAGCTTTACGGGGGCCGCCGCCGAGCCCAAACTTGCAAACCAGCTGATTTGGCTCGCCCGCAGTCATAATGGCCAGCTTGAAGTCATCGCCACGATTGAGATCCAAGATAATATCCGTGTCGATAGCAAAGAAACCGTCGATATTTTGAAGCAACAAGGTTGCAAGGTCAGTATCGCCAGTGGCGATAGCTCAGGGCATGTGCATCAATTGGCGAAAGAACTCGGGATTAGCGATGTCCACAGTGGACTGACTCCAGCCGATAAACTGGCCCTGGTGACCAAACTACAGCAATCGACACCGGTGGCGATGTTCGGCGATGGCATCAATGATGCGCCAGTACTGGCGGGCGCCGATTTATCTGTGGCGATGGGGAGCGGCAGCGCGATTGCTAAAAACAGCGCCGATCTCATTCTGCTTGGCGATCACCTCTCTCGCTTCACCCAAGCGGTCAAGGTTGCTAAACTGACCACACAAATTATTCGTCAAAACCTCGCTTGGGCCTTAGGCTATAACGCGCTGATTTTACCGCTGGCGGTAACTGGGCATGTTGCGCCTTATATTGCAGCCCTTGGCATGTCGGCAAGCTCTTTGATTGTTGTGGGTAACAGTTTGAGATTATTACGAATTAAATTATAACAATGAAATAGGCTTAGGTTATGAGCATCATTTATGTACTAATCCCTATCGCGATGATCTTTGTGTTGATCGCCGTAGCCGTGTTCTTTTGGGCGGTAAAATCCGAACAATTCGATGACTTAGACCGTCAAAGTGTGTCGATTCTCTTCGATGAGGATGCAGACAAACCGACTCAAGCCAATCCATCGTCACAGGCACAAGATAAAGGCATGCCTCAGTGATTGGCTCTGTGATTGAATATAACGTCACAGGGGCATTTCTGGTGGGGTTAATGGGCGCTGCCCACTGCTTTGGCATGTGTGGCGGCCTCGTTGGTGCCTTTTCTTCCCAACTGCCGAATCCTAAACAGGGCAATCACTTAGCCCATCAACTCACCTACTTATTAAGCTATAACCTCGGCCGGATCTTAAGTTATACCCTCGCAGGCGCCTTAGTCGGCGGTTCATCGGCCATGCTTGGGCACTTATTTGAACTCGACAGTTACCTGTTGATCCTAAGGATCATTGCTGGCGTGATGATGATTGCAACCGGGCTTTACATTGCAAAAATCTGGGTGGGTATAGTGCAGATTGAGCGCCTTGGCCAAGTGTTATGGCGCTATCTGAAACCCTTAGCCCAACGCCTCGTCCCCATCAATACGCCAATGCAGGCCATCACCGCCGGACTCATTTGGGGCTGGCTACCCTGCGGCTTGGTCTATAGCACTTTAACCTGGTCGGTGGCGGCAGGCTCTGCCAGTCAAGGCGCTTTGATTATGTTCGCCTTTGGATTAGGGACACTCCCCGCACTCCTGAGTGCCGGTGTTGCGGCCAAACGTTTGGCCAATTGGGTACAGCAAAAAACCGTTAGATTATTGAGTGGCTTACTTTTAATTGCCTTTGGCGCACAAACTTTATATATCGCCCTGTCGCAGCTAAACTAGCCCAAGCGAGTGAATTGGTTTAACATGGCTGCAGTGGATTAACTTGAGAACCGACATGACAATAGAGCAGAATAAAAACCGTCGTCCCGCCGCGAGTGGGTGCGCAATTCATTGTCACGATTGCAGTATGGGTACCCTTTGTATTCCGTTTACCCTCAATGCCAACGAGCTCGATCAGCTCGACGATATCATTGAGCGTAAAAAGCCAATTCAAAAAGGTGAGCAGATTTTTAAATCAGGCGATCCATTAAAGTCCTTGTTCGCCATCCGCTCTGGTACTGTAAAAAGTTATACGATTACCGAACAGGGCGATGAACAGATCACCGGTTTCCATTTAGCGGGCGATGTGATTGGTTTTGACGGTATTCATGCTCAATCCCACCAGAGTTTTGCCCAAGCCTTAGAAACCTCAATGGTATGTGAAATCCCCTTCAATATTCTCGATGAGCTTTCAGGCAGCATGCCCAAGTTACGCCAACAAATCATGCGCTTAATGAGCAATGAAATCATGAGCGATCAAGAAATGATTTTATTGCTGAGCAAGAAAAATGCCGAGGAACGCCTCGCCGCATTTATCAGCAATCTAGCTAATCGCTTTGGCAACCGTGGTTTTTCTCCGAAAGAATTCCGTTTAACCATGACCCGTGGTGACATTGGTAACTACCTTGGCTTAACCGTAGAAACCATCAGCCGCTTGTTAGGCCGTTTCCAAAAGTCAGGTTTGATTGAAGTGAAAGGCAAGTACATCACTATCCTTGACCACCACGAACTGAATCTCTTGGCAGGTAATGCCAGGATCGCCAGATAAGTCACACCTTCCTAGATTTGTGCTTTAATATTCGTAATTAATGCGCTAGGCACTGGTTTTGAAAAGAGTTTTGATCTAGAACAATACAGATAATTGCCAAAGGCTCATGATGAACATGAGCCTATGACTAAAGGAACATGTTATGAAGGATTATCAAAAAATACTGGTAGTAGTCGACCCCACGACAGAGCATCAAGTTGCACTCGCCCGAGCGGTGACCTTGGCCAGTAAAAGTAACGCCCATGTGACTGTGTTTCTCTCTATTTTTGACTTCTCCTATGAAATGACATCGATTCTATCGAGCCAAGAGCGCGAAGCCATGCGCCAAGGTGTGATCGATCAGCGTCTGGCGTGGATCCAAGATCTACTGACTGCCTATAACCACCTGCAACTCGATATTGATACTCAAGTTATTTGGCACAATCGCCCATTTGAAAGCATCATCAACCATGCGATTGCAGGGCAATATGATTTGATCGTCAAAGGCACCCACGCCCACGACAAGTTAAAGGCCGTTATTTTTACTCCAACCGATTGGCATTTAATGCGTAAAGCGCCTGTGCCTGTGTTGATGGTCAAAGATCATGATTGGCCAGAAGCGGGTAAAATCCTCTGCGCCGTCAACGTGGCAACCGAAGACACCGATCATCAGATGCTAAACGGCAAGATTATCGAACATGCCAAGGATTTAGCCGCAAAATTTGCCGCCGAAGTGCACTTAGTCAATGGTTATCCCGGCACACCGGTGAATCTTGCCATTGAACTGCCTGATTTCGATGCACAAACCTATAACGACACCATTCGCATGCAACATGAGCAACGAGTGCAATACCTTGCCAATGCCTATGGTATCGATACCCTGCACTGCCATGTGAAAGAAGGCTTGCCAGAGGATGTGATCCCTGAACTTGCCGAGCAACTCGATGCCGAGCTGGTCATTTTAGGTACTGTCGGTCGGACTGGATTCTCGGCGGCGCTTATCGGCAATACCGCAGAGCATGTGATTGATAGCATTAACTGTGATTTATTAGCCATCAAACCCGATGGTTATAAATCACCGCTTGAAGAGGCATAACGCACGCCGCTCTTTACCCCGCCGTCGATAGCTGGAATAATACGCGCCCTGAAACTGAGTTACTGGGCGCTTTTTTTATGTTGGAAGCTATGTCTGAAGTTACGGCGAGTCAAATGCCTGAAGAATTATCAAAAAAACAAATTACCCGTCTGAATAAATTACAGAAGCGTCTGCGCCGTGAAGTGGGTAGTGCCATCGCCGATTACAACATGATTGAAGATGGCGACCGAGTCATGTGCTGCTTAAGTGGCGGTAAAGACAGTTACGCCATGCTGGATATTCTGCTTAATCTACAGCAGCGCGCGCCCGTACAGTTCGAAATTATTGCCGTTAATTTAGATCAAAAGCAGCCGGGTTTCCCTGAACACGTACTGCCAGCCTATTTAGACAGCCTTAATATTCCCTATCACATCCTCGAGAAAGACACTTACTCGATTGTGAAAGAAAAGATCCCTGAAGGCAAAACCACTTGCTCGCTGTGCTCTCGCCTGCGTCGCGGTACTCTCTATGGCTTTGCCCAGCGCATTGGCGCAACCAAAATCGCACTAGGCCACCACAGAGACGATATTATTGAGACCATGTTCCTCAACATGTTCTACGGCGGCAAGATGAAAGCCATGCCACCTAAGTTGCTCTCGGACGACGGCGCTAACGTGGTTATTCGTCCACTCGCCTATTGCCGCGAAAAGGATTTAGAAGAATATGCGGAATTGAAAAAATTCCCCATCATTCCCTGTAATCTTTGTGGCTCGCAGGAAAACCTCAAGCGTCAAGCAGTGAAAGACATGCTCAATCAGTGGGATAGACTCTACCCAGGCCGTATTGAAACTATTTTCACCGCCATGCAAAACACTGCCCCTTCACAGGGTGTTGACCGTGAGCAGTTTGACTTTGTGTCGTTGAAACGCGATCCCAACGCGCCAATGAAGGGTGATGTGGCCGAAGCCGATTTACCCGCATTTGACTTTTTGGATATCGCCAACAGCGGCCATATCGATTTAGATGCGGCAAAACGCATCAATATCGTCAACGTTTACGAAGCGTAAACGCGATACGCATAAAAAAAGCCCACGAGAGTGGGCTTTTTTATAGCTTAAATCTATCCTTACTTAACCCAAGGGCTCAACACGGTCGGCGCTTGGCTAAATTGCAACGACGTCAAGCTGTTAAGCTGCTCAACACTCAACTTAAAGCTGCTGTTCACCTGTTGCTCACGCCCATCAAGCGTCACAGTAACGGCTTGGTCTTGAGCAAATTCAAAGTTTAATCCCGCGATTGGCTCCTTAAAATAGCGCATCGGGAAGCCCTGCATGGCTCCGAGTAAAGCATCCATTTCGCTGGCGATTTGCGCTAGTCGCGCCTTGTCGTATGTGGCTAAAGTCTGCTTAGCTCTGACTTGCATTGCAATACCACAGCCCTCAGCCTTGCCCTCAAACTCTAGATTCACTAATGCGCGTTGATCTTTAAGCGCGTCATCAAAGGGAATAAACAACCGCTGCGCCGCAGTATAAGTGAGTGGCGTTGAATTTAATTCACTCGAAATGCTTCCACTCTGGATCTGACAATTAGGTAGCATTGGTACACTAAAGGCGATTTCGACTAACTGATAATTTCCCTTATTGACTTGCTTTAATCTGTCATAAAAGCCTTTATATTCGAGGGAAATCGTTTCTGCCTGCAGACTTGTCGCACACAAGCAAAGCCCCACTAACCACCATTTTTTATGCATCCGCCTTCACCAAATATTTTTCATTATGACGTAACATATCGAGTAACTCGTCGATATAAGCCTCTTGCCTTTCAGAATAATTCACTAGTCCATAGATCAGTTGGTCGGCACTTAATTCGGCTTCCTGAGAGCGTAAATCTGCACGTATTGAGCGAAACAGCGTGTATGCCGTATTCGAATTCAAATTGCGCATATAGGAAGACACTGAAGCGTCCACCGAGGGAAACACTTTCACTTCATGGGTTTTGCCCGAACCACGAGAGGATGGCACTATGCCGCAACCATTGCTAAAACACCATTCGCCGAAAAAGTTAAAGCCTTCACGGGCAAAACGCGAACTGCCCCATCCCGATTCATTGGCCGCCTGAATAAGCACCATAGATTCGGGAATAATATCGACCCGTTTCAGTAAACTGTTCAGGGATTTTGCATCCACATTACGGGCAGCATATTGATATTTATCAAATAACTGATTGAGCTGCGCTAACTGCTTATCCGACAGAGTACTGTCGTTCTCCACTAAGGCCAACATGTCGGTGATAAAGTCACGCTCGGTGGCAATAATGGCATTTTGTTGTTGAATGATCGGCCTGAGAAAATCAAAAAAGGCACGCTTTTTTTCCGCCACATCATTGATGGCAGAAAAGTCAGGCACTTGAGTAACGGGATCAACGGAGTTTTCCAGTTGGTTAACGATAGATTCAGGCTCATCAATAGTAGGAATGAGCCAGACTCTCAGCGAAAAAATCGCTAAGATCACTAGGGCTAACGCGAGTGTAAACGAACCAATTCTACCTGTTTTCAATAAGTCACCTTTGATATTGAGTCACGAGTGGCAAAATAAGCGCCAGATTATATGTCATATCTTGAAATTCACGAAATCTGACGACAAAACCGCCCATGCCAAGCGCAGTCAAAGCGTATCTGTGCTGAAAATGCGATCCCACGCTTAACTCATACACATTGGCACAATTTGAGCGTGAATATTTAGTGCATGCTTTTGACTGAGCTTTTATACTAAGGTTCCGTTAACGCAGGTATTGGCAACTGAGCCCAAACGAGGCTTCGCAACACCGCTTAACAACAGGACAGGATTTTTTGGGTATTCAGGAAGGAACCCTCATGCAGCATCAAATCTTAAATCAATACAGACACGTGGTCGCCATTGGCGGTGGTCACGGCTTGGGTCGAGTACTCTCATCGCTGGATTTTCTGGGCAATCGTCTCACAGGCATTGTTGCAACCACAGATAATGGTGGCTCTACGGGCAGATTACGGGCCGAACAGGACTGTATTGCCTGGGGCGATCTGCGTAATTGTCTGTCTCAACTAGCCCATCGCCCATCGGTGAGCTCGCAATTATTTGAGTACCGCTTTCAGGGCGAAACCGAACTAAGCGGCCACAATCTAGGGAATTTGATGCTGCTTGCCCTCGATAAGCTTTGCGTTAGGCCCCTCGAGGCCGTCAATCTTATACGTCATATGCTTAAGATTGAAACCAATATCATCCCTATGTCAGAACAACCAACCCATTTAGTGGCATTGCAGGCCTCTGGTTGTAAGGTCTTTGGTGAGGTTAATGTCGATAAGATGAATGAGGCGCCAATTGCCTTATGTCTTGAACCACAGGTCGATGCAACTGCCGAAGCCTGTGAGGCCATCAGCCGTGCGGATCTGATTATCCTAGGCCCAGGGAGCTTCCTGACCAGTATTATGCCACCGCTGTTACTGCCCTGCTTTGCTAAAGCCTTAGCGATGACCACTGCGCCCGTGGTTTTTATCGATAATCTGAATGAAGAAACTTCACCAGCTGGCCAGTTTAGTATTGAGCAGCGGATAGCTTGGTGCCATCAAGTGATTGGCAAGCCTGTGATCACTAAAGTGCTACGTCACTCAGAACAAGTGCGCCTTGGCACTTTAATGAATTACTTCCCGTTAAGGAATCGCCACAATCCGCAATTACACGATCAGGCAGGGCTGCGTGATGCGCTCAGTGCAGTATTGAGAATTAAGTCGGATTTACCGCTAGAAACCTTGGCGTCATAACGACAGACTAACCGCATCCTTTAGCATCCAACAGATTCAAAATGCTAAAGGACAGCTCAAAATACAAAAAGGACAGCCTAGGCTGTCCTTTTTAGTGAGCCCTCTTCTGATATTAGAGGACTAAATCAAAGAGCTAAATTAAAGAGCTAAGTTAAAGAACTAAGTTAAAGAACTTGGGCAATCGCTTTACAGATCACAGGCATATTGGTTTTGGTCATACCGGCAACACTAATGCGGCCTGAGCCGACGATATAAATACCAAACTCGTCTTTTAAGCGTGCAACCTGCTCTTTGTTTAAGCCAGAGAAGCTAAACATACCGTTTTGGCGGGAAATAAAGCTAAAGTCCTGGGTGACGCCTTCATCCTTTAAGCTTTGGACGAACAGAGTACGCATCTGGGCGATACGTTCACGCATTTCAGTCAACTCTTGTACCCAAAGTGCTTTTAATGCCGCATCGCTTAAAATGGTGCTAACAATTAACGCACCGTGTGCTGGTGGGTTTGAGTAATTGGCGCGAATAGTACGTTTCACTTGGCTGAAGGCACGCACCGCTTCATCGGCATTTTGTGCCACTACAGTCACAGCGCCGATACGCTCGTTATAAAGACCAAAGTTTTTAGAGAAAGAGTTAGCCACTAACAACTCAGGTACTTTTGCAGCCACTAAACGTAGGCCTGCGGCATCTTCTTCAATCCCAGCACCAAAACCTTGGTAAGCAAAGTCAAACAATGGCACTAACTGTTTGTCTGCACACAGGTTAGCAACCAATTCCCATTGGGCTAAGGTCAAATCAATACCCGTTGGGTTATGGCAGCAACCGTGCAGTAGAACAATGTCACCCGCCTGTGCATTGGCGAGATCTGTCATCATGCCATCGAAATCGATATCGTGGGCACTGGCATTGTAGTAACCGTATTCTTTAACCGTTAAACCTGCAGTTTCAAAAATATTCTGATGGTTCGCCCAAGTTGGGTTACTGACCCACACAGTGCGCGATGGCGTGTTGCGCAGTAGAAACTCGGCGGCAATACGCAGTGCACCAGTACCACCTGGCGCCTGAGCGGTCGCGGCACGGCCTGACGTCACAAGCGTACTGCCCTCGCCAAATAATAGCTCTTGTACCACGCGGTTATAGGTTTGAACCCCTTCGATACCTAAATAGTTCTTGGTCTTCTCTTGCTCAAGCAATAGGGCTTCTGCTTTCTTCACTGACTGTAATACTGGAGTCTGCCCTGCTTCATCCTTATAAATGCCAACACCGAGGTTCACTTTATCTTGGCGTGAATCGGCCTTGAAGGTATCGGTTAAACCAAGGATGGGATCAGCGGGTGCGAGTACTACCTGAGAGAAAATCATGACTACTTATCCTAAATGTTCACGTGTAGGGGAAATTCGGCTTATTTATACCACTGTCTTAAGAGGGGGAATAGCGCCTATTGCCGCATCTTAAGGAAATAGTTTGCGTATTATGGATTGATTAAAATAAATAACAACTAAATGAGAGATCAATTGTCTTGAGGCTGAAATTTTTGATAATTGTGATTTTTAAGAGGCTGATCACTATTTGTTTAAGGATTAATTTGTAGGGGTTAGAACGGGATTTGCGGCAATAAAAAAGGCCTAACATCTGTTAGGCCTTCTCTATGTTATGGTACCCGAGGCCAGACTTGAACTGGCACGCTGTTACCAGCGAGGGATTTTAAATCCCTTGTGTCTACCGATTCCACCACTCGGGCAAACTCTTTATATTAACGACGGGAATCGTGTCATTAATACCTTAATCTATGGAGGCGCGACCCGGAGTCGAACCGAGATCGACGGATTTGCAATCCGCAGCATAGCCATTCTGCCATCGCGCCAGATTTCCAAACTCGTAAAGAGTTGGAGCGACATATCGGGTTCGAACCGATGACCTATACCTTGGCAAGGTATCGCTCTACCAACTGAGCTAATGTCGCATCGATGTCACAGCTTAATGAGTCATTAAGCTTAGGAGTTACGTTGCTACGCTTTCCCCTGACTGCGGATTGGCATTCTACCGATTTAACCTTCAGAGTCAATCAACAAATTTGAAATATTGCGCTTAGAAGCACTGTTTGCCCAATATTCAGCCACAGAGATAAAAACTTGCCGATGGAATAATCAATTTGATGATTTTCTTTGCAACAACAAGAGTTGAAGTGATGTTACCCAGCCTTATCAACGCTATTTAGGACGGGTCAAGTGGTAGATAGGTAATATCCGCCACCCAGACTTGTTCTGAGCGGCTGATGTCCACTTGCTGCTCGCTGGGCTTAAGCAAGTTGGGATGACACCTAAATCGATGATGGCTATGGGTCGTTTTATGGTACGCCCGCTTAGGCGTGACCAACAAACGATGCGCCCTAAGACAGCGAAATAACCGGTCTCGTCCTATCACTATTTGATGCATTTTGTTGAGTAAATACTGCAGTTTACGCGTACCGACTCGCGGTTGAAATAACCGTTCATATTGTACTGTTTGCAACACCTGTTGCTCCCTTAGCTCTGAGACGATTTGCCGCTGGCATTGCTGATAATACGCCTGACGACTGATGCCAAGATAGCGACAGCATTGGGTGACGCGATAACCTACGTCCGTTTTTTCCTGGAGCGTTTCGCGGGTGGCTTTTTTACGACGGATATCCCGTAGTCAGTTCTGAGTTTTTCGACAATGGCTTCGAAGAACGCCGCTTTCATGCGGGTATCTTCAAGTTCGGCTTCGAGGGCTTTTATCTTTTGCTCGGGGGTGAGCGTGGTGGGTTCAGTCATCAACTGTCCTCGCATTGATGTTGGCGGCGTCCCTAGGGACCAATCCAGTTTACCATGCTTGCGTAACCACACTAACACGGTGGAACAACCTTGAATACCATACTTGTCTTGCGCCTGCTTATAGGTCAGCTCGCCTTTTTCCACTTGGTCGACAACCGCCAATTTAAAAGCGAGGGAATAATCGCGTTGAGTTCGTTTAATTGTTGAAGTCATTACACTCTCCAAAATGAGTTTGAAAAGTGTCAACGCTATTTAGGACGGGTCAATGTCATAAAAAAAGCGCCCTACTGGGCGCTTTTTCTTGGACGTTTTTATGTGCGTAGCGATTATGCTGGCAGAGACAGAGTCGTCAGGCCTAACATGGTCTGCATAACACCGACGACTTGGCAGCTGTAACCAAATTCGTTGTCATACCATACGTACAGAATGGCACGTTTACCTTCGGCGATAGTCGCTTGTGAATCAACCACGCCCGCATAGCGAGAACCCACTAAATCGCTTGATACGATTTCAGTTGAGTCTGTGTAATCGATTTGGTTCTGCAATGGTGATTGCAGCGCAGTGTCTTTCAGGTATTCGTTCAATTCATCTTTGTTAGTCTCAGCATTGAGGTTCATGCTGATGATCGCCATAGACACGTTTGGTGTTGGCACGCGAATCGCGTTACCCGTCAGTTTACCCGCTAATACTGGCAGAGCTTTAGCTACGGCTTTAGCCGCGCCCGTTTCAGTGATCACCATGTTTAATGGTGCACTGCGACCACGACGGTCAGCACTGTGGTAGTTGTCGATCAGGTTTTGATCGTTCGTGTATGAGTGAATAGTCTCAACGTGACCATTCTCGATACCGTACTTGTCGTTTACCGCTTTCAGTACTGGTGTGATGGCGTTAGTGGTACAGCTCGCCGCAGACACAATGATATCTTCTGCAGTGATGTCGCCTTCATTCACGCCGTAAACGATGTTCTTGATGGCGCCTTTTGCAGGTGCAGTCAGTAACACTTTGCTCGCACCTGGACTCTTCAAGTGTAAGCCTAAGCCTGCTTCATCTTTCCAAATGCCGGTGTTGTCTACCACTAAGGCATCTGTAATACCGTATTTGGTGTAATCCACTTCATCTGGCGAGTTTGCGTAAATAACTTGGATATAAGTGCCGTTAGCGATGATAGCGTTGTTCTCTTCATCCACTTCAACTGAACCGTTAAATGGACCATGAACAGAGTCACGACGCAGTAAGCTTGCGCGTTTTTCTAAATCGCCCTTTTTACCGCCACGTAACACGATAGCGCGCAGTCTTAACTTGTTGCTACGGCCAGTACGTTCGATCAGTAAGCGCGCTAATAAGCGGCCAATACGACCAAAACCATACAACACTACATCACGCGGGGCGATATCATCAGCATGATCAATCGCCGCCGCTAATTCACGTGCCATATAGCTTTCAATTTCGTTGGTATCGGTATGTTCAGCCCAGTATTTAACGGCAAGCTTACCAATATCCACTTTACATTGTTTAACTGCGAGTCTGCTTAAGGCTTGAACAAACGGGAAACTCTCGCGTAAACGTAATTTCTCGCCGACATGACGACGAACTAAACGGTGCGCTTTAATAATCTCAATAGTAGAAGCATTGAGTAATGGCTTACCATAAACCACAACTTCGACGCCTTGGTTACGGTACAACTTGCCCAGCAAAGGTTGCATTGCCTCTGCCATTTCAAAACGTTCTTGCCAACTTTGTAGGTGTTTATCAGCGCTCATTTACAGATCCTTTATCTCACTTTTCAATAAAATATATTGAAAGGTTTGAGTAACATGACGAAAAGACCAATAATCTTATGGAGGTTTTAGGGAAAACCCTGTGTTTTGGTCGGCGCCATTGTAATGAAAACTGACCCAGCTTGCCAGTAAGATATTTTCTGTAAATCTGTAATTTTATTAGAGAAAATTGCATTTTGGAGCGTATTTTGAGACAAAATCTAGTAATAATTACATCATTTACCCTCGCGATAAGCCTTTTCGGTTGTGATAATGGCCGAAATATCGAAACGATTTGTAAAAATAATCCTGAAATTTGTGCCGATTTGCATAAGGATGGATGGTGTTTAACCGAGAAAACCCTGCTGATCCAGAGCCGATTCGACCTATTAGACAACAAAAATCCTACGGGTAAGCAACTTTATCAACAGTTAACTTACCTTGAAGATTACAGCCGTTGTATTGAATTGGCCTCAGGGGTGCAACATATCATCCATACGAATCGCACGGCTGACCGCGCAAGAGCCTTTCGCCTAAGTACAGAAAACCTCAGCCGTCTACAGGAAGAAACCCGCGAACGCCAAGACCCCTTTATGTCTTACTATCAATGGACACGTTTTGCCGACACTGATGCCTTAAACCGACTATTAGCGCAAGAAAATGCTGGTGAAGTCACAGAGCCTTTTCTCTTAGCTCAAATCGCCACCTATTACAGCAATCGAAATGCCATCAAAGCGCAACAACTCTATCTTAAAGTGTTTGCAGAAATTCAATATGCCGACTTTGATCCCAACTGGTTGCTTGGGCTCGCCTCAGCCTATCGTCAAACCCAAGCGTTTGAAAAAACATATATGCTGACCAAAGCCAATTTACTACTTACGCAGCAGAAGTATTCTGAAGATAAGATGCTAGCCTTAATCGGTGGCGACAAGACGCTTGCGGCCAAATTAGATCAATACGCCCAGAACTTAATCGACGCGTTAGAAGATGGCCTCTATTCAACCAGTCCGGTTGCGCTCTGGCTTGCTCCGCCCCAGACGGAGGTCACACCGCCTGCGGCAACAACAACTGTCGAGCCAGAGAAGCCAAATTCGCCTTAACTTGCGTTTTGAAGAACGTCGGCAAAATGTTTGCCACCTTGTAATTTTTTACCCAAATACAGCGCTGAAAATGGTGTTTTCGCGAGCAATGTAAAAAAAAACACCTAATTTGTTAACCGAATCCCGGCAAAATTGCCGAATTCACTTGACGATAGCTGTCAGTTTGGTAATTTTACTACCAGTTGAATTTTATAATCACCAGAGGGATATGAGATGACTATCCGTGTAGCAATAAATGGTTATGGCCGTATCGGTAGAAACGTATTACGCGCCCTGTATGAAAGCGAAAAAGCTTACCCAATCAAAATTGTTGCCATCAACGATTTAGGCGACGCTTCAATCAACGCTCACCTGACAAAATACGATTCTGTACATGGTCGTTTCAATGCCAAAGTTGAGCATGATGCTGAAGCAATTTATGTCAACGGCGACAAGATCCTCACCTTCCAAGAACGCGATCCAGGTAAATTACCTTGGGGCGACTTACAAGTTGACGTCGTGTTCGAATGTACTGGTATCTTCACTTCTAAAGAATCTGTACAGCCACATTTAGCGGCGGGCGCGAAGAAAGTCATTATTTCTGCACCAGGTAAAAACGTTGATGCAACCGTCGTTTACGGTGTGAACAACAATGTGTTGACCGCGGATATGACAGTTATCTCTAATGCTTCATGTACCACTAACTGTTTAGCGCCTTTCGCTAAGCCGTTAAATGACGAAATTGGTATCGAATCTGGTCTGATGACCACCATTCATGCTTACACCAACGATCAACGTTTATCTGACGTATACCACACAGATTTACGCCGTGCCCGCGCTGCAGCACTGTCAATGATCCCAACTAAAACTGGCGCTGCCGCGGCAGTAGGTTTAGTTGTACCTGAATTGCAAGGTAAATTCGATGGTTTAGCAGTACGTGTACCGACTGTTAACGTGTCTTTAGTGGATTTATCTTTCATTGCTGCACGTGATACTACTGTTGAAGAAGTTAACGCCATTATCGAACGTGCCGCTGCTGTTGCGCCACTGAGCGAAGTGTTAGCGGTTAACAAAGAGCCACTGGTGTCTATCGACTTTAACCACAATGCATTTTCATCTAACTTTGATGCAACGCAAACCCGCGTTAACGGCCGTTTAGTTAAAGTAATGGCATGGTACGATAACGAATGGGGCTTCAGTAACCGTATGTTAGATAACGCGGTTGCGCTGATGAACGCGAAGTAATCATTCTTCTTTATCAAAAAGCCCCGCTCTTGCGGGGCTTTTTTATACCGATTTCACGGCTCATTAATCCACTGTCGTTACCAATGCGAGTATTTCGCCGCTAACAACTGAATGTGGCGATACATTAATTGATAATACCGCAGGCTACACGCGCACCGCCGCCACCTAAAGGCGCTGGGTGATCGGAATG
Organism: Shewanella sp. GD04112; assembly: GCF_029835735.1. Classification (NCBI taxonomy): domain Bacteria; kingdom Pseudomonadati; phylum Pseudomonadota; class Gammaproteobacteria; order Alteromonadales; family Shewanellaceae; genus Shewanella; species Shewanella sp. GD04112. Next base: position 2,538,226 of record NZ_JAOEAL010000001.1, read on the forward strand.
GTTGTCACCACCGGCATGGATCATGATCGCATGGCCTTTAAGATCACCCATTTTTAAGCGCGGTGCCAGCACGGCCTGGCTAGCAGCACCGTCTGCATCGACAAACAATGGTGGCAGATCGCCTAAATGCCCTTCTCCCCATGGCGTGCCGTGGGCCTTCGTGGCGGCAGGATCATAGTGTCCACCTGCCGCGCCAGCAGGGACGATTTTTCCGTCCTTTTCCTTTGGATCACAGCTGCCGTTCTCATGTAGATGGAAACCATGTAATCCCGGCATTAAGCCTTTAAGTGATGGCGTAAATACCACTCCATACTGCGACTCAGAAATGGTCACTTGACCGACACTTTCACCCACGCCTTTTTCGTTGACAAGATTCATTGGCACACTCACGTCTGCAAATGCACTGGCAGCAGACATTGATGCAAGCAGTAACACGATGTTTTTCATACCCTTCTCCATGGTTATCTTATACAAAATTGCATGAACACAGCGCAGTGAGTGAACTCACCTACGCTTTGCTATATCAAATTTAGGCCAACAACACCGATCCAGTAACTAAAAGAGCGTGTATTTCTTTAAATTGAAGCATATATGCATCTATGAAGAATGGCGTCTAAAAGCTAGCGCACCTTATTAAGCACATACTTAGCAGCTTAGCTGCTGATCAATTTGAACCGATACAAAAATCCCCGCCAAGTGGCAGGGATTTCATTTTTCGTGAGTGTTATGAACGCTTAATTAAGCGTTGCCTTTCATTTTCATATTCAGTGTCTTAGCGAAATCGAGCATACGGGTCAGCGGGATTAAGGCTTTCACGCGTAAATCTTCATCGACAAAGATTTCGTGAGTCGTTTTGTCGCTGTTACTTAAAGACGCTTCAATCGCCTTTAAGCCGTTCATTGCCATCCATGGACAGTGGGCACAGCTCTTACAGGTGGCACCATTACCGCCAGTAGGCGCTTCAATCAGTGTTTTACCCGGCGCCGCTTGTTGCATTTTATAGAAAATACCGCGATCGGTCGCCACAATAAAACGCTCGTTGGCCATGGTTTGCGCAGCTTTGATCAACTGGCTGGTGGAGCCGACAGCATCCGCCATCGCCACCACACTCGCGGGTGACTCTGGGTGTACTAGAATCGCCGCATCGGGGTATACACGCTTTAAATCACGCAGCGCATTGGCCTTAAACTCATCATGAACAATACAGTCGCCCTGCCACATCAACATCTCGGCGCCGGTTTGTTTGGCAATATAGCTGCCTAAATGACGGTCTGGGCCCCAAATGATTTTTTTACCTTCGCTGTCTAAGTGCTCAACGATTTCAAGGGCAATACTTGAGGTGACCACCCAATCGGCACGGGCTTTTACCGCCGCCGAAGTGTTGGCATAAACGACCACGGTATGGTCAGGATGCGCATCACAGAAGGCGCTGAATTTATCGATGGGGCAACCTAAGTCCAATGAACAGGTCGCCTCCAAGGTCGGCATCAGAATGGTTTTTTCTGGGCTTAAGATTTTGGCTGTTTCACCCATAAATTTCACCCCGGCGACGATTAACGTCTTAGCGGGATGATCGCGGCCAAAGCGCGCCATTTCGAGTGAGTCGGAAACACAACCGCCGGTTTCTTCGGCCAGCGCTTGAATTTCAGGGTCGGTATAATAATGGGCAACCAATACCGCATCTTTTTCAATCAGCAGCTGCTTGATACGAGCCTTGTAGTCCGCCTTTTCGGCATCGGACAGAGGAATTGGCTTAGGCGGAAACGGATAATCAATAGTTTCGATTGTTGGGGCAAATGGGCTGGGGCTCATAACAAATCCATCAGGATAACAACGTTCGCGAATTATACGTAATTGGGATCAAAAGATTAACCCATTTATGGCCTGCGAATAAAAAAGGACGCTAAATTGCGTAATGCCGATCAGTTAAGCCAGAACACTTGACGATCTCATTGAAAAGATCAAAATCCGATGACCACTCGTCATCGGATTTTTTTATGCAACTGACTACAGCGCTTGCACTGGCTAATGGCTACGCTCCCAACACTGAACAACTCGGCAAACTAAGTGATATCTTGTGTCCAGATTTCATCTCGCAATGCCTTGAAACATCTGGTGTAGCAACCATACGCAAACGTCGACTTCCTCTAGAGCAGGCTGTTTGGGCTGTCATTGCGATGGCAATGTATCGCCAAGAGCCTGTTTGGAGCATTGTCGCCAAAGCACAATTGATGTTGCCTGGTAAGAAGCCCCTTGTGGCTCCTAGCGCCGTTGTTCAAGCCAGACAACGTTTAGGTGTTGATGCCGTTAAAGAAATTTTTTCGCAAAGTCAGCGCGTCTGGAACCAAGATGCCCAGCATCCTGACTGGTGTGGCTTAACGTTGCTTGGGGTTGATGGCGTCATTTGGCGAACGCCCGATACTCCCAACAACCAGCAAGCCTTTACCTACAGCAAAAACCAGCACGGTGATGTTGGCTATCCGCAAGTACGCATGGTTTGCCAGATGGAATTGACGAGCCACATGTTAGTTGCCAGCGCATTTGACGATGCCAAAATCAATGAAATGAAGTTGGCAGAGCAACTGATTGATAGCACACCCGACAACTCACTCACCCTATTTGACCGAGGATTTTACTCACTGGGGCTGCTAAACCGTTGGCATCAAGCGGGCAAATCCAGACATTGGTTAATGCCGATGAAGAAAGGCACACAGTTTGAAGTCATCACAAAACTCGGTCGACACGATAAACTCATTCGGCTGACGACCACAGCACAATCTCGTAAACAATTTAATGAGTTACCTGAATTTATTGACGTCCGATTGCTGACAAAAACAGTGAAAGGCAAAGAGGTCAATATCCTCACCTCAATGACAGACCCGTTGCGTTTCCCTGGTGCAGAAATCGTGGATTTATACAGTCATCGCTGGGAAATTGAGCTGGGCTATCGCGAGATGAAGCAGAGTTTGCTCAACAGCGAGTTTACGTTGAGGAGCAAGAAACCGGAGATGGTAAAACAAGAGCTATGGGGCATTCTCTTGAGCTACAATATTATCCGCTACCAGATGGTGAAAATGGCGCAAAGCAAGCCGGGTTTATACGCTAACCAACTGAGTTTTACGACATGCGCGGTTGCGATAATCCATGTGATTTATGGGTTTTGGCTGGAAGCCGCCGGAACCATCCCTAAAAGGATGGATAGTTTACTCGCAGAAACCGAGCAGCATGTGCTACCAATACGAGGGGATTCAAGAGCTTACCCTCGGTGTGTCAGAGTGAAACCAAGGAAATACCCAGTCAAAAGAAAATGCCAGTCAGCTCTTAACTGACTGGCATTACGCTAAATTGCGTCCTTTTTTGCTGGATTGGCTGTATGTATTGGCTGACAGCCGATTAGCGCATGGCTAATAGCATATCCTGCGGCTGCTCAAGGTATTGTTTCCAAAGGTTACAGAAACGAGCAATGGTGCCGCCATCGATAACGCGATGGTCCCCAGACCAACTCACTTGCATGATCTGACGCGCTTCAACTTCACCTTTCGCATTAAAGCGCGGCAAGGTTTGCAACTTACCTAATGCGACAATCGCGACTTCCGGCTTATTGATAATAGGCGTTGCGACTGTGCCACCTAAGGCGCCAATATTCGAAATCGAAATGGTGCCGTCTTTAAGATCCGCCGGCGCCACACGGCCGCTGCGCGCGGCATTGGTTAAGCGAGTGATTTCGGCCGCGACCTCAAGGATGCTCTTATCTTGTACATCCTTGACGTTTGGTACCAATAATCCGACCTTAGAGTCGACCGCCATACCTATGTTATGACGCGCCTTGTAGGTGATTTCCGTACAATCGGCATTCACTTGGCTGTTAAGCACAGGGAACTGCGTTAAGGCTAACGACATGGCCTTCATAAAGAATGGCATCATGGTCAGCTTAACTTCGTCGGAGGAATACTTGGCCTTCATGCTTTCACGCAGAGCGACTAAGTCTGTCAAATCAAACTCTTCGCAATAGGTGAAGTGTGGAATGGTGGATACCGATTCCACCATCATTTTTGCCATCACGGCTTTCACGCCACGGATAGGCTCAACAATGTCACCCCGTGCAGAACTTGCCACGACGTTAGAGACGGTTGATTGAGTCACACCTGATTGAGTCGGTGCTACAGCCACTGGCGCAGCGGCAGACACAGCGCCACCCTGCGCTTGGAAGCGAGTAATGTCTTCCTTATATACTCGGCCGTGTTTGCCACTACCAGGGACGCGACTTAAATCGATATCTAAGGCACGTGCCATACGGCGAACGGCTGGGCTGGCTAAGGCTTTACCTTGGCGAGCAGGCTCCGAGGACACCGCCGCGCAAGCGGCTGGTGCTGCGGTATTCACAGCGGCGGCACTTGCTTCCTGTGCATGGCTGACTGGCGCACTAACGCCACCTTCGACCTCGATCGCAAATAATGGCGCATGTACCTTAGCTAACTGGCCCTTACGGTAGTGCAATTTGACAATTTTGCCCGCTTTGATAGCAGGGATTTGCACTAGGGCTTTATCTGTCATCACATCGGCGATGGGTTGATCTTCAACCACAGTATCGCCTTCTTGGACTAACCATTCGACCAGTTCACATTCAACAATGCCTTCGCCAATATCGGGTAGCAGAAATTCTTCCACGCTCGTACCCGCCGCGCTGGATTGGATTGCAGGTGTTTGCGTCGCTGTGTGTGCTTCAGTCTGAGATGCAGCAACGGGGACGGCTTCGTCAGACTCAATCTGCACGGCATAAAGCGGCGCATGCACCTTAGCGATATCGCCTTTGGCGTAATACAGCTTGGTCACGACTCCCGCAAAAGGCGCCGGAATTTGCACTAAGGCTTTGTCAGTCATCACATCGGCGATGGGCTGATCTTCAGCAATCGTATCGCCCTCTTGCACCAACCACTCGACGAGTTCACACTCGACAACGCCTTCACCAATGTCCGGCAAAATAAAATCTTTAATCATACCGGACTCCTAGAAGTTCACCGATGCCTTAATGGCTTCAAAGGTTTTGAGCGCATCGGGCATATATTCTTTTTCGTGGACCAGTGGATATGGGGTATCTAAACCACATACACGGCTGATAGGTGATTCTAAATACAGGAAACATTCCTGCTGAATCGTCGCCGCGATTTCACCGGCAAAACCACCCGTCAATGGCGCTTCGTGGTTGATCAGTAAGCGGCCTGTCTTCTTCACAGAATCAGCAACTGTATCTACATCCCAAGGCGCGAGTGTACGTAGGTCGATAATTTCACAGGAAATCCCCTCTTTTGCCGCCATGTCGGCCGCTTTTTCGATGATTTCCATCTGTGCGCCCCAGGCCACTAAGGTGATGTCTTTCCCTTCACGCACCACTTCGGCTTTACCCAGCTCGATTTCATAATCACCCGCAGGGACTTCACCCACTGAAGCACGGTATAAACGCTTTGGCTCGAAGAACACCACAGGGTTTTTATCGCGAATAGAGGCTAATAATAAACCCTTGGCCTGCTCAGGATTACGTGGCACAACCACTTTTAAGCCTGGGGTTTGGGTAAAATAAGCTTCTGGCGATTGTGAATGATAATGGCCGCCCGCAATACCGCCACCATAAGGTGTACGGAACACTAGGCTTCCCACATTAAATTCATTACCACTGCGGTAACGGAATTTAGCAGACTCGTTCACTATCTGATCGAACGCAGGAAAGATGTAATCGGCGAACTGGATTTCCGCTACGGCGGTCATGCCATTAGAGGCTAAACCGTTGGCAAAACCCGCGATGCCTTGTTCAGTCAGCGGCGTGTTAAAGCAGCGGCTGCGACCAAACTTTTCCTGTAAACCTGAGGTTGCGCGAAACACACCGCCAAAGTGGCCAACGTCTTCACCAAATACCACCATGCGCTCGTCAGATTGCATGGCGATAGACAAGGCCTCATTGACGGCCTGTAACATATTCATTTCTGCCACGGCTTATAGCCTCCCTGCACTTTTGGGATAGGATTGCGGATATTTCTTGATGTGTTCTTTCAGTTCACTCAGCTGCTTTTTCAGCGCTGGTGTTGGCTTGTCGTACACATCTTCAATGATCTCATCCAGCATAGGGATAGGTAATTTTTCAGCGACTTTAACGGCGGCTAACACTTCTTCACGGTACTTTTCGTAACGCTGGGCATCATCGGCCTCGGCCAACCACCCTTTGTTGATCAACCATAACTTGAAGCGTTTGACTGGATCGTGTTGCTGCCATTTTGCCTCTTCTTCTTTGGAGCGATAGCCAGAAGGATCGTCAGAAGATGAGTGCGCGCCAAGGCGATAAGTCATGGCTTCAATCAACACGGGGGCATTGTGCTCAATCGCATAGGCACGCGCCTGTTGCGTCGCGGCTAACACCGCCAGCATATCGTTACCGTCGACACGAATAGTGTGCATGCCGTAACCCACACCGCGGCTAGCGATACCGTTACCAGCAAACTGTTCTTCGGTTGGGGTGGAAATCGCATAACCATTGTTACGGCAGAAGAAAATCACCGGGCATTTTAACACCGAAGCCATATTCAAGCCGGCGTGGAAGTCACCTTCAGACGCAGCGCCTTCACCGAAATAACAGACAGCGACATTACGTTTACCCTGCATTTTCAGGCTATAACCGACACCTGTCGCTTGCGGGATTTGCGTGGCCAGTGGCGATGAAATGGTTTGGTAGTTTAACGCCGCGCAGCCGTAGTGGATTGGCATTTGGCGACCTTTACCTAAGTCCTTCTCATTACTGAACATTTGGTTCATAAACTGTTCAGTGGTAAATCCACGGTAGCGTAGCGCCGCATGTTCACGATATTGCGCGAGGATCACGTCTTCTTGATCAAGCGCCGCGACACTGCCGACGATCGCCGCTTCTTCACCCGTACAGGTCATATAGAAGCTGATCCGTCCCTGACGCTGCGCGCCTAACATACGTTCGTCGAGTACCCGCGTGAACACGCAAGTATCGTAAATTTTGGTGGCTAAGGCTTCATCTATTACAGGCAAAACCGCGGTTTCATAGGTAGTGCCGTCTGCTTGTAGAATTCGAAGGATAGGAATGTGAAGCGATGCCTTATCCAAGAAGCCGACACGGTGCACTGTATCAGTGTTGAGTGTTGCTTTGCTCATATTGTGCTCTTGTTATCTCGTTACGCCATGGAAAATCCACAACGCCTAATTTATACGAATATGCCGGATGAACATTACGTTAACGTAAACTACCTATCAACCGTTGGCACAGTTCAAACGACAACTAATCCCCTGTGGGCATGTATATAATGCTTTACAAAACTAGCGAACATCTGGCGCGACTGAAGGGATCAAGCAAATCACAGTGCGATTGCCGATGGGCACCTTAGCATTGGGGAAGACAATCGCTTCAAATTCCTGTTCGACTTTAATTTCCTGCCCACCCTCTCGGGCCAATACAAAGCCTTTCGGGAACGATCGGAAGTTTTCGACATCGGCCGCGAAGGTAAATTCAAAATCATCAAAATGTTTGTTAATCACCCGACATACTTGATACAGATTCACCTTATCCGCTGAGAATGGCTCAAGCGCTAAGGGTTTGTCTGTGATAAGGCGCATAAACATCTCTTGGGCGGCAATAAAACGCGTCATATCGTTTTGCCCCATGGGATACACCTTACCTAATTCAATGGTAAAGGCATCGGCGCCATACTGCTCGGAGGAAAAATAACTAAAGGTGGTCGTCGGCTCATGGTGAAATAACACAGTATCGACGCCACTAGCCGCTAAAAACATGATTTGCTCGGCGCTGTAAGCACGGCCGGGACGATAGGGATAAATCGCAAACTTTTCGTGTTTTGACGCCCGCATCGCCGTGTGTAAATCATAGTGAATACGCTGGCGCCCTGCGGCTGCGCCCTTAAAGAAACGGTCGACATAAGCTTCTAATTTTTTTGCTCGCACCCGCTCAGGATTCACTAATCCCGGTGGATTTGAATGCTCACCACTAAACAGACGATTCATGTTCTCGTCGATAATGCGAGTCCCATTATTAATCGCTAAAGGGTTACCAATAAGAAAGAGCGTGCGTTGTTTGGCGATGATTTTTTGTTGGAGAAGCTGTTTGATTAAGGTATTGCAGAGTTCGATGGGGGCGGTTTCATTACCGTGGACACCGCAGGAGAGAATGACATCCTTACCTTGGGCTTGTGCTGGCTCAAAGACGATGACGCCGGTGTCCCACACTTCGACTCGAGTATGTTCCCCTAAGGTGAAACTAAACTCATCCCCGAGGGTTTCAGGATTGGCAAGGGTCAGCGCGAGAAAATCCTTCGAATCTAACAGAGCTTGTAACACAGAATTCTCCTTATAATAGCGTGTTAAAGACGGGTGTGATGGCAATAACTGCCTGTTTCATGGCACTTATCGCTACCCGCCTTAAAAAGCGCATCCATACTAACACAAGTTTTTGGGCCGTTACTCTGTCATTCTGGTCAAACAAGCGCATTTCGCGGCAAAACAGCAGCATCTTAGCCGCATTTGGTCGACATAGGATTAATTTTGTCGACACACTTGCTTTTAGGGATGAGTTTTATCACAATCCTTAGCCATCTAGACTTCTATCAGGATTTATCATGGCGTTAGCAACTTTCGGTGCCGGCTGTTTTTGGGGCGTGGAGTATTTCTTTAGACAAGTCAACGGCGTGACCAACGCGACCTGTGGCTATATGGGTGGCAATAACGAAGCGACCACCTATGAGGAAGTCAAAAAAGGCAAGACAGGCCATGCTGAAGTCGTGCAAGTGGAATTTGACCCTGCGATTGTCAGCTACGACGAGTTACTGGATGTGTTTTGGAAGAACCACAACCCCACCACACTCAATATGCAGGGCGGCGATATCGGCACTCAGTACCGCAGTACCATTTTCTTCCATGACCGTGAGCAAAAAGCGACGGCCGAAGCTTCTAAACTGGCCTTTGCCCGCTCGGGCCGCTGGGGATTACGCCACATTGTGACTGAAATTGTACCTTTGCAGCAATTCCATGTGGCAGAGGAATATCATCAAAACTATATCGATAAGAACAACTTACCTAGTTGCCATCTCGAGTATTGATCAAAACCATTTAGCATCTTCGTGAGAGGCTTGGCTTCTCATCGCTACAAATAAAAACGCACTCATAGAATTTCCATGAGTGCGTTTTTTATCGGAAAAACAAAGCTTAAATGCTAGTTCAGGCGCTAAGCGCCTTATCAATCAAGGCCTGTGCGTCCTTAATGATATCGGCAAGATGCTGCTCACTGATAAAGCTCTCACCGTAAATCTTAAATAACGCCTCAGTGCCCGACGGCCTCGCCGCGAACCAACCATTGGCCGTCGTCACTTTAATGCCACCTATCGAGGCGTTGTTACCAGGGGCGTGGGTCAATACGGCATCAATCTTCTCACCCGCCAGCATAGTGGCGTTTAAGGTCTCGGCATTAAGCTTGGCAAATTTGGCTTTGTTCTCAAGGCTAATGGGGCTGTCGATACGCTTGTAGAAGCTTTGACCGAATTGCGCCACTAATTCTTGATGGCGTTGCCCCGGTGTCTTGCCAGTAACCGCAAGCATTTCGGCCGCAAGCAGTACCAGAATAAAACCGTCTTTGTCGGTACACCAAGTCGTGCCATCACGGCGCAGGAACGCCGCGCCAGCACTCTCCTCACCGCCAAAGGCAATAGTTGCCTCGGCTAATCCATCGACGAACCACTTAAAGCCGACAGGGACTTCGAGTAATTTTTTGCCATGGAAGGCACAGATTTTATCGATAAGCGCGCTCGATACCAGTGTCTTGCCGATGGCTAACTGCTCGCTCCATTCGGGTCTGTGGGTCAGCAAATAATCAATGGCTACCGCTAAATAGTGGTTGGGATCCATCAGTCCGGTGCCAGGACACACGATACCGTGTCTGTCGTAGTCAGGATCGTTACCAACACATAAATCGTAGGATTCTTTGTGGGCCAGTAAGCCTGCCATCGCATAGGGTGAAGAGCAATCCATGCGGATCTTGCCGTCTTTATCGAGCGACATAAAGCTAAAACTTGGGTCGACTTTATCGTTAACTAAGGTGATATCGATGCCATAGTGTTTGGCAATCGGCGCCCAATAATGAATACCCGAGCCGCCTAATGGGTCAACGCCCAATTTCAGCTTAGCCTTAGCGATAGCATGCATATCGACCACATTGACTAAATCCGCGACATAGGGCGTGATCAAATCGATGGCATGCACATAACCCGAGGTTAACGCATCGGCATAAGCCAGCTTATTAACGCCCTTAAGCCCTGCGCGCAGGTAATCATTAGCACGGGACTCAACCCAAGCGGTGATATTGCCTTCGGCTGGGCCGCCATGGGGAGGATTGTACTTGATGCCACCATCCTGCGGTGGATTATGGGATGGCGTAATAATCAAACCATCGCTTAACGCGGCGCCACTCAGCGCCGCTTCACGATTAGCGCAAATAATGGCATGGGACACCACTGGCGTGGGGGTAAAGCCATCATTTTGCTGAATATGCACAGTCACCTTATTGGCCGCTAACACTTCAATCGCCGACACGTAAGCCGCATAAGATAAGGCGTGGGTATCGATACCTAAAAATAGCGGGCCGTCGATATTCACAGATTGGCGATAATCCACCACGGCCTGAGTAATCGCCCAAATATGGTCTTGGTTAAAACTTGCTTGAAACGCAGTTCCGCGGTGACCCGAGGTCCCGAACGTCACACGTTGCTCGGCAGCATCCACATTAGGTTTGATGCTGTAATAATGGCTCATCAGCTTTGGAATATTCACCAGATCCGTCTGACTCGCGGTTTGTCCTGCCCGTTGATGTATTGCCACCTGATCCTCTCCTACTGGAAAATCGGTTAATTAAATGGAAACGCCGCATCATTGCGGCGTCGATAAAGGTGTTATACGCGTTCGGCAATGCCGTTGGCGATTTGGGCATCGCAGCCAAATTGCATTAAGGCTTCGACTAAAATTGCCCGTTTTTTGGCGGTGTTATTGTTGGTCGTCACCCAAAATCCGGTATTACCGATTTCCTTCGGATTAGCGGTAGCACTGGCCTTGAGTAACTCTTCCCGTGAACGCGCAAAATAGAGTCGATCGCGACCTTGGATCTGTAAAATTTGCGAGAATTGCGCTTGGTTCTGTTGATATAAACTCTCAAGCAAGAATAAGAAACGACCCACGGCGCCTTTTTGCTGTTCTAACTTATGCTCATCCACCAATTGATTGAAATCGGGCGCAGAGACGAAGGTTTCGACCTGAGGCGCTATTTGTGGCTCAGGCGTCGTTGCCTCTAAACTCGGTTGGCTAATAGCCTGTGGCTGCGCCTGTTCAACCGCATCGACGGACAGGCCGAGTAATCGACGGAGAATGTCAGAGGCGCTCTCACCAATACGTTCCGTTTTGCTGGCAATATGACGATAGAGCTCTTCATCCACTTCGATGTATTTCATAACCTTATTATCCTTTGTTATTCGATAGGCTTAACCGAAAAAGTGCACCACAGGCGATCCTCGCAAAGGATCTGTGCGATCGTTGCCCCAGTGTATCTATCTCTATCAATCTGATAAAGCATCATTAATCTAAAAATGCGTGAAATCGCACATCAAATTAGCACAAGCGCGTTAATCGCTGAAAAAGCCAGCAAGTTCGGCGCACTATGCCTCAAAATTGCCTCAAGACTTGTCAAACTTAGCCCATTAGGGGCACAATCCGCAGCACTTTATGTACCACAGCACAGGCGATTCCATGAATTTTGCATCCACAGGTCAAGGGGAAGCAGTCCTCCTTATCCACGGACTCTTTGGCAATTTAGATAATCTTAAGGGGCTAGGACAAGTCCTCGAAGCAAATCATCAGGTTATCCGCGTTGATGTGCCTAATCATGGTTTGAGTGAACATTGGCAGGAGATGGATTACCCAAGCTTAGCCAAGGCCATGGTGGCATTGTTAGATGAACTAGAGCTTGAGCGTGTACACATTGTTGGCCATTCCATGGGCGGTAAAATCGCCATGGCAACCGCCCTTGCCTATCCAGAACGCATCATCAGCATGGTAGCCGCCGATATTGCCCCAGTTGCTTACCAGCCGCGCCATGATGCGGTATTTGCGGCACTCGAAAGTTTGCCACTTGAAGGCCACACCGACCGCCGCTTTGCGTTATCGCATTTATTAGCGGGTGGCATCGATGAACCGACCGCGCAGTTTTTACTCAAAAACCTCCAGCGCACCGACACCGGCTTTCGTTGGAAGATGAACCTGACTGGCTTAAAAAGCTGTTATCCCAACATCATTGGTTGGCCAAATGAAAACCACAAATCGCAGCAAGTCTATAACGGACCGAGCCTTTTTATCCGTGGTGGCGACTCCAATTATGTGACCGCCGAACATCGCGACGAGATCATGCGTCAATTTCCCGCGGCACAGGCCAAAACATTAGAAGGTTGTGGCCATTGGCTACATGCTCAAAAACCAGCGGTGTTTAATCGTATTGTGTCTGAATTTATTGACAAACACTCAGTGTAAATGACAATGATTCTCGACCTAAATCATATAGCCGACACCCTGCTGATGTGATATATTCGCGCCTCTTTTAGCCTTAGAAGACTCTAGAGGACTAAGAAAGTATGTTATCTCAGTACATGGAACAAATTGAAACCATCGGCCTGAACCTGTTTTTTGCCGCGATATTTTTCTTTATCGGCATGGCCATCCACGATGTGCTTAAACAAGGTAATGTGCCGAAATTTGGTCGATTTATTGTGTGGTTAGTGTTATTTCTCGGCTGCGCCGGGTTTATTGCAAAAGGTATTATCCAGATGTCCTGGGAAGGTTCGGGCATCGGTTAAACAATAAGAACATGGCAAAAGAAGCAACAGATAGAACAACCATTGACCTTTTTGCCAATGAAAAGCGCCGGGGCCGCCCACGTAGCAATCCTTTGTCCCGTAGCCAGCAACTTAAGGTCAATAAGCGCAACCAGATCCAGCGGGATAAAGCCAAAGGATTAAAGCGAATAGAGTTAAAGGTGTCACAAGATTTATATGACGCCTTGAATGAGCAGGCATTGGCCAGTAACATCAGCCGAAGCCAGTTAATCGAATTAATTCTTCAGCAAAAAATTGAATGCTGAGCAATCGATAGAAGCAAGATTAACGTATAAGTGAACTAGACATAAAGGATAGACAATGGCAACTGTAGGTCTTTTTTTCGGTAGCGACACAGGCAACACCGAAGCTGTCGCCAAGATGATCCAGAAGAAACTGGGTAAGAAAATGGTTGAGGTGAAAGATATCGCCAAGAGCACCAAAGAACAGATCGCAGAATACGACCTGCTGCTGTTCGGCATCCCAACCTGGTATTACGGTGAAGCACAGTGCGACTGGGATGACTTTTTCCCTGAATTAGAACAGATTGATTTTACAGACAAACTGGTTGCCATTTTCGGTTGTGGTGACCAAGAAGACTACGCAGAATACTTCCTCGATGCCATGGGCATGGTGGGCGATATCGTTCAAGCTCGTGGCGGTATCATCATCGGTCACTGGCCAACGGCAGGTTATAACTTCGAAGCATCAAAAGGCTTAGTCGATGATGACCACTTCATCGGTTTAGGCATTGACGAAGACCGTCAACCAGAGCTGACTGAAGAGCGTGTGGATGCTTGGGTTAAGCAAATCTACGAAGAAATGTGCTTAGCCGAGTTCGAAGACTAAGCTCAGTTCCGTAAAGAAAGCGGCCGAAACGCCGCTTTTTTTATGTGTGCTCTCCCGATTAATGAAAGCGATACACTCAATGGCAACCACCGCTCCCCACTGGGACATCTTTTGCTGCGTCGTCGATAATTACGGCGATATCGGCGTCACTTGGCGCTTAGCCAAACAGCTGGTCAATGAATATCAGCTCCCCATTACACTCTGGGTCGATGACTTAAACAGCTTCTCGCATATTTTACCAAGCCTTGATCCAAACCAAAGCAGCCAAGTCTTTAATGGCGTCACCATCAATCATTGGACAACGCCCCTGCCCGTGGCATTTGTGCCAGGCGCCGTGTTAATTGAAGCCTTTGCCTGCGAACTGCCTGACGAGGTCAAACAACAACTCATCGCACTGCACAGCACCACACCGCAAGCGGTGCCTGTATGGCTGAATTTAGAATATTTAAGCGCCGAAGACTGGGTCGATGGCTGCCATGGGCTACCCTCGATGCAGGCAAGTGGCATCAAAAAGTATTTCTTTTTCCCGGGTTTTACCCCAAAGACGGGTGGACTGATCTGTGAACGGGAGTTATTTGCCGAACGCGATGCATGGCAACAGGATAGCGCCAATAAACTGCTATTATTTGAGCGTCTTGGTCTTAAGGATATTCAGGCGCAAGATACTGTCTACAGCGTTTTTAGCTATGAAACAGATTCTCTGCCGGCCTTGTGTGAGCTCTGGCAAGCCAGTGCAACAAACGATACCAAAATCCATGCGCTTATTCCTAAGGGACGCAGCTTAAACAGCTTACAACACTTATTACCCTGCAAGGTTGAGGCGCTCAGCCCAGGACAGCAAATTAAGCTAGGTCATTTGACCCTGCATATCTTGCCGATGACAGACCAACAAGGGTTCGACCGCCTGCTGTGGAGCTGCGACTTTAATATTGTCCGCGGTGAAGACAGCTTCCTGAGGGCGCAATGGGCCGCTAAACCCTTCATTTGGCATATTTATCCGCAAGAAGATGATTATCATCTAATAAAATTAGAAGCTTTTATCCAACTTTACTGCGATAATCTGCCCCCTGATATTGCCGACACTTGGTCTAAATTGAATGTTGCATTTAACCAAGGCGAGCAATCTGCCGTGAAAACTCACTGGCAAAACCTAAATCCTGTCAGTTTGCCACTCTTGCAACATGCTAAAGATTGGCCAATTGACGCAATAAATGCTGCAGATCTTGCGACTCGGCTAGTCCAATTCGTCAAAAAAAGCTAAGATGCTGCGCTGAAATAGAAAATCGACATATAGGAAATTGTGTAATGAAAACTGCTCATGAAGTCCGTCCTGGTAACGTGATCATGTTTGAAGGCAGCCCATGGGTTGTACAGAAAACAGAAACAACTCGTTCTGGCCGTAACGCTGCCATCGTTAAGTTAAAGCTGAAAAACTTACTGCTTAACTCTGGTACTGAAACCACTTTTAAAGGTGAAGATAAGATTGACGATATTATCCTAGATCGTCTGGATTGTACTTATTCTTACTTTGCTGATCCTATGTATGTATTCATGGATGCAGAATACAACCAATACGACGTAGAAGCTGAGAACTTAGGTGACGCAGCGGCTTACATCGTTGACGGTATGGAAGAAACTTGCCAAGTAACTTTCTACGAAGGCAAAGCAATTTCTGTTGAAATGCCAACAACTATCGTACGTGAAGTGATCTACACTGAGCCATCAGCTCGTGGCGATACTTCAGGTAAAGTGATGAAGCCAGCAACTATCACTGGCGGCGGTACAATCAGCGTGGCTGACTTCGTTAAAGTTGGCGACAAGATTGAAATCGACACTCGTACTGGCGAATTCAAGAAGCGCGTATAATCGCCCTTCCCACTCCCAGATAAAAAAGCCAGTGCCTGCACTGGCTTTTTTATTGCCTCGAATTTGATGACTCTAGCGGTTTACTGCCGGACAGTTATCACATCGAATTGGGTATCGAGGTTAAGCAGCAAAGGCGTTCTTTAGTGGCGCGAGCCAGTCAACACGCTCAATAAACGTTAGCAATAAACGTTAGCAATAAACCTTCGCAATAAACGTTGGCAATAAAAAAACCAGCCGTAGCTGGTTTTTTATATTTACTGCATCGCAGCTTAGGCAATCAAGATAAAGCCAAAAAACGCAATCACAGCGGCAATTAACGCATAGGGTAACTGAGTCACCGCATGGCTCACTAAGTTACAACCAGAGCCTTGTGCGGCCAATACGGTTGAATCTGAGTAGAAACACGCTTGGCTACCAAATGATGATGCCGACAGCAACGCACCAATCACCAGTGGAATATCAGCACCAACCGATTGTGCCAGTGGCATCACAATTGGAATGGTCACCGCAAAAATACCCCAGCTTGAACCCGTCGCAAAAGCAAGGATCGCCATAGAGAGGAATACTACCGCTGGCAACATCTTAGGCGTCATGAATGGGCTCAATGATTCAATCACATATTGTGGCAGCAGCAGCGCATCACACACATCCTTAAACACGAATGCGGCGATCACGGTACCAATGGCGGGCAACATGCTCTTAAAACCATCGATCATCTGATCCATCATTTCTGACAGTGGCATTAAACGTTGCACTGCATAGTAGGGCAGCGTGATAACTAATGTCGCTAACAAGCCCTTCCACACGTCGATATCAAAATAAACGGTAAAGGCAACCAGTAGCAGAATAGGCACTAAGAAGTTGTGCAGCTTGCCCTGATTGTCGGCATGCTTAAACTCTTCTTCAATCGCAGCAATCGCGTATTCGTCTGAAGTTTGTACCTGGTCTAAATCGACTTGCGCCTCAGCAGGTTCACCCTGTGCGGCGCGCAGCTGGGCTTTTTTCATCGGACCAATGGCAGGCACAACACCTAACACCACCAGTAACACCATGGCTACGGCTAACCAAGCGTAAAGCATGTAGGGGATCGCCTGCATATATACGCTAATGCCCTGACCTTCTGCCGCCACACCGTTATCGACCAGCAAGCCACCAAAGAATACTGCCCAGGTGGATAATGGCACGAGCACGCACACTGGTGCTGCTGTAGAGTCAACTACATAGGCCAGCATTTCACGGGACACTTTAAACTTATCGGTCACACGCTTCATGGTTTCACCCACGGTTAACGCGTTCAGATAGTCATCGATAAAAATCACAATCCCGAGAATAAAGGTCATAAACAGGGAGGATTTAGGGCCTTTAGCAAATTTCAGTGCATTTCGACCAAACGCCAGTGCACCACCAGTACGCACTAACAGGGCAATTAACGCACCAAAACAACCACAGACTAAAATCAACCAACCGATGGTTTCATCGGCCATGACTTTTAATGAAGTACTGGCGAAATTATTTAAGACTTGTGACGGATCGAGTAACAGAAAACCAGTTACCGCACCAATGATCAGAGAAAGAATGGGGCGGCGTAACCAAATGGCCAACACCAATACCACCAGAGGTGGAATAAGACTTAACGCTGTCGGTTCAGACATGCACTTAGGTCCTCTAAATAAGTTGCCTAAAGGCAAAAGTTTTTAGAACAGCGCCTGAAATCACCTCGATCACGGACGCCAATATTGCTGCTTCATGATGACTAACTCCGCTGATAAAACCTGCTAAAAGCTTGTTATCTTAGGTGCCTTGCCAAAAACATCGCGCAGAAAATAAAGCGCATCGAATATCGAGTCAACCATAAATTTATGCTAACCATAAATAATTTTTGTTACTGAAATAAGTATTGATATATGTGCATGATTTTAAATAATTTTAAACCCGTATAACGAAATCTTTATTTGACCTTAAATGCTTAATAAGCATTCAGTTAATCTGCCTAAATATCAAAAAATCGCTGAATGCCCGATAAAACCCCATTAACTAAAATCACCGCCAGTAAATCAGTGGTTAAGCAAAAACTGATTAACAATTTTATTAACATTTAACCTATGAATGGATTTTCAGTTTCAAAAAATGCGAGCACAGGCTCAAGTAAGCCGTTTGATAGTCGCAAAGGCTGACCCCATCAAAACCAACAGTGCATTAGTTTAATATTATGCAAATATTCAGCATTTAAAACTTGTTTTAATTTATTTAAAGCTTGGTTAAAGCATATTTAACTGGCGAGTTTGATGAAAAAAACTTGTCATTTGTGCTCAAGCCCCCTTCCTTAAGCCAAATAATTTCGTTATGGTGCACAAACTTAAGCCTAAATTAACTGCATGTTTCGAGGTGTAAATGCGCCCTATCATCAAGTCCAACAAGTTGGATACTGTTTGCTACGACATCCGCGGCCCAGTGCACAAGGAAGCCAGACGTTTAGAAGACGAGGGACACCGCATCCTCAAACTCAATATTGGTAACCCCGCCCCCTTCGGTTTTGAAGCGCCGGAAGAAATTGTGCGCGATGTGATCCTCAATCTTCCCAGCGCCCAAGGCTACTGTGAGTCGAAAGGATTATTCTCTGCCCGCAAGGCGATTGTGCAGCATTATCAAGCGCAGGGCATTAAGGGCGTCGATATCGAAGATGTCTATATCGGTAATGGTGTGTCAGAGCTGATTATGATGGCCATGCAGGGCTTATTAAACACCGATGATGAAGTGCTGATCCCCTCACCTGACTATCCGCTATGGACCGCCGCGGCAAATTTAGCCGGCGGTAAAGCGGTACATTACCGCTGTGATGAAGAGGCGGATTGGTTCCCGGATCTTGATGATATTAAGAGCAAAATTTCGTCTCGTACCCGTGGTATTGTGCTGATTAACCCGAACAACCCAACGGGCGCGGTCTACAGCAAAGAATTACTGCTGCAAGTTATCGAACTCTGCCGCGAGCACAACCTGATTTTATTTGCTGATGAAATCTACGATAAGATTTTATACGACGAGGCCAAACATATTCCGGCGGCGAGCCTCTCTGACGATATCTTAACCGTGACCTTTAATGGTCTTTCAAAAGCCTATCGCGCAGCGGGCTTTCGTGTCGGTTGGATGATGTTGTCTGGCAATCTTAAGGCTGCCAAGAGTTATATCGAAGGTTTAGAGATGCTTTCCTCGATGCGCCTGTGTGCCAACGTGCCGAATCAACATGCGATTCAAACCGCGCTCGGCGGTTACCAAAGCATTAATGAGCTGATTTTACCTAGCGGCCGCTTAACCGTGCAGCGCGATACCTGTTTTGAGTTATTGAACCAAATTCCCGGTGTGAGCGTGAAAAAGCCCAAGGGCGCACTGTACGCCTTCCCCAAATTGGACATGAAAAAGTTCAACCTCAGGGATGATGAACGCTTAGTACTCGATTTACTCAGGGATAAAAAAATCCTTCTCGTGCACGGCAGCGCCTTTAACTGGCCAGAGCCAGATCACTTAAGAGTCGTATTTTTACCCTATAAGGAAGATTTGACTAAAGCATTGACAGAGTTTGGCAATTTCCTCGAGACCTACAAACAATAATGTTTTAGTCTCACCGCCAAGATGACCATTAGGTTAACCTCGACTAAAGCGATCCTCTGGGTCGCTTTATTTTTTGCAGTGCGTAAAAACTCTTCAATCATTCCACTCACTTATCCTCTTGCCTGTGTTAGGCTAAAGCTTCATCGCCGTACTTTTTATGCAGTATTTTAAAGCCGTATTTTTAAGCCACGCTTCTCGCCGATATATCTCGAGTTGAGTGTTATGCGGTCCGGCATTCATATAAAGGAGCATTATGAGTCATTTATTTGCCCACCTCGCCCGAATGAAACTTATCCAGCGCTGGCCCTTAATGTACAACGTGCGCACCGAAAACGTTCAAGAGCATTCATTGCAAGTTGCCATGGTGGCCCATGCCCTCGTGATTATCAGTAATAAGAAATTTGGCACCACGCTCGATGCCCATCAGGCGACCAGTTTAGCGATTTTCCATGATGCCAGTGAGATTTTAACTGGCGACTTACCGACTCCGGTAAAGTACTTTAATAAAGAAATCGAAGCCGAGTATAAGAAGATTGAGGCCATTGCCGAGCAACGCATGCTCGATATGGTACCCGATGAATTTAAAGAGGATTATCGCAGCCTGTTTATTAGCGATTACGCCGATCCGATTTACAAAGCCATAGTCAAATCCGCCGATACCCTGTGCGCTTACCTTAAATGTCTAGAGGAAAACCGCGCTGGCAACACCGAATTTAATACCGCGCGTAAACGACTCGAAGCCATGCTGGCGGCCAATCCCGATCCGGCGGTGAAATATTTTATGGATTGCTTTGTGCCAAGTTTCACCTTGAATTTAGACGAAATTAACAAGATGTTGTGATGTATCACTCTCGCTAGGAATGCATATGAGCTCAAGTGTTTGGCAAGAACGCCGCCATGGCGAAGATAAACAAAGACGTAATGATCATCGAAGCCCTTTCCAAAGGGACAGAGCAAGGATCCTCCACTCCGCCGCCTTTCGCCGCCTACAGGCCAAAACCCAAGTGCTTGGGGTGGGCATGAATGACTTTTATCGCACGCGCTTAACCCATTCACTCGAAGTGTCTCAAATCGGCACCGGCATTGCGGCGCAGCTTAGCCGCAAGTATCCCGAGCATAAGCCCTTATTAGGCTCGATGAGCCTGCTCGAATCCCTCTGTCTAGCCCATGATATTGGCCATCCGCCCTTTGGTCACGGCGGTGAAGTCGCGCTCAACTATATGATGCGCCACCACGGCGGCTTTGAAGGCAATGGCCAGACGTTTCGTATTCTCTCGAAACTCGAGCCCTACACCTTAGATTTTGGGATGAACCTATGCCGCCGAACTATGCTCGGCATTTTAAAATATCCCGCACCGCAGTCACTGCTGTTTGTGGCAGGTTCGCATCCTGAAATCACCAATCACAGACAGCTTAAACCATCACAATGGCCGCCTGTTAAAGGCATATTCGACGATGATAGCGACATTTTCGATTGGGTACTGGAACCGTTATCCGTTGCCGATAGAGCGCGCTTTACCTCAGTTCAGCAGAGCCTGCAGCCAAACTACCCGCATCTACGTACTCAGTTTAAATCCTTCGATTGCTCGATTATGGAACTGGCAGACGACATCGCCTACGCGGTGCACGATCTTGAAGATGCCATTGTCATGGGTATAGTCACCGCCTCGCAATGGCAACAGGATGTGGCGCCGACACTTAAGCACAGTGGCGATCCTTGGATCCGCCAGGAGCTTGCCGATATTGGCACTAAGCTCTTCTCCCATGAACATCATCTGCGAAAGGATGCCATCGGTACCTTAGTAAATGGTTTTGTCACCGCCATTATCATCAACGACGATCCGGCTTTCGAGGAACCGTTGCTGCGGTTTAATGCCAGCCTCGAACCCGAATTTGCTAATGCGCTCAATGTGCTAAAGCAGTTAGTGTTTAAATACGTTATCCGTAAACCTGAGATCCAGATGCTGGAATACAAGGGCCAACAAATTGTAATGGGGCTCTTTGAGGCGTTTGCCTCGGATCCTGAGCGGTTATTACCACTCAATACCCAAGAACGTTGGCGTACCAGCGAGCAGCAAGGCCAAAACAGCCACAGGGTGTTGGCGGATTATATTTCTGGCATGACGGATGAATTTGCCGGACGACTATACCAGCAATTGTTTAGCCCCAAGGCCGGCTCGAACGTGGAACTCAGCAAAGAGATGTAGCGCTGAACAGGCAATAAAAAACCACCGCAAGGTGGTTTTTTATTATCAGTGCGTTCCGCAAGTAAACGGCTTAGAGTCCGCCAATCGCATCTTTACACAATTGGGTGATACGCGCCCAATCGCCCTGCTCCATTGCATCGGTTGGGGCAATCCAACTGCCGCCGATACAATCCACATTTTTCAGCGCTAAGTAATCTTTATAGCTGCTTGGCGTAATACCACCCGTTGGGCAGAAACGGATATCCGCTAATGGGCCAGAGAATGCTTTTAGCGCATCCACACCGCCCGAGGCTTCCGCAGGGAAGAATTTAAAGTGAGTGTAACCGAGCGCCATGCCCGTCATCACTTCGGAGATGCTGGCAACGCCTGGGATCAAAGGCACAGGGCCTTGCATACCGGCTTTAAGCAGCTCGACCGTCGCCCCTGGGGTAATAATAAATTGTGCACCTGCGGCAATCGCTTGATCGAGCTGGGCTTCATTTAAAATGGTACCCGCGCCAACAAGTGCCTCAGGCACTTCTTGGGCGATCTTAGTGATAGCTTCGAGGGCGCATGGAGTACGTAATGTCACTTCCAAAACGCTGATCCCGCCAGCAACTAAGGCTTTAGCTAACGGCACCGCATGTTCAATCTTGTTAATGACCATAACAGGAACAATAGGGCTGCGTTTAAAAATATCTTGTGGTTGTAATGACCAGTTATTCTCAAGCATTGCGGTATTCTTCCTTTGTATTAATAAAGTTCGTCAATGGCGCAGGTACTGCGCGCACCGGTTTCTGGACTGCTTAAGTTTGAACGCAGTGCCCCAAACAACTCACGGCCCATTCCATAGCGTGAGTGGCGTAAATCAATTTCTGCAGCGGTTCTCGCGGCAAGTTCGGCATCGGAGACCAATAAGCTCAGCTCACCGGTCAGCGCGTCGACACGAATAAGGTCGCCATCTTGCACTTTGGCAATGAGCCCGCCATCGATAGCCTCTGGCGTTAAGTGAATCGCTGCTGGTACTTTGCCCGATGCGCCCGACATACGACCATCGGTCATCAGAGCCACTTTAAAGCCTTTGTCCTGCAGAGAGCCTAACAGCGGCGTTAACTTGTGCAGCTCTGGCATACCGTTCGCTTTCGGCCCTTGGCCTTTTACCACCACCACACAATCTCGGTCTAACGCGCCGGATTTAAACAGCGCATCGAGTTTGTTTTGATCGTCAATCACCACGGCAGGCGCTTCAACTACACGGTGTTTTTCTTGCACGGCTGACACTTTAATCACAGCACGGCCCAAGTTGCCCTTAAGCAGTTTTAAGCCACCGTTGTTTTGGAAAGGCGTAGCCACAGACGTTAATACTTCGGTATCTAAGCTCACGGTTGGACCATCGACCCAGCGCAGCTCGCCATCGAGTAATTTGGGCTCTTGGGTGTAACGACGTAGACCAAAACCTGCAACTGTGTTGACATCCTCGTGCAGTAGGCCCGCATCAAGTAATTCCTTGATAAGGAAAGCCATACCGCCTGCGGCGTGGAAGTGGTTAATGTCCGCATGACCGTTTGGATAAACACGTGCCAATAATGGAACCGCGTCAGATAATTCAGAAAAATCATCCCAGTTCACGATAATGCCAGCCGCACGCGCCGCCGCCACAATGTGCATGGTCAAGTTAGTTGAACCACCCGTAGCAAGTAACGCCACTATGCCATTCACCACGGATTTCTCGTTAACCACTTCACCGATTGGGCTGTATTGAGTACCCAGTTCAGTTAAGCGGCACACTTGCTTGGCCGCCATTTTATTCAGCGCTTCACGCAGTGGGTCGTCAGGATTCACAAATGACGAACCCGGTAATTGCAGGCCCATGACTTCGAGCATCAGCTGGTTTGAGTTAGCCGTACCGTAGAAGGTACAAGTGCCAGCGCTGTGGTAAGACTGCGCCTCGGCTTCAAGCAGCTGCGCTCTATCGACTTTACCTTGGGCAAATTGCTGGCGAATACGGGCCTTTTCCTTGTTTGGGATCCCCGACTTCATTGGGCCTGCAGGCACAAACAGCATAGGTAAATGGCCAAAACTTAAGGCGCCAATCAATAAGCCCGGCACGATTTTGTCGCAAATACCCAGTAATAAGGCGCCATCAAACATGTTGTGGGATAAGCCCACCGCCGTCGCCATGGCAATCACTTCACGACTCAGCAAGCTCAGTTCCATCCCGGGTTGACCTTGAGTCACACCGTCACACATCGCGGGTACACCACCTGCGACCTGTGCAACACTGCCCACTTCCTGACAAGCTTTTTTCAGCAATTCAGGATAAGTTTCATAGGGTTGGTGTGCAGACAACATGTCGTTGAATGCGGTAATAATCCCGATGTTAGCTTTGGTCAGTTGACGCAATGAATTTTTGTCATCTGGACTACAAGCAGCAAAACCGTGGGCTAAGTTACCGCAGCTTAAGGAGCTACGGTGTACGCCATGGTTACGAGCATCATTTAACGCGGCTAAATACGCTTCACGAGATGCTTTGCTACGGGCAATAATTCTGTCGGTAACAGATTGAACGACTGAGTGCATGAGAGTGACTCCTTAAGCGCTCCAGAACACGTCAACGGGCGTTTTACGCTGCGCTAATACGGCTCTGATGGGCATAGCATTAACATCATCATTTTCTAAGGCTTGACGATATACGGATAATTTCTGTTCCCCGACCAAATGCAGATAAATCTGTCTGCTATTGAGGATCGCATTCTTAGATAATGTGATCCGGCCGTGGGGCGCTGTGGTGGGATTGGTTGCCACACACAGGGCCTGAGTGCTCAAGGCATCATTTAACTCGGCGCTGCAAGGGAACCATGAGCAAGTGTGACCATCGTTGCCCATACCGAGCACCACTACATCGAAGGGACGCGGAAAATTAGACAGCGACTCGGCGGTCATATCGGCGCCCGCTTCGGCGGTGGAAAACATATTCTTTAATCCGCGGAACTTGGCATTGGCCGCGCGATTTTGCAGTAAATGTTCACGCACTAAACGCTCATTCGATGCACTGTCTTCCACATCTACCCAGCGCTCATCGGCGAGCGTGACATAAACATCACTCCAATCGATGGATTTCATGCTGAGGAGCTCAAACAGTTTCAGCGGTGTTGAGCCGCCGGAGACGACTAAGCTTGCCTTACCTCGGGCATCCACAGCCTCTTGCAACTGACTGGCGATCTTATTCGCCAACTGTTGCTCGAGCGCTGCGGGTGTATCAAAGGATTTAAATACGGTTTCTTTAATCATCAAAGCCCCCTATTCATCCCACGAACGGCCGTCTTTGGTGATCAGCGCGACCGACGCTACAGGTCCCCAAGTGCCCGCAGGATAAGGTTTCGGTTTCTCGTTACTTTGTTCCCATGATTGGATGATGCCATCCACCCAAGTCCAAGCCTGCTCTACTTCGTCACGGCGAACGAACAGTGCTTGGTTACCGAGCATGGCTTCGAGCAACAGACGCTCGTAAGCATCGGCGATACGCTCGTTTTTAAAGGTATCCGAGAAACTCAAGTCGAGTTTGGTGGTTTGTAAACGTTGTTTCTGCTCTAGCCCCGGCACCTTGTTCATCATCTGGATCTCAACCCCTTCATGTGGTTGCAGACGGATGGTTAACTTGTTAGGTGGCAAGTTACGGTAGCTTGAGCGATACAAGTTGTGGGGTGGGTTTTTAAAATACACCACAATTTCAGAGCTCTTGAACGGCATGCGTTTACCGCTACGCAGATAAAAGGGCACGCCCGCCCAACGCCAGTTGTCGATATCGACACGCAGCGCCACAAAGGTTTCGGTGTGGGACTGAAGATTGGCGCCCTCTTCCTCCAAATAGCCAGGAACAGGACTGCCTTTTAGGAAGCCTGCACTGTACTGACCACGGACAGTGTTCTCATACACATTGTCAGCATTAATTGGGCGTAGCGACTTCAGTACCTTCACTTTTTCATCGCGAATACTGTCGGCATCTAAGTTAACCGGTGGATCCATGGCAACCAGTGTCAACACTTGCAGTAAGTGGTTTTGGATCATATCGCGCATCTGACCGGCTTTATCGAAGTAACCCCAACGGCCTTCGATACCCACTTCTTCAGCAACGGTGATCTGCACATGGTCAATGGTCCGGTTGTCCCATTTAGACGCGAATAACGAGTTAGCGAAACGCAGCGCAATCAGGTTTTGGACCGTCTCTTTACCTAAGTAATGGTCGATACGATAAACTTGGTTCTCTTTGAAGTAGGCAGAAACTTGATCGTTAATCACGCGGGAAGAAGCGAGATCAGAGCCAATGGGCTTTTCGAGTACCACGCGAGAATCGCTATGGATAAGATTTTGTTCGTGTAGACAGCGGCAGATATCGCCAAAAATCGCAGGAGGGGTGGCAAAATAACTGACCATGACGCGCTCTTCTGGTTTGAGCAATTCATGGAAGGCGCTGTAGCCTGCTGATTCGGTGAAATTCGTGCCGACATAATGGCAGCGGGACAAGAAGCGTTGGACAGTCTCTTCGCAGAGGGCTTCTTTTACGAAGGTTTTTAACGCAAGGATGACGAGTTCTCTAAATTCATCCTGACTGAACTCATCTTTGGCAACCCCAATGACTTTGGTGTTTTTATCCAGAAGTTCAGCTTTATCTAGCTGGTATAAAGAAGGTAACAACTTGCGTCGTGCCAAGTCGCCTTTAGTACCAAAGAGTACGAAGTCACAAGCTTTGGCGCCTGATGTTGTTTTGCCCATTGCGTTACGCTCTCCTTTGTATGTCGTGTCCCTTCAAGCCAATGAAGAAATCCACACTTTTGTTGTAATATAACAACAGAATTTGTTAAATGCATCTATTTTTATCAATATTAACATTCTTGCTAACTAGGCACCTAGGGCATAAATCTGATATGCTTTTTGTGCTTAAATTACTGATGATAGTAAATTCTTATTTCAAAAATGTACTTAAAACTTACTTAAGCAGTGTCGATTAGTGAGATCCTGAAACAGATCAGCAGCACTAAACAAAAATAAATAAAATTACATTCTCAATTTAGCGGACGTACGCGTATGAATACCCTAGAAAAGGTTCAAAAAAGCCTCACCCATTTTAGTAAGTCAGAACGCAAGGTTGCAGAGGTGATCTTAGCCTCTCCGCAAACAGCTATTCACTCCAGTATTGCCACTCTGGCTAAGATGGCAGATGTGAGTGAACCTACTGTGAACCGTTTCTGTCGCCGCTTAGATACTAAAGGCTTTCCTGATTTTAAGTTACATCTGGCGCAAAGTCTCGCAAACGGTACGCCTTATGTGAGCCGCCATGTGGAAGAAGATGACTCTCCAGAGTCTTACACCACAAAAATTTTCGAATCATCAATGGCTTCCTTAGATACAGCACGTCAAAGCTTAGACGTCACTGCCATCAATAAAGCCGTGGATATTCTGACTCAAGCCAAAACTATTTCCTTCTTTGGCTTAGGCGCTTCGGCCTCCGTTGCCCATGATGCCCAGAATAAATTTTTCCGTTTTAATGTGCCTGTCATCTGTTTTGACGATGTTCTGATGCAGCGCATGAGCTGTATTAACAGCAATGAAGGCGACGTTGTGGTGCTGATTTCCCATACAGGTCGTACTAAGTCATTGATTGAAATAGCGCGTTTAGCCAGAGAAAACGGCGCGGCTGTGATTGGTATTACGGCTCGTAATTCACCGCTATCCATGGAATGTACACTGCCCGTGACAATGGAAGTGCCTGAAGATACCGATATGTATTTACCAATGGCCTCGCGTTTAGCGCAATTGGTGACTATAGATGTATTGGCGACTGGCTTTACCCTACGCCGCGGCCCGCGTTTCCGTGACAATTTAAAACGTGTGAAAGAAGTGTTGAAAGAGTCTCGTATCAATAAAGATCCGATACTGTAATTCACTTCCTATCTTAAAAAAGGCTAGTGCAAATCGTCCGTCTAGCCTTTTTTAAAGCAAATTTCAGCGATACCTCACAAATTTGAAACATAACTTTAGATCAATTTGATTGTAACTTTACTACATAATTTGGAATTGCATGGTAATATAGCCCCAAGATTTTTTAACTTTAACGGAGTATCTTATGTTCCGCAGAACCAAAATCGTCACCACTCTGGGCCCCGCCACTGACCGTGACGATAACTTACGCCGTATTATCGCGGCAGGTGCAAACGTTGTTCGTCTTAACTTCTCCCACGGCTCCCCCGAAGATCATCTCAAACGCGCGACTCAAGCTCGCGAAATTGCAAAAGAATTAGGTGTCCATGTTGCTATTTTAGGTGACTTACAAGGTCCTAAGATCCGTGTATCTACCTTTAAAGACAACAAGAAAGTTCAACTGAACTTAGGTCAAGCCTACATTCTGGATGCCGAGTTAGGTAAAGGCGAAGGCGACGAGAATCAAGTCGGTATCGACTATAAGCAATTGCCAGACGATGTGAATGTTGGCGATATCCTGATGCTCGACGACGGCCGCGTTCAACTGCGTGTTGAGCGCGTTGAAGGTCGTAAAGTGCACACGACTGTTACCGTTGCAGGCCCTCTATCAAACAATAAAGGGATCAACAAACAAGGTGGTGGTCTTTCGGCAGCGGCTCTGACTGAAAAAGACAAGGCAGACATTCTGACTGCGGCCATGATCCAAGTAGATTACTTAGCCGTGTCTTTCCCACGTAGCGGCGCCGATCTGGAATACGCGCGTTCTTTAGCGCAACAAGCTGGCAGTAATGCACTGATCGTCGCAAAAGTAGAACGTGCTGAAGCCGTTGCTAGCGAAGAAGCGATGGATGATGTGATTTTAGCCTCTGACGTAGTCATGGTTGCCCGTGGTGACTTAGGGGTTGAGATTGGTGACGCAGCACTGGTTGCAGTGCAGAAGAAGCTTATCGCCCGCTCTCGTCAACTGAATAAAATCGTGATCACTGCGACTCAAATGATGGAGTCAATGATTTCGAGCCCAATGCCAACTCGCGCGGAAGTCATGGACGTGGCCAACGCCGTGCTCGATGGTACTGACGCTGTGATGCTGTCTGCCGAAACCGCTGCTGGTGACTTCCCAGAAGAAACCGTTAAGGCGATGGCGAATGTGTGTATCGGTGCCGAATCTCATCCAAGCGTGAAAGTGTCTAAGCACAGATTAGATGCACGTTTCACTTCAGTTGAAGAAACGATCGCACTCTCTACTATGTATGCCGCTAACCACTTAGAAGGCGTTAAAGCGATTATTGCCTTAACTGAGTCTGGCGCAACACCTAAACTGATGTCACGTATCAGTTCATCTTTACCAATTCTTGGTTTATCACGCCATGAGACAACGCTGGCGAAGATGGCACTGTACCGTGGTGTGTTACCGATTTACTTCGACTCAACCATTTATCCTGCCGATGAGTTAGCGCAAAAAGCGTTGGAATCATTAACAGCTGCGGGTTATCTGCAGAGTGGCGACTTGGTATTAATGACCAAGGGCGATGCGATGGAAACTATCGGCGGCACTAACACTTGTAAAGTGTTGATCGTTGCATAATTTTTGCTGATTGGCGTTAGCTAGACGTAAAGAGTAAGGCTAACCGTCATCAAGCTTAAAAACAAAAACCACCTCAATTGAGGTGGTTTTTTTATATCTTGTCAGGCTAGAAACGATTGTAGTCGTGCTAGCCGATCAGATTATAAGGCTTCAAAATCATTCACATTGATGGCCGCTAAGCGCAGCTTATCGGCATGTAACAGCTTTTGATGCTCATCTTGAGTCACAGTGCCCTGCTCCAGCGCTTTAGCAAATAACACTAAGTTAGGCACTTTGGCTGGCAACTCACCGGCGCGTTGTGCTTTCTTGAGCTTCTTGTAAATCTCTTTACAGGCATATTGCGCCACGAAGGCCTGTTCAACCTCTGCAATACCACCCACGTCGCCTTCAAACTCTGGGCATAGGAAAGTAATGCGTTCACGAGCAGGACTCGGTTTTAACATGCCAGAGACCAATTCAGTCGCCATTTTATCGCTAGGCGCATTGAAATGGTTGCCGATGGGGAAAATCAGCGCACGTAGCAGCCATGCAAATGGGCGGTTCGGGAAGTTACGGATCACTTCTTCAAGCGCTTTAGCTGCTAAGTGCAAGCGATTTGCCATTACATAGCGCACCGCGGGTAAATCGTCCTGTTGACGGCCATTGTCTTCAAACAGTTTTAAGGTGGCTGAGCCTAAGTACAGCTGGCTTAACACATCTCCCATACGTGCCGACAACATTTCCTTACGCTTCAAATCGCCGCCCATGATCAGCATTGAAATATCTGTCATCAAGGCTAATGCCGATGAAATGCGCGACATGTCTTTGTAATATTGCTTGGTTTCGCCGCTAACTGGCGCACTGCCGAAACGGCTGGCAGTCAAGGCGTTGAATAAGGCACTGAACGCGTTGCGAGTGGCGTAACCCATATGGCCCATTAACAGCGAGTCGAAACGCTCGAGCGCATCGTGCTCGTTTTCCATCGCCGCGGCTTCCATTTCAGCCAACACATAAGGATGGCAACGGGTCGCACCTTGACCAAAGATCATCAAGGAACGCGTCAAAATATTCGCCCCTTCAACGGTAATCGAAATAGGATTCGACATATAAGGGTGGCCTAAGTAGTTTTTAGGTCCTAATTGGATACCCTTACCCGACTGAATATCCATCGCATCGTTCATCACCGCGCGGCCAAGTTCAGTCATGTGGAACTTAGCAATCGCCGTCACCACTGAAGGTTTAACTTTAAGATCAATACCCGTTGTGGTTAAACGGCGCGCCGCTTCCAATTGATAGGTATTAGCGATAATGCGCGCCAGCGCTTCTTGCACACCTTCAAAGTTGCCAATCGCCATACCAAATTGCTGACGCACATAGCTGTAAGCCGTGGTGGTTTTGGTCGCCATATGGCCAGAAGCGGTAGCCAATGCAGGCAGAGAAATACCGCGACCCGCCGATAAACATTCAACCAGCATACGCCAGCCTCTGCCCGCAAACTCAGGACCACCGATAATCCAATCCAGCGGAATAAAGACTTCTTCGCCCTTAGTAGTCCCGTTCATAAACGCCATGTTAAGCGGATTATGACGACGCCCAATCACCACACCAGGATGATCAGTAGGGATCAAGGCGCAGGTAATACCTAAATTCTTTTTATCGCCAAGCAAACCATCAGGGTCGCGCATCTGGAAGGCTAAACCTAATACGGTTGCCACAGGTGCGAGGGTGATATAACGCTTGTCCCAGGTTAATTTCAGGCCTAAAACTTCTTCACCGTTAAACTCACCACGGCAAACAATACCCACATCGGGGATAGCGCCCGCATCACTACCGGCTTCAGGGCCAGTTAATGCAAAGCATGGGATCTCATCACCCTTGGCTAATGCAGGTAACCAGCGCTCCTTTTGCTCTTTGGTACCATAATGAGTCAAAAGCTCACCTGGGCCTAATGAGTTTGGAACCATCACAGTGACCGCGGCACTCACACTGCGGCTGGCTAATTTACTCACAATCGTCGAGTTGGCGTAGGCAGAAAACGCACGACCACCAAACTTTTTCGGGATGATCAGTGCAAAGAAGCCTTCTTTTTTAAAGTAGTCCCACAGCTCTGGTGGCAAATCCTTACGATTATGCACGATATCAAAATCATCGATCATCTTCAGGGCGGTCATCACCTGATTATCGATAAAGTCTTTCTCTTCAGCCGTAAGAGTGGGTTTACCGTAACTGTGCAGGGTATTCCAATTCGGATTACCGCGGAATAGCTCGCCTTCCCACCACACATCACCCGCTTCCATCGCTTCGCGCTCGGTATCGGATAATGGCGGTAATACTTTTTTAAAGAAGTGAAACACAGGCTGGGTGATAAATTGCATCCGAAGGCTCTTTACTGCAAACAGTGCAATAATCGCAATCAGGGCAATAATTATAATCGTCAACATAATCAAGACCTTTTATTAAGAAGCCACGGGGACTGATACGCCCGCAGCCATGTAGGGGATCACTTTACGGATCACGGCTTCGATGTCGTTATGCTCACCAAATTCGGCCGCGGCAATATCATTGAGCGCATCGGCTGACGCCATGGTGAAAACAATCGTGCCTAGGGTAAAGTGTAAGCGCCAAAACATTTCAGCAGGAGGAATATGCGGTGCACTGGCCGAAACAGCTTTTACAAAGGTGTCTAAATGCTGCCCATAATGGGTGGTGATAAACCAACGCAGGTGCCCTTGGCTTTCAATGTAACCGCGACCGAGCAATTGTAGGAAAATTGTCGTGCCTTCGGTGCGCAGCTCGTTCAAATCCAATAATGGATCGACTAACGCAGAGAAAATCTCCTCTAACGAAGCCTGTGTTGGCGCAGTATGTAAACGTTTTATGGCCGTCGATGCGGCGGGCATAAACACGTCTAAATAGCGGGCTAACACGGCGCGGATTAACTCTTTTTTAGAGCCAAAGTGATAGTTCACCGAGGCTAAGTTAACCTCCGCCTTGCTCGTGATAAGTCGCAATGACGTCTCAGAAAACCCCCTTTCGGCAAATAGCTTCTCTGCGGCATCAAGTATTCTAGTTTTTGTATCGGATCGACTTGCCATTCCGTGACCTTGAATTAATTTAAAACACTCGTTTAAATTAAACATTGGTATGGGAGTTGTCAAACGAAAAATGGCCAAATAAGCTGCGCCTTGCTGACATGGATTAACAGGCCACTCACATCCGTTGCAAAAAACCATGAAAAGTCATCAAGTCCTGTGCAAAAAACACTGTGCTTAGGTAGAATGCTTAACACAAAAACAACAAAGGACTGCAATACATGGCTATTCTATTGAATCGTCCCACCACTCTTGCGCTCACCATAGCACTAACCTTAGGCCTAACCGCCTGTAATGATGCCCAAAGCAAGGCCGAAACCACTGCAGCACCTGCTGCAACTAATGCTGCGCCCGATAAAGCTCAGGCCATCGCCTTTATTCAAGATGCTGAAGCCCAGATGGCGCAGCTCTCTATCGAAGCGAATCGCGCCGAATGGATTTACAGTAACTTCATCACCGAAGATACCGCTGCACTTTCGGCCGCAGTCGGTGAAAAAGTCAGTGCCGCGTCGGTAAAATTTGCCACCGAAGCTGCCAAGTACGCCAATGTGGAACTCGATCCAGCCAATGCGCGCAAACTGAATATTCTGCGCAGCGCACTCGTGTTACCTGCGCCGCTTGATCCCGCCAAAAATGCTGAGCTGGCGCAAATCAGCTCCGAGCTCAATGGACTCTATGGTAAAGGCAAATACTGTTTCGCCGATGGCAAGTGTATGACCCAGCCAGAGCTGTCGAGCCTGATGGCGGAATCGCGTGACCCAGCCAAACTGCTTGAGGCATGGAAAGGTTGGCGCGAAATTGCAAAACCGATGCGCCCACTATTTCAACGTGAAGTTGAACTCGCCAACGAAGGTGCAAAAGATCTAGGTTACGCTAACCTCTCTGAGTTATGGCGCAGCCAATACGATATGAAACCCGATGAATTTTCACAGGAGTTAGATCGTTTATGGGGACAAGTTAAGCCCCTCTATGAATCCCTGCATTGTTACGTTCGCGGCGAGCTGAATAACGAATACGGTGATGCCATCGCGCCAAAAACCGGCCCTATTCCCGCACACTTACTGGGAAATATGTGGGCGCAGCAATGGGGCAATGTGTACGATCTCGTCGCCCCTGACGATGCCGATCCTGGCTATGATGTGACGGAATTGCTCGAGCAGAAGGGCTATGATGAACACAAGATGGTTAAACAGGCCGAAAGCTTTTTCACCTCGTTAGGCTTTGCGCCGCTGCCAGACAGTTTCTGGAGTCGCTCTTTATTCTTGCAACCCAAGGATCGTGATGTCGTTTGTCATGCCTCGGCGTGGGATTTGGATAACCTCGACGATATTCGCATCAAGATGTGTATCCAGAAAACCGCTGAAGACTTTACCGTTATTCACCACGAGCTTGGACACAACTTCTATCAACGTGCCTATAAACAGCAGCCTTTCCTGTTTAAAAACAGTGCCAATGATGGTTTCCATGAGGCCATTGGTGACACGATCGCGCTATCTATTACCCCAAGCTATCTAAAACAGATTGGCTTGCTCGAAGATGTGCCCGATGCTTCTAAGGATATTGGCTTACTGCTGAAACAAGCTTTAGATAAAATCGCCTTCCTGCCCTTTGGTTTGATGATTGACCAGTGGCGCTGGAAAGTCTTTAGCGGTGAAATCACTCCAGCGCAGTATAACCAAGCCTGGTGGGAATTAAGAGAGAAATACCAAGGCGTTAAGGCGCCAACGGACCGCAGCGAAGCCGATTTTGATCCAGGTGCCAAGTACCATGTGCCCGGTAACGTGCCTTATACGCGCTACTTCCTCGCGCATATTCTGCAATTCCAGTTCCATAAGGCACTGTGTGATACCGCCGGCGATAAAGGACCTGTACACAGATGCAGTATTTATGGCAATCAAGCCGCTGGGGAAAAACTCAATAAAATGTTAGAGCTAGGTGCAAGTCAACCTTGGCCAGTTGCTTTAAAAGAAGTGACAGGTACTGAGGGAATGGATGCCAAAGCCGTACTCGATTATTTTGCGCCGCTTAAAACCTGGCTCGATGAGCAAAACACAGCGGCGAATCGTCAATGTGGTTGGTAATTAAAACCATGACGGAATGAAGCCTCTGACGTCAGTAACACCTAGGCTCTTAGGTGTGAAAATGTAACCGATAAAAATGCCCAACGATGTTGGGCATTTTCTTTTAAGCTTCGGCATTAATAACGAACGCGAGTAACAATCAGATAAAATCAATGCGTTCAGAAGCCTATTAACGCCAACCCATTCCCTTACGATTTGCCTCTTTGTTCTCAATCTTAAGCTGTTCGGATTTAGTGAGCATCACATACAAGGCGCCCGTGCCGCCCTGCTCGGTTTTCGCCGAATGATAGGCCAGCACCATATCAAGTTGAGACAACCAATGGCAGACGGCAGATTTCAACAGACCAGCCACGGGTTTACTGTTATGACCCTTACCATGGATAAGCATGACGCAGCGTTCCCCATGGGCCTGCGCCGCTAACAGATAATTGAGCAACGCATCACGGGCCTGACTTAAACGGTAGGCATGTACATCTAATTCCATCTTAATGCTGTACTGCCCTAGCCTTAAGCGCTTAAACACTGCCCCTTGCACCCCTTCGCGCTTAAAACTGGCAATATCATCGGGCGCTATTATCGGGATCAAACTCAAATCCAAGGGCATACAGGCTAAATAAGCCTCGCGTTGCAACGCATCACGGCGCTGAAGTTGCTCCTCCGTTAGTGCCTTAGGCTGCAAATTCACCGCTTTCACATCACCCTTAAGTGGCACAACCCCCGCCATTTCTTCAAAAAACAGTGCTGATTCATCATCTAGCATGGCAAGCTCCTCCACTCTTAACGCTCAGTGTGTACTTTTAGAACAGAAACACACTTTGTAAACATTCAACCCTTTAGTTCAGCGGGCACCTCCATTATAGTGGCGCCATGAATGCTTGATTAGAATAATGTAATGAGATTTTTGCTGCTAGCCCTGATATGCCTATTGTCGCTTCCAAGTTTTGCAACTCCTGCAAAAGCCAAAACAACCATGACAACCGATCAGCTGATCAATGCTAATTATCCGCTGTTCACTAAAGCATTTACTGAGCTTGCCCCCGAAGTCACCGCAGAGATTTATGCGAAAGATGCAAGCTATCTCTCTGAAAGCCAAAGTAAAGAAATCTATTATGGCCGCGACAGTATCGTTGCTATTTACCAACGTTTTTTCGATAAAATCCGCAATAAAAAGGCCCGTATCGATATCGATTTCCGGGTGCTCAACCGTAAGCTTTCGGGCAACAGCGCGTTCGACACTGGCTATTATTTAGTGCGTTTTTACCCCGCAGAAGAAACTGGCGAACCAGTGAGTGAATTTGCTGGCAAATTTGTGATTGGCACCCAAAAAGACTCTCAGCAGCGCTGGAACGTCACACTGGATATGAATAACCGTGCCGAACCCAGTTTCTATTTGAATGCCAAACCTGTACCCAATCTTTACTATGGCCGCCAGTTCCCTCCATTACCGGACAGCCAAAAGAAAAAGCAGTAATCTATTATATTTTAAAGCATTACCATTATGACACACGACAAAACCTGCCCTTGCGGCAGCCAAAAAATCTATCAAGATTGCTGTCAAATACTGCATCTAGGGCTCGATTCAGGAGCACAACTGGCGACGAGTTCTGAGCAATTAATGCGCTCTCGCTACTGCGCTTTTGTGTTGAAAAATTTTGATTACATTATCAAAACACACCATGCAGCTTACCTCGATGGCTTAACCCTTGAGCAGCTCCAACAAGGCCCTCATCCCCAATGGTTAGGGCTCGATGTATTATCCGCCAATGACACTACCCAGCCCGATGGCAGCAAGTTCGGTACTGTGACCTTTAAGGCCTGGTATAAAATGAGTGGCGAGATTGATGCCATTTACGAGCGCTCTGAGTTTATCTTCGAGCAAGGTCGTTGGTTTTACACTAAAGGCCATCAAATGCATGCCAAATTACCGGGGCGCAATGATCCTTGCGTCTGCCACAGCGGTAAGAAGTTTAAGCAGTGCTGCATGAAGGGTTAACCTAGTCCACAGATAACAAAAGGCAATCGATTGATTGCCTTTTGTTTTTATATCTCCTGTACGACTAATCTGAATGGTTAATGCGTGACAAGATTAGGTTCTTTTGCCGCCAATAAGAATTGCGCAAATTCGGGCTCTCGCAACGCAGGACTGTATAAATACCCCTGCGCCTGATGGCAAAAACTCTTGGCTAAAAACGCCTCCTGCTCGGCGGTTTCAACCCCTTCGGCGGTCAAGGAAATATTAAGCGCGCTTGCCATCGCAATAATGGCCGAGACGATTTCTTGGCTTTCGCGGCTAATGGTGAGATCGGAGATAAAGGAGCGGTCGATTTTTAACTTACTGATCGGGAATTGTTTAAGATAGCGCATCGAGCTGTAGCCCGTACCAAAGTCATCGATGGCCAGCCCCACACCCAGCTCTGCCAATTCCTGACATAAGAGCGTGGCATGGCGAATGTCACCCATTAATTCCGTCTCGGTGATCTCAAGGATCAGGGTTTTAGGCTTTAAACGATAGCGCGTCAGCAGTTGCCAGACTTGCTCATACAGGTTTCCGCTAAAAAACTGCCGCGCCGACACGTTAACATGCATGCTTAAATCGGCATTATGGTGTTGCCATATATTCAATTGTCGGCACGCGGCCTCAAGCACCCAGCTGCCAATGGCGTTGATCATCCCAGATTGCTCGGCAATATCGATAAAGGCGCCGGGATACAGCACACCTTTTTTCGGGTGATGCCAACGGATCAAGGCTTCGGCACCGATATAGGTTTTCTGCTCCAGATCCCGTAAGGGCTGATAATAGAGTTCGAATTGACGGCCGCGAATGGCGCTATGCAAATCACGCTCGATTTGCGCATCTTCCTTAAAGGCGCTGAGCAAGGTGCTGTTAAACACTTGAATAGCTGTACCCTTTTTCTTCTTCGCGTATTGCACCGCAATATCGGCGCAGGTCAGCGGCGCGAACAGATTGGCCACCGAGGCGATATCGACAACCGCTAGTGCAGGTTTAGGTTCGATTTGCTCACGACCGATTAAAATCGGCATGGCTAAATGCTGATATAGACGGGTACTGAAATAATCCAGATCGTAAACCGCGTTATCATCGGTGAGCAACACGGCAAACTCGTCGCTACCGACGCGGGCAATTTCGGTTGCCTTATTAATTTCAGAAAAATGTTTTAAGCGCCGGCCAATTTCAATCAGCAAGCTGTCGCCATTTTCGTGACCATAGGTATCGTTGAAACGCTTAAAGGCGACTAAATCGACCAACAGCAATAATCCATTGGTGGTGCGCTCCAATACGCGATTGAAGTGACTACGATTATTCAGCCCAGTGAGGCTACAACGCCAGGCTAAACGCTCAAGCTCCGCCTTATAGTTGTGCTCATCTGTGCTTTCTTCGCCGGAGACTAAGGCGTAATGATTGCCGCGATCGGTGATAAATTGGCTGACCACATACTTGAGCCAGTAGCGACTGCCATCGGCTCGATTAAATTGCACTTCGCCTTTAGCCTGCTCGCCTCTGAAAATTTTAGCCAAGGTCTGCTCGGCTAATTCACTGTGCTGCTTAAAGAAACTTAACTCGCGTAAATTAGTGCCTATGCTTTTTTCACGCGCTAAGCCAGTGATCTCCTCGTGGGCTTGATTCACGTATTCCACTTTTTCGGTGTGCAGGTTAATCAGCATGCTCATTTGACGAGACTGCTCGGTGGCACAGCGAAACAGGCTTAAGCGCTCTTCTTTATCATAGGTATGTTTGGTGGCCAGCGTGAGGGCCAGTTGATCGGCCATTTGGCAGGCAAGGTGAATTTCGCTGTCGTGCCAATGGTGAGTCAGTTGCGCTCGCTCAAGGCAAAGCACGCCTTCGAGATGGCCATTAATGCGAATGCCAATCTCGAGACTAGATAAAATTTGCCGAGGGATAAAATAGTTATCGACTAACTCAGTCAAGCGCGGATCGATAAGCGTATTACTCGCATCGATATGGCGATGATTTTTGAGTTCATCTAAATAGCGTGGCAGCGTCTGCAACTGCGAAGGACGATGAGTGTCTTGTAGGGCCATAGCGCCAAATTGCGCTACCAGGGATTGGCTCGATTGATCGGCGGAAAAAATCCATACCGACACCAGAGAAACGGCTAAATTTTGGCAAAGTAGCTCAGTGGCTAACTCTGCGGTCTTAGTAAAATCACCCTGCTGTTTAGCCGTGGAATGCACTAAAGACTCTAATAAATGCTGATGCTGACGTCGCTTCACTCTGATCCCTACAAAACTTCGTGTTGGGTAAAACGGTACTGCTGCGACTAACACACTAAAGAAGCGTGTTAATAGAGCCTATTTATCTTTATTTTTGTTGATGCAGATTACACTATCTACATTTAAAACAGCAACATCGGCCACACTTTATTACAAATTAACGCTAACGGACTTCACGGTCGCTTGCATCATAGGCCATTCTCTAATTGGAAAATCATTTTCTCGACACTCACATCGAAGACCAGCTTGAGGGTAACACCCGCTTCATCCTGCACAATATTCCCTTGGGTTTGGCTAAAACGCGCTTGAGCCCGCTCCAACATCTTAGTCGCTTCGACCTCAGCCTCTGCACACGCGAAGGATAACTCCAGCACTGTATCCTGCTCATCAATCACAGCGCCAATATCCACAAAACTGCCGCAATCGGTGCAAGTGTCGTTCACGGTAGCCGCTTGTCCTGCAATGATACCTTTCATCTGTTTTTCCTCTCTAATCGCTGTAAGGGTGATGCATCAACTTAAACCAGCATCATTAACGCCTTATTATAGGTAACAGTGGCGGCAGAGACTCAGCTTTAGCTCACGCTTATTATTGTGCATCGACACAGTTGACGGCTATTTGGCCAACAAGTTCCTTTAATCCCTAGCATTGCTTTAAAAGACAGAATCTTGCTTAACAGCCCGATAGCGACTTGGAGGCAAGACGACTTGGAGGCAAGACGACTTGGAGGCAAGACGACATACAGGCTAGGCGCTGGCCAATAACGGCACTAAGTTACGTTGAATCGCCAGTTGATCGGCAAAATGCATGACGTCCATTTTCGGGGAGGGTAACTGGCCACGTTGGCGCAGACGTGTGGTGAGATCGCAATTGCTTAAGGCTTCGGCCATTGCGATAGGCTCACCACCGCGGATCACTAATGCCTCTGGGCGCAATGCCTGTTGCAGTTGAAACGCCCTCGCCCCTTGCTCAGCAAAAACAGCACTATTGTCGGTAACCTTGTTATCCGTCGATAAATCCGCCACAAGCGCTTGCTTGGGGGGTAACTCGAACTGACGTTGTAATTTTTCTGCATTATCGAGTTCTTTTTGCCATTGAAACTGCGCCATGTCTCTCGCGTCTGCAGACAATAGCGACAGCAACAGGGCGAACTCTCCTCGCCTGTTGTGTTCGATTGCCGCATTTAAGCGGGAGCCAATTTGGGCTTCGTTGATTAAAGGAACATCGATCTGCATAAAAAAACATCATTAAAACAACTCGTTGTTAGTTAATCGACCAGTTGAACCAGAACTTTAGGAAAATTTTCATATTTAGACTTTACATGCCAAACGTTTCTGACTACTATGGCGGCCGCAATTGAGGAGGGGTTCCCGAGTGGCCAAAGGGATCAGACTGTAAATCTGACGGCTCCGCCTTCGAAGGTTCGAATCCTTCTCCCTCCACCATTTGCACTAACAATTAGCGATGCTATAAAAGATACTCGTGGAGGGGTTCCCGAGTGGCCAAAGGGATCAGACTGTAAATCTGACGGCTCCGCCTTCGAAGGTTCGAATCCTTCTCCCTCCACCACTTTTATCTTATGTGGTTCGTCAATCGTTAGTCTGTTGTACACTTGCTTTACCCTTAAATCCGGCCAAGATTTAAGATAACTTTTAAATCAGACTCGATGAGTCAGACTTAAAAGTTGAAGAAAATATGTGGAGGGGTTCCCGAGTGGCCAAAGGGATCAGACTGTAAATCT
The DNA here is from genome assembly GCF_029835735.1 of Shewanella sp. GD04112. Taxonomy (NCBI): domain Bacteria; kingdom Pseudomonadati; phylum Pseudomonadota; class Gammaproteobacteria; order Alteromonadales; family Shewanellaceae; genus Shewanella; species Shewanella sp. GD04112. The sequence goes on from NZ_JAOEAL010000001.1 coordinate 2,578,373, forward strand.
GACGGCTCCGCCTTCGAAGGTTCGAATCCTTCTCCCTCCACCACTTCTTTCTCATCCCACTCTTTATGCCGCTTTATTTCCCAGTTTTTTTCTAGCACTCCAGCTTATCCAAAATTATTTTTATCGCTTACTTAAAACAATTGTCTTTAATCCATAGATTTTGCTGATAAAAAACGCCCCATTCGGAGCGTTAGAGAAGAGTACATAGCGCTAAGTGGCGATTAATCGATATTCAAGTACTTATGGGTCTGAATCGATAAACGCCAGTTGCGGGCAATACACACCTTCATGGCTAATTCCGTCGCCCTTGGTTTTTGGCTGATCGGTTGCAGACAAATCGTTTTCGCTGACACATCAATCCCTTTGAGTAACTCATCGAGTTCGTCGATATGATTTTCGGTCGCTATCGGGTGCTTAATCTCGTTGGCGCGGATCAAGGCCTGCGCTAACACCTGATAACCACCCTTCATATTGATCTTGGGCGAAACAGTTACCCAGGTATCAGCATCGCACTTCACCTCAAAGGTGCCACTGGTCTCGATTTGAGTGGCAAAACCGGCTGCATGAAGCGTGTGAGTTAATTCATTCAGATCGTACATACAAGGCTCACCACCTGTGATCACCACATGGCGCGCCGTGTATCCCTTAGCGTTAAACGCCTCAATAAGACTCTGCGCCGTATGATTCGCCCAGCGCCCCACGGAGCCATCGACGGTGATCACTTGTTCGGGTGACACCTTATTTTCCTCAAGCAGATCCCAAGTCTGTTTCGTATCACACCAAGCACATCCCACAGGGCAACCCTGTAAACGTACAAAAATGGCGGGCACTCCGGTAAAGACACCTTCACCTTGAATGGTTTCAAAGACTTCGTTGACTGGGTAATTCATGCTAGCGTTCCGTTTTTCTGGGGCGGCATTTATAGAGGATTTTAGCTGCAGCTGCAAGTTTTTACCGCCTCAGCCATTGTGATACCAAGTGCCGCATCCCCGGCGCCACGCGCCAGCAAAGAGTTTGCAAGCCCTAGCGCCTGAGTTACACTTACGCCCTATTTTATGTGTCAATTTAAGTGGATCCTATGTCAGCAGCATCAGTTTCAAAGGTGGTAGTGGTTTTCAGTGGCGGACAAGACTCAACGACTTGTCTTATTCAAGCCTTAACTCAGTTTGATGAAGTCCACGGGATCACCTTCGATTATGGTCAGCGTCACCGTGAAGAAATTGAAGTTGCTAAATTCCTCGCCAAGCGCTTAAAGATCACTAGCCATAAAGTGATGGATGTAAGCTTACTCAATGAGTTAGCGATTTCTGCCCTCACCCGAGATGCGATCCCCGTATCCCACGAATTAATGGAAAATGGCTTACCCAACACCTTTGTGCCCGGCCGCAATATCCTGTTTTTGACTTTGGCGGGGATCTACGCCTATCAATTAGGGGCCGAGGCGATTATTACCGGTGTCTGCGAAACCGATTTTTCCGGTTATCCCGACTGTCGCCACGACTTTGTGCGCGCGATGGAATCGGCACTGATGCAAGGCATGGATAAAAAGCTTGAGATCATCACGCCATTAATGTGGCTCAACAAAGCCCAAACCTGGGCGCTGGCCGATAAATATCAGCAGCTCGATTTGGTTCGCCACCATACCCTGACCTGTTATAACGGCATTGTCGGCGATGGTTGCGGTGATTGCCCAGCCTGCCATCTTCGCAAACGGGGCTTAGAGGATTACCTGCAAAATAAAGCAGAGGTGATGGCCTCGCTGGACAAGGCAACTGAAACGGGTAAACCGCAGGCGTGAGACTGGTAACGTTAAAAAAACTCGGCCCCTATTGGCTGGCGCTTATCGTCAGTCTGCTCTGTGCGCTCTTGTATGTTGCGGGACTTTTTACCCCGAGCATAGATAACCTGCTCGCCTATCGCCGCAGCGCCATCAGTGACGGCCAGTGGTGGCGTCTACTCACAGGCAATCTGCTGCATACCAATCATTGGCACCTGCTGATGAATCTCGCGGGATTATGGGTAGTGTTGTTTTTGCACCACTTTCATTACCGACTTAACGGATTAACCGCGCTGTTTGTCCTGCTTTGTCTGTTTGAAGGCATTGGCCTATATCTGGGTTATCCGCAACTCTTAGGCTATGTGGGGCTGAGTGGCATGTTACACGGGCTATTCACCTTTGGTGCAGTGCAGGATATTCGCCGCAAAATGCGCTCGGGTTATCTGCTGTTGCTCGGCGTGATAGTTAAAGTCGGCCATGAACAATTTTATGGTGCCAGTGATGATGTGACCGCAATGATTGGTGCACGCGTGGCCACTGAGGCGCATTTAGTCGGCCTGATCTGCGGCTTAGTCTGCGCGCTTATGGTGTTTGTGTACCAACGAAGCAGATTAGCCAAGGAAACGTCGCGCTAATACCTACTATTTTGATTAATTCATACAATAAAAAGCCGCCTCACATTGTTGTGTTGGCGGCTTTTTATTAAGTAGTTAACTTGGTATCTGCTTGATTAACATCGCAGTCCTACGTCTAACAAGCTAAGACTCTGATTTAGTTAGGCGGTGATCAGCAACTCCCGTAAACGTTTCACCTCATCACGCAGGGCCGCTGCCTGTTCAAACTCCAAGTTACGCGCATGTTCATGCATTTGCTTCTCGAGCTTGTCGATATCATGGCTCAGCTGCGCCGCATCGGCTTGATAACGTTTGGCTTTAGGTTCAGCCACTTTACCCAGTGACGCTTGGCGATAACCCTTTTCAGTGTCTCTGCCATCATCCACATCCATCACATCGGTAATACGCTTGACCACGCCTTTTGGCACTATGCCATGCTCAAGGTTGTAGGCATGCTGCTTCTCACGACGACGCTCGGTTTCACCCATCGCCTTGGCCATCGATTGGGTGATCCTATCCGCATAGAGGATAACCTTGCCATTGACGTTACGTGCGGCGCGACCTATGGTCTGAATAAGCGAGCGCTCCGAACGTAAAAAGCCTTCCTTATCGGCATCAAGAATACAGACTAAGGAAACTTCGGGCATGTCTAAACCTTCACGCAGCAAGTTGATGCCGACCAGCACATCAAACTTACCGAGGCGCAGATCGCGAATGATCTCCACCCGCTCCACGGTATCGATGTCCGAGTGCAAATAACGCACTTTGACACCGTGTTCATCGAGGTATTCGGTTAAATCCTCGGACATACGTTTAGTTAAGGTGGTGACAAGTACCCGCTCATTAACGGCAACGCGCTTGGCCACCTCGGAGAGTAAATCGTCCACTTGAATGCTGACCGGGCGCACTTCCAACTCGGGATCGAGCAAACCCGTTGGCCGAACCACTTGCTCAACAATCTCACCGCCACTCTTATCCAGCTCGTAAGGGTTTGGTGTTGCCGACACATAAATGGTCTGCGGCATCAGTTGCTCAAACTCTTCAAACTTCAGCGGCCGGTTATCGAGCGCCGAAGGCAAACGGAAGCCATATTCCACAAGCGTGGTTTTACGGGAGCGGTCCCCCTTATACATGGCGCCAATTTGCGGCACAGTGACGTGGGACTCGTCGATAATCAACAAACCATCGGCGGGTAAATAATCGAGCAAGGTTGGCGGTCCCTCACCCGGTGCACGACCCGACAAGTAGCGTGAGTAGTTTTCAATACCGGAGCAATAACCCAGTTCGACCATCATCTCGATATCGTATTGCACCCGCTCGTGGATCCGCTGCGCTTCAATCAACTTATTGTTGTCGAGTAAATACTGCTTGCGCTCACGTAGCTCTTCTTTAATTGACTCGGTCGCTTCGAGGATTTTTTCCCGCGGCGTCACATAGTGGGTTTTCGGATACACAGTGGTGCGCGCAATGCGCTTAACTATCTGCCCCGTTAACGGGTCAAACTCGCTTAAACGTTCAATTTCATCGTCAAACAGCTCTACCCGAATACCGTAGCGATCCGAGTCGGCGGGGAAAATATCGATGACTTCTCCACGGGCGCGGAAGGTACCGCGCTGCAACTCGAGATCGTTGCGAGTATATTGCAGTTCACTCAAGCGCTTAAGAATATCCCGCTGTCCCATGGTATCGCCCTGGCGTAGGTGTAAGAGCATCTTCATGTAGGAATCGGGATCGCCAAGACCGTAAATTGCCGATACAGAGGCAATCAAGACCACATCCTTACGCTCCAGCAGCGCTTTCGTGGCCGAGAGACGCATTTGCTCGATATGGGCGTTCACCGACGCATCCTTTTCAATAAAGGTGTTCGATGCGGGTACGTAGGCTTCTGGCTGGTAATAGTCGTAATAAGAGACGAAGTACTCCACCGCATTATTGGGGAAAAACTCTTTCATCTCGCCATAAAGCTGCGCCGCCAGTGTCTTGTTTGGCGCCATAATAATCGTCGGGCGCCCAAGCTGGGCTATCACATTGGCGATGGTGAACGTCTTACCCGAGCCCGTCACCCCCAAAAGGGTTTGACAAGCTAGGCCAGATTCGAGGCCATCGACCAACTTGGCGATGGCCGTGGGCTGATCCCCTGCGGGGGCGAATTGGGATTCAAGCTGAAAAACAGATTCTGACACGCGAACATATCCTTGTGGTTAGTCGACTCATTCTAATCAAGTCGTCCATTAAGCTCCAGCAGTTATCCTTCTTAAACCATGAGTACAGATTTGCACTAGCTCAAGTAAATGACAGTTTGATGGACAGAAAGTGAAACTTTTTGACCACGAGGTTTTAATGCTCAAATTGGCGATAAAACGCCCTAAAACTCAGGAGAAATGCCAAATTAATACACAAGAGTTGACTTTCACTTGCTTACAAAATTGCAACCTGAATCGACTCCAAAAAAGATAAGACTTGCAATTATTATCTATCTGAAAAATATGGCTTAATATTTTTATCGCCAAAATAGTGCAATTTAAGTCCATCGCCCGCACGGCAAGGCTTTGCTGCCTGTTTCAAGCCGCAACTCACAGGGTTATCCACAGAATTTGTTGATAAGTCGAAATAAGTGAGAAACCATGCGGGATTGAGGAGTATTTCACCCTAGCGTCAGCTGATGGACGGCTTTGGTAATTTAATTACATTTGATAAATGTTACTACTTGTTACGACCTAGAGCATTCGAAAAATCTGATACATGTCCAACTGTTAGGCTTTAACCTTGGCATTGCAGCATAAAATGACAGCGTTTACCCATTCACGACGTATTAATGTGGGCAAAGCCTTTATATAAGGCTCGTTCTCCTGATTGATCACCGCTGCGGATAACTGCGCTAAATTAAGTCCTCTGCCAACGCGGCGGCAAAAAGTGCTTCATCCGCCGATGCAACCACAAAGAGGATTTCGGCTAAGTCTTGGATTTTTTGAAAATCAGGGTCATCTAAGTGCATGGATAATTCGCGGTATTGACGCAGTACATCTAAGGTCAACGGTTCCTGAAGTAAGGCTTCCGCTTGCGCTAATCGACTCATTGCCATGGTTATCACCTCTCGGGATGTTTTCGATGCCACCTATATTGTTAAAAATGGCGTCTATCTGTCGCTATAGGGATAATGTGAAGTGTCTTGGGTTATCGCTTTACCCATTGCTTTGCATCGGCACAAAGGTCAAATTGAATGCCGCATACTCAATTCGACCTCAATAGTGCAGTTTCGTTGCCACGAATTTGAACTTTATCTAGTTAAGACCGAGCTTTTAGAAATTTCAAATTAACCATTAACCCCAATAACTGCTGTCAATTTAATCAATTAAGCCTTTTGGGGATTTTTACCGACGGATAAAAGCCAACTGAGTTTGGATGTTTGCATACGCTATCTTACGAAAACATAAGTTATTTCTTCATCAAAATGCTGATTTCTACACCGCAATGCACATTAGATGAGCACTTAACAGCATAATTACACTTTTTTTAGTAACTCGAGTTGACTCATCCCACAGAGCGTTTTACTATGCGCTCCGTTCTCAACGAGTCATCGAGACGAGAGAAACGATTCCCCTGTAGTTCAGTCGGTAGAACGGCGGACTGTTAATCCGTATGTCACTGGTTCAAGTCCAGTCAGGGGAGCCAAATTTCAATCTCGATAAAAGTGAGGATACAGTTAGGTAACTAACGATTCCCCTGTAGTTCAGTCGGTAGAACGGCGGACTGTTAATCCGTATGTCACTGGTTCAAGTCCAGTCAGGGGAGCCACTTAATTATCAAGCTGTTGCGTTAAAACGATTCCCCTGTAGTTCAGTCGGTAGAACGGCGGACTGTTAATCCGTATGTCACTGGTTCAAGTCCAGTCAGGGGAGCCACTAACGCAAGACAAGTTAAAGTCGATAGCAATATCGCATCATCTACTCCCCTGTAGTTCAGTCGGTAGAACGGCGGACTGTTAATCCGTATGTCACTGGTTCAAGTCCAGTCAGGGGAGCCACTTTCAAGATGATATCTTAAGTCGATAGCAATATCGCACCCTCTACTCCCCTGTAGTTCAGTCGGTAGAACGGCGGACTGTTAATCCGTATGTCACTGGTTCAAGTCCAGTCAGGGGAGCCACTTTCTTGCGATTCCATCCAATCTTCTAAGCTTCGATAACTCGTCATCTAGGCGTGTGTTTTCATTTCTGTTTTACGCCAAATACGGTTACACTGTAAGCAGTTTGTTAACCAAAATTCCGAGTATCATCACGCAGATAGGGATATTGACTGAGCACTCTCTTAATATTCTGTCCGCAAATACTTCACCACATTGAGAGCGGGTTTTTATGGCGATGTCTAAATCATATCCCATCTTTTTATTGCTGATTTTTTTAGGGCTGTTTGGTTGGATTTATCACAACGAAAATAATCAGCTCCAGGTGCAGCAACAGCAAGAGCTTAATAACTTTAAACAGTACATGGGTAACTTTACCCAATGGCAAGGCAATGGCGCCGAGCTTTACCAAAGTATTGCCAGTCATTATCCGCTGCAATTTTTCCAATATGTCGATGATACCGACGGACAACTTAATTTTACTCAGGGCGATCTCAACTCCCAAAGCCCTCACCCGCTAGCCGGATTGTTTGCCTTAGATTTATCCCATACGCAAAAACTGGCTGCGGGGCGTTTACAAGTTAAGTTAAGTGCCGATCAAGCGATTGAAAATGCGATCACTAGTACCCAGCAATTGGGATTGGTATTGGTGCTGACCTATATCCTGTTGATGGTTGTTTTTATCCTGCTTATCAACAAATTAAAATCAGCTATCCGTTATGCGGCAGAGTATATTTCCCATATTCCTGACATGAATTTTTCTGCCATTGAATCTTCGAAGCTGAACGGTGAAATGGCGCCAGTGAAATTAGCCTTAGAAGACTGCCGAACTCAGCTCAAATCTAAACTGGATTTACTGACCCAAGAAAATCAAAAATTACATAAAGCCGCCTATCAAGATCCTGTGACTGGTTTTGGCAGTCGCCCACCTTTTACCACTAAATTAGAAAGCATCAGTAACCGCAGCATCCCACAACTCGGGCTGTTAGCCATGGTCAAAGCGACTGAGCTTTCCCATGTGAACCAATTGCAAGGCCGCTCTGCGGGTGATGATTATCTTGCGAGTGTTGCCAATTGCATTCGTAAGGCTTGTTCAAAATATCCCGATTCTGAGTGTTACCGTGTCTCCAGTGCAGATTTTGCGATTTTTTTACCTGACTTAGTGTTAAAAGACGGCCCTAAGTTTTTAGAACAACTTAAAGTGTTCCTCGATGAATACCAGCAGATGACCAGAGCCGAATCGGTGGCGCACATTGGCTTAGTACCTTATCAACAGGGGACCGATCCCGTTAATTTGCTCTCCTTAGCGGACACCGCCGTCAGTATTGCGCAAACCTTAGGTCCCAATAGTTTCCATATTCAAGAGAAACTCAACGGCGACGAGCAGTTTGGGGATGACCGTTGGAAAGTGGCAATCAATGATTTAATCACCCGCCAAGCGTTGAAGTTTTTCCAACAGCCGATTCAACCTTGCCGCAATGATGTCGAGGTCTATCGCGAACTACTCGCACGTTTTTACAACAACGAAGGCAAGTTTTTACCCACCACTACAGTCATCGCCATGGCCGAACGCCACGGCATGAGCACCGAATTAGATAAATTAGTGGTGATCAGCACATTAAGAATGCTTAAAGAAAATCCGACCATTAGCGGCAACTTTGGCGTCAATATCAGCGCCTTTTCGGCCCATCAAGAATTGTTTGTTGGCTGGTTAAGGGATGTGTTGAGTAAGCATAAATACATCGCTTCTCGCCTAGTGTTTGAGATCAACGAATCCGGTATGCAGGCCAATTTAGGCGCCAGCTATAAGTTTGTTCGAGAAGTCCATAGTGTCGGTTCACGGGTCTCAATTGAGCGCTTTGGAATGAGCTTTACCTCCTTCAAATTCTTCAGTGAAGTGCGTCCAGACTACATTAAGCTCGATGGCAGCTACACCTCATCAATCGATGAAGACAGCAATAATAAGTTCTTCGTACGGATGATGGTCGATGTGGCACGACGCATCGGCATTCGAGTAATCGCCACCAGTGTCGAGCGCCAAGAGGAAAAACTGACCCTCGAAAAACTCCTCGTCGATGGTTTGCAGGGCTATTATATTGCCCAGCCACAGGCCATTACCTTAACTGACCAAATTTAAGCCAGCACAGGGTTAATGGAGCGCGCAAATTTACAGTAAAGATAGTTAACCCTGCATTCTATATGTTGTTTATGCAAACGGAAAAGTCGATAATACGGCCAAGATCCGTTTAGACAAGTATTGAGATGAGTGAATATCTCCTGTTGTTGATCAGCACCGTACTGGTCAACAATTTCGTATTAGTGAAATTCTTAGGTTTATGTCCTTTTATGGGGGTCTCCAGTAAATTGGAGTCCGCTATTGGCATGTCCATGGCGACCACCTTCGTGTTGACCTTGGCATCCATTCTCAGTTACCTCGTCAACCAATATCTATTATTGCCTTTTGACCTCAGCTACTTGCGTACCATGAGCTTTATTCTGGTCATTGCCGTGGTGGTGCAATTTACTGAGATGGTGGTGCAAAAAACCAGTGCCTCCCTACACCGAGCGCTCGGGATCTATCTGCCATTGATCACCACTAACTGTGCCGTACTGGGTGTGGCCCTGTTAAACGTGAACGAGAAACACGATTTTATTCAGTCAGCTATCTATGGTTTTGGGGCTGCAGTAGGTTTTTCCTTAGTGTTAATTCTGTTTTCCGCGATGCGCGAACGTTTAGCGGCCGCTGATGTGCCCATGCCGTTTAAGGGCGGCGCTATCGCCATGATCACCGCAGGCTTAATGTCTTTAGCCTTTATGGGATTCACAGGATTGGTTAAATAGATGTCCACCATGTTAATTGCCGTTATCTTACTGACCCTATTGGCATTGTTCTTTGGGGTATTACTCGGGTTTGCCGCCTTAAAATTTAAGGTTGAAGGCAATCCCATTGTCGATGAACTCGAAGCTATCCTGCCACAAACCCAATGCGGTCAATGTGGTTATCCCGGTTGCCGCCCCTACGCAGAAGCCATTGCCAATGGCGATAAAGTCAACAAGTGTCCTCCCGGCGGCACTGCGACCATGGAAAAACTTGCCAACTTAATGGGTGTCGAGCCAGAGCCGCTCAATGCAGAGGCTCAGTCCCAAGTCAAAAAAGTCGCCTACATTCGCGAAGATGAATGTATCGGCTGCACTAAGTGTATTCAGGCCTGCCCTGTCGACGCCATTATCGGTGCGGGCAAACTCATGCATACCGTGCTCACCGCCGACTGCACAGGCTGCGATCTCTGCGTCGAGCCCTGCCCCGTTGACTGTATCGATATGATCCCTGTGGGCCAAAATCTAAAAAACTGGAACTGGCGCTTAAACGCCATTCCCGTGACTCTTATCCAAGAGACCCCGCACGAAGAAAAGAGAGGATAAGCGGTGCTGACTTTATTAGATCAATTAGATAAAGGAACCCTTTGGCGCTCACCCGGTGGCATTCATCCGCCTGAAGTCAAATTCCTCTCCAACTCCACACCGATTAGCCAACTGCCATTAGCGCAGGAATACCTTGTACCTGTGCCACAGGTTGGCGAAAACTGCACTCTTGCAGTCAAAGTGGGTGACAAAGTATTAAAAGGCGCGCCATTAACTCAAGGCACCTCAATTTGGCATTTACCCGTGCATGCGCCAACCTCTGGTACTGTAATCGCCATTGAGCCAAGAGCCAGCAATCACGCCTCGGCCTTACCAGTAAATACCTGCGTGATTGCCGCCGATGGTGAAGACCGCTGGTGCGAGTTAACGCCAGGCTCAATTGAGCTCAGCAATCATGAGATGATTGCCAAAATCCATGGCGCGGGCATTGCCGGTATGGGGGGCGCCGCCTTCCCAAGCCATATCAAGCTGAATCCCGTCAGTGAAATCGAATTAGTGATTATCAACGGCGTAGAGTGTGAGCCTTATATCAGCGCCGACGATCGCTTAATGCGCGAATACAGCCAAGACATTCTGGCGGGTATTGGGATTATCCATCGCCTCCTAGCGCCCAAGCGCATTGTGATAGCGATTGAAGACAACAAACCCGAAGCCATCAAAGCCATGCAACAGGCGGTGAGCCAATCCACGCTCCCTGCGGGCAGCACGCGGGTAACGGCTATCCCAACAAAGTATCCTTCTGGCGGTGAAAAGCAGCTTATTCAGATCATCACGGGGCGTGAAGTGCCCTCGGGCGCTATCCCCGCTAAGCTTGGCATTGTCGTGCATAACGTGGGAACCGCGTTTGCGATTCATCAAGCCGTGACCCAAGGTAAACCACTGATTGAACGAGTGGTGACAGTTACTGGCCAAAATGTGGGTAAGCCCGGCAACTATTGGTTACCCATAGGCACGCCCGTTGAGCATGTGCTCAAACACACAGAATTTAACGCCGAAGCCGATCAAAAAGTGATTATTGGCGGTCCTATGATGGGCCATGCGTTACCAACCATCCAAGTGCCGATTTTAAAAGGCACAAACTGTATTTTGGTGCCCAGCAGTCAAGAGATTGGAACCACGCCAGAGGAAAAGGCCTGTATCCGCTGCGGCGAATGTGCCAATGCCTGCCCTGCACTTCTGCTACCACAGCAACTGTTTTGGCATGCAAAAGCGGAAGAGTATGACAAGGCGGCCAGCTACAACCTTAAGGACTGTATCGAATGCGGTTGCTGTAGTTACGTGTGCCCCAGTGATATCCCACTGGTGGAATACTACCGCATCGCTAAGTCGGCATTAAAACAAGCCGCCGATGAAAAACATCAAGCCGAGCGCGCCAAACTACGTTTCGAGGCACGTATTCAACGCCTCGAGGAAGAAAAACTCGCCCGCGAAGCCAAGGCTAAAGAAGCCGCTGCGCGTCGCCAAGCGACCATGACCTCAACGGATAAAAATGCCGTCGCCGAAGCCATGGCGCGGATTGCGGCCAAAAAAGCGGCTGCGGCAGAAACCACAGCAGATAACACGCCGGTCGAGGTCGTTGCGGCTGATGCAAGCAGCACTGAGGCGCCTAAGGGTAAGGCGGCCGTTGCCGCCGCGATTGCCCGCGCTAAAGCCAAGAAAGCCGCTGCTGCGGCTCAAAGTGCGGATGATGCCGAATCATCTAAGCAATCAGTCTCTTCTGAACAAACAGTATCTTCTGAGCAAAACGAGCCAACTGAGCAGACTGAGACACTATCGCAAAAAGATAAAGTCGCCGCTGCCATCGCTCGCGCCAAAGCGAAAAAAGCGGCGTTGAAGGCCAATTCGGATGCCAATGACGACACTGACGCCGCGACTGGCAACACAGATAAGTCAGCAACAGAAACAACGGCTAACGCAGAAGCGGATGACAAAAAAGCCAAGGTCGCTGCAGCTGTTGCCCGTGCGAAAGCCAAAAAGGCCGCCATGCAGCAGGCTGAATCGACTGAGGTTGTTGACGAGCAGCCCAAGCTATCTGCAGACGCTCAGCCAGAATCAAAGTCAGGCTCAATTCCAAGTGCGCCACTCAGTCCCGAAGATGAGAAGAAAGCCAAGGTCGCTGCTGCCGTTGCCCGCGCAAAAGCAAAGAAAGCCGCCGCACAGCAAGCTGAATTGACTGAGGTTGCCGAAGTTCAGCCCAAGCTAGCAGCAGAGGCTAAGCCGGAATCAGACTCTCAATCAGGAAATGAATCAAGCTCAGTCGCTGAACCAAGTGCGCCACTCAGCCCTGAAGATGAGAAAAAGGCCAAAGTCGCAGCTGCCGTTGCCCGCGCAAAAGCAAAGAAAGCCGCCGCACAGCAAGCTGAATTGACTGAGGTTGCCGAAGTTCAGCCCAAGCTAGCAGCAGAGGCTAAGCCGGAATCAGACGTTGAGTCAGGTTCTGAATCAGACTCTCAATCAGGAAATGAATCAAGCTCAGTCGCTGAACCAAACGCACCACTCAGCCCTGAAGATGAGAAAAAGGCCAAGATCGCTGCGGCCGTTGCCCGCGCGAAAGCCAAAAAAGCGGCCAGAGAAGCGAATGCGATCAGCGACGCAAATGAATAGCACTGCGGGTTTTAACCTCATTGCTTTAAAAATGATTAGCTTAAAAATCAGTGACTCAAGATTAGATAAAAGGGATCACAATGGCGTTTAAAATAGCCTCATCACCCCATGTTACCCGTAACTTGCATACATCAACGGTTATGCAAAGGGTCATTTTATGCTTGTTACCCGGCCTTGTGGTGCAATGCGCTTTTTTCGGCTGGGGCACACTTATTCAAGTGTTACTGGCAATTATCGTTGCCCTAAGCTGTGAAGCCGCGGTGATGAAACTGCGTAACCGCAGCATCAAAGCGAGCTTAAGCGATAACAGCGCGATGCTGACGGCGATCTTAATCGGGGTTGCAATCCCGCCGCTGGCACCTTGGTGGATGATCGTTATGGGCACAGTGTTTGCGATTGTTATCGTCAAACACCTCTACGGTGGCCTAGGCCATAACCTGTTCAACCCCGCGATGGCCGCCTATGTGTTACTGCTGGTTTCCTTCCCTGTGCAGATGACCAGTTGGATTGCGCCAAGTACAGTTGCGCTCAATACCCCAAGTGTGATCGATAGTTTGCAATTGATCTTCAATGTCGGCGCCCATGGTGGCATGGAGCAATTCCGCCTCGGTATCGATGGGATCAGTATGGCGACACCGCTCGATACCCTCAAAACCGATCTGTCCTTAGGGCTCACCACCACTGAGAGTATGGCTAAAAGCATATTCGATGGCGGCACTGGCGTTGGTTGGTTTTGGGTCAATTTGGCTTATCTTGCTGGCGGTTTAGTGCTACTTAAATTAAAAGCCATCCGTTGGCATATCAGCACCGGCGTATTGGCGGGATTATTTGTGGCATCGAGCATTGGCTTTTTACTGTCGCCCGATACTCAGGCAAGCCCACTGTTCCATTTATTCTCGGGCGCGACCATGCTCGCCGCCTTCTTTATTGCGACCGATCCTGTCACCGCGGCGACCAGTCCGCGCGGCCGTTTGATTTTCGGCGCATTAATTGGCGTCTTGGTCTATGTCATTCGTACCCAAGGTGGCTACCCCGATGCCTTCGCCTTTGCCGTGCTGCTCGCAAACCTGTGCGCGCCATTTATTGACTACTATGTGCGTCCGCGTACCTATGGCCATTCAGCGCCCTAGGCCTGTGGCAAAAGAATCAAGCATGCTTGAACAAAGATTCTTGAGGAATAAAAGTGAATAATCCAATGATTAAAAATGGTCTGTTACTTGCGCTATTTGCCCTGCTCTGCACGGGCTTAGTCGCAGTGGTCAATCAACAGACCTTAGACAAAATTAAGCAGCAAGAGCAGCAGGAATTGATGCGCGTACTGCATCAGCTGATCCCTGATGAGCTCCATGACAATGAGCTAACCGCGCAATGTACCCTGTTGCAGGATAAAGAGGCGCTCGGCACCGAAGATGCCATGCCCGCCTATATCGCTACCGCTGCTGGTAAACCCGTTGCTATCGCCCTAGAAGCCATCGCCCCCGATGGTTACAACGGCAATATTAAGCTGATTGTGGGCATCAATACCCAAGGTGAAGTATTAGGCGTGCGCACACTTGCCCACCAAGAAACCCCAGGCCTTGGGGATAAAATCGATTTACGTAAATCCGACTGGGTGACCCAATTCGTCGGTAAAGTGCTTAAATCAGAAGATGATAAGCAATGGCAAGTGCAAAAAGACGGGGGTGATTTCGACCAATTTACCGGCGCGACAATCACACCACGCGCCTATGTGAAAGCGGTTAAACGCGCCGTATGGTACTTTACTCAGCATCAAGCAGAGATTTTCAGCCAACCTCTGAATTGTGAGGCCAACCATGACTAATTATCGCGAAATTGCCTGGCAAGGACTGTGGAAAAACAACCCTGGCTTAGTGCAATTACTGGGCTTGTGCCCACTGTTAGCCGTAACGGCCACCCTCACCAACGCCCTCGGGCTTGGGGTCGCCACTATGTTGGTGCTGATAGGCTCAAACATTTTAGTCTCGTTGGTACGTGACTATGTGCCTAAGGAAATCCGTATCCCCGTGTTTGTGATGATCATTGCCGCGCTGGTGACGGCGGTGCAACTGCTGATCAACGCCTACGCCTATGGTCTGTATTTGTCCTTAGGGATCTTCTTGCCGCTGATTGTGACCAACTGCATTATCATTGGCCGCGCAGAAGCGTTTGCCTCCCGTAATAATGCCTTTAGCGCCGCCTTCGATGGACTGATGATGGGGCTTGGCTTTACCTTAGTCTTAGCGGTTCTTGGCGCCACGCGCGAAATTCTCGGCCAAGGCACCCTGTTTGATGGCGCCGACCAACTGCTCGGCCCATGGGCTAAAGCCTTAACGATTCAGGTATGGCAAGTCGATACCCCCTTCCTGCTGGCGATGTTACCACCCGGCGCCTTTATTGTGATGGGCCTACTTATCGCCCTGAAAAACGTTATCGATAAAAAGCTTAAAGAGCGTCAACCCGAAGCGGCTGTACAACCAAGTGTAACTCGGGCACGGATCACCAAAGTGAGTTAAGCCCTTATTGAGATAACAGCTTAAGCAGTGGGTTTAGCGTTAAACCCACTGCTTACAAGGATCACTATGAATCAAGAAAAACGCATCCAAATCCTCACCCGCCTTCGTGAAAACAATCCCAAACCCGAAACCGAGCTGAATTTCTCAAGTCCTTTTGAATTGTTGGTGGCGGTGACTTTATCGGCGCAGGCGACCGATGTGAGCGTGAATAAGGCGACCGATAAACTGTTTCCAGTCGCCAATACCGCCCACAGCATTTATGCCTTAGGCGTGGATGGATTAAAGGAATATATCAAGACCATTGGCCTGTATAACAACAAGGCCATCAATGTGATTAAAGCCTGTGAGATCTTGATTGAAAAATACAATGGCGAAGTCCCAGAGGACAGAGAAGCGCTAGAATCGCTTCCTGGTGTCGGCCGTAAAACCGCTAACGTGGTGCTCAATACCGCCTTTGGCTGGCCGACCATCGCCGTCGACACCCATATCTTTCGCATGGCAAACCGCACTAAATTCGCCCCCGGTAAAAACGTGGTCGAAGTCGAGGAGCGCATGTTAAAAGTTGTTCCCGCCGAATTTAAAGTCGATGTGCATCACTGGTTTATTCTGCATGGCCGCTATACCTGTCTGGCCCGCAAACCCCGCTGTGGCAGCTGCATTATTGAGGACCTTTGCGAATACTCCCCACTAAAAGAAAAGTAAAGAATCAGACTTAGTTTGTATAACAGTTTCCTTAGTAAATCTGTTTTTTATCTTTACAAAAAGCTAAAGACCTACCATAGTGTATTTATGTGTAAGCGATATTGAATTATGTAATGAATAATTTGAGGGATAATGTTCAGGTTAGGATATATAAGGATATAAAAGGCGCTTCGTTTCCAGTCGTAGTTAGGAACGGCTTCCTCCCATGCTGCTTGTACCTGAATGCTTACCTAAACGGCAATCATAACTCCCCACTTTCCAATGCGAGATCACACACCTCAAAACAGTCAGCGTCATTCTACACTCGAATGAAATATGCCTATGAGTTGAAGTTTTTATATTGCTTCTTCATGGAGAACGGTATTGACCTTGTTGAGCGTGTAGCATGTGGATCGTTTTTATCGATCGAGGAAATTGATGACTACATTCGTGCATGTAAATTCTATGTGGACACAAAAGACGATAACAAAGACAGCACGGTAGTCAGCCTGACTGATAAAAGGATCAGAGATGCGATACATGCGACATCCATCAGTCAACCAGAAGTGTCAGTGCATACGTTTAATCAACGCCTCAATCGACTGAAAGCCTACATTGAATTCCTATATGTGTGCCATCACTACGATAGAGCTGAAACTGATCAGCAAATCAGTACGGATGCTCAATTTAATAAATTTAAACTCTACATAAGCTCGGTGATATCTCACTCTAGAAAAGACAACACGGTTGTTAAAGATCCCTTTGAATCCGTGATTTCAGCGAATAAGTTCTTTGATTTATTAGAAATTATTAAAGAGCGCTCGCCAAATAACCCATTCAAGTCGAGCAAGCTTCGAAATCAAATCATCGCCCAAATATTGATTGATACTGGCGTTCGTGTGGGTGCTGTATTGAAATTGAAGGTGAGTGATTTAGTGGATGATTGGGGCAACCCTCGATTCCGACTAACCCGAACACCTAACGACCCTACGGACATAAGGCGGCTTCCCGCCGCGAATAAAACAAAAGCACTCTCAGTTTCCATCTCTCGTGACTTGATGAAACTCATTAAGCTCTACATTGAAACCGTGCGCCAAAGTACCCCAAACGCTCATAAGCATGACTTTGTCTTCATTTCGGAGAAAGGAAAATCCATAGGAAAGCCAATCTCTTACAACGCCATTCACAAAGTCATAAAGACCTTTGGGGACGCGATTGGAATAGCACTGCACCCCCATTTACTTCGTCATAAATGGAATGAAATCTTTGAAGATAAAGCAAAAGAGAAAGGATTTTCACCAGATAAAATTGAAGACCTTCGCAAATATGCGATGGGTTGGGTGGAAAATTCAAAAATGGCCTCCGTCTACAACGAATTCCAATTAGCCGTAACGGTGGCGGAAATCTCATCGAAAAACCAGAGCCAATCCGTGCCTAACCTGAGAGGTGACCAATGAACATCCTTGAATTAAATGATTTAATTAATCGTTTTGAAGGAACAAGTACCTTTCAGTCAAAAATGGAGGGCTATGATTTCGAGCTCTTTTCAGATGAGTGGATGCTCGGTTACAAGAAAACCCTTTACCTTGGCTGGATGCACACGTTAGACAGCAACGTTTTTCTCGATTTGCGACTGGCTATCGCTCACGCAGCAAAACATTATGCTTATAAAAGTCTAAATGGTTTTGTCAGCACCTTAAAAACGCTTTGCCAGTATATAGAGCCCGCAACGTTTGAAGCGTGGTGGCTAACACTGACGGACTATAAAAGGCATACAAGAGATACACTATACGCATTTTGTCAGAGAAGCCATGAGTACCGTAGCTCTATCCTGACTCCGCTCTATAATCTCGTTAAGGAAGAAAACCTAGGGAGAAGCAATTTTCATAAAGGCATCCTTGATGAAAAAATAGGTGCGTACAGTGAAATCGAGCGTGATAACCTTCTAGAAGCCCTTAGAATCGAAACGCTCCATGCGCTCGAGAATGAGTTCATCACCACATCCCCTTTTATACGCCTGAGAAGTGTTCTGGCTTGTCAGTTGATGGTCGCCATCGTAAGAAGACCGATACAATTAGTGCAACTTAAATGGTGTGACCTCTTGCGAGTAGGTCAAGCGTTTACCTCACACAAGGAACATAACCGTGATTGGCAACCTCTGACACAGCATCACTTTTCTGATGTGGAGCAATTGCACTTGCGAACCTTTAAAGGAAAAGACGGAGGATTTAGACGCAATGCCGAATCACGCTCACATCGACTCGATCCAAACCTGTCTGAATTGCTACTCCAATATTACCAAGCGTATGAAACCTATCTATGTGTCTGCTTGAGCAAGTGCAATATCGCATTATCTGAGAGTGACATCAAAGCACTGATGCAACGACTGCCACTGCTTCCGGACCAAAGTTTATTTTCAGCAAAATTTGAGATGATAGAGAGCCTCTTTCGCTCTGTAAGCGACACATCCGAAGCATTTCATCTCTCTTCTGTGAGTCTTTTAAAAAATATTGCTTACCTCTTCAATAAAAAACTCGACATTAAAAGTGACCGCATCGCCCATCAGCCCCTTGTCTTTAAAAATAATCGCTGGCGCCACACCCAGTTAACCCTGGCGGCTTGGATGGGATTAAGCCCCGCACAAGTTGCCGCCATTACTGGTGTCACAGTGGCAGCTATCCTATCTTATCTTGATTTAAAAGCACCTGAACGGGTCAAAATTGACCAAGCCTTTGCGGGGAATAGTGTTATCCAGCGTTTTGATAGCATGTCTTCGAAAGAGTTACAGCAACACCATGATTTTGTGGTTAAAAGTCCTTTTGACGAAGAAATGGGGCACAAACTGAACCCCTCCAATTGTGCCAGTTGTCAGTCAAAAGGGGCCGCCCCGATGGGGTGCTATCCCTGTGATAACTTTCGACCGTTAGAAACCGCCAATCATCAACCGTATTTGGATAAAGCCGAGCGTAAACTGGCGATTAACAGTCAATCAGCGCATCCCGCCACGGTCAAACGGCTGCAAACCATCATTACTTATATCCGAGTGACAATTGCGCTGTGTGAAGAGCGAAAAATCCTGAAAGTAGGTGCGCAGATATGAGCACGATAAATCGCTACATTGATAACCAGTGTGCTTACGTGGCCAAAAAGAAAACTCAGCCATTAATGGGCTTTACTAACTCTCAGGGGGAGCCTGCGTCATGGGATGATATGGCGGTGACATTCACCGACAGTGACAGTAGAACCATCAATATTCTCTTTTGCAATCTGAATAAAAACTTTCCAAATATAGGTACGCGTTTCACAGACGATGACCGATTAGCGCCTGAAACACATGATTTATTGTTTGCCTATATGCTTGATGTATTGAAGGAAAACATAACCATAAATAGAAGGCAAGATAAAATCACGACAGCAAGATACTTCCTTTGCCGCTTGAATGAGAATGTCGCCTCTGCTTCCCTTGATAAAATTCAACACGTCATCGACTCGCTGAAATACTCTCGCCCCCTAACGAATTTCATCAACTGGCTACACCATCATAAAATGTTGCCCAAAAGCTGTCAGCCCTACATAAATACCACCACTGAAGCAGCTCGAAATAAAAGTGGTGATGATGCACTGGCGGCGGAGAAAGGCAAACTGCCTTCGGAAAAATCGCTGTTAGCGCTCGGCGCTATCTTTCATGATGTCATCCCCCCCTATCTGGATGATGACCAAAATGATATTGATGCTTGGCAACCGCTTATCGCATCGACGCAAACGCAGCGAGACAGCTTTATTTGCACCATGGCAGCGCTAGGCATGGCGTCACCTAATCGCATCGGTGCAGAGCAAGTGCTTCTGACTACACAACGCATACAGCGCCATTCGCAAGTTGTCGATGGACAAGAAAAAACAGTGCATTATCTGAACTGGCGAGGCTCAAAGGGCTTTAAGGACAATCAAAATCACATCAATGCCGAAATGGTTGAGAGTCTAGACCGAGCCTTGCACTTCACCATCCTAGCGACAGAACCTGCCAGAGCCCTGGCTCGGTTCTATCGACAGCCAAATCGCCCATTGAAAGAAGTGCTGGGTGATTTTAAGCCTAGCGATGAGAACATTGCCCTGCTAAAGCCATCCATGAACAAACCCACCCACCTTTTGCATCTTGGCTTGCTGCTAGGCTTTTTTGAAGGCAGTGACAAATGTGTGCGAGTTACCCCTGACACAAAAGGGGCAATCGACAAAACTTATAAACCGCATAATCCAAAGTTCATCAAACCCATTGCCCAACTTGAGCCGTTCGATACATTGGTATTTAAGCCTCGCTGCCCTTACGCTCGGGCGCTAACAGGATCTAATTTTGCAAAGCAATGTCAATACCAAAATTATACTGCGGGTCAACAAGCACTTACCGTGGCCGCCTTTCAAAATCACACCATCGAGATAAATCAATCTCAACTGAGTGGCTACAATAAGCAGCAAACGAAGTCTGTAGATGTAGAGCACGCCTTGTTTATGTATACAGAAAAGCAAATGGGCGGCAAGGTAACACACCCTTTTCTTTTGGTGCCGATTGGCTCGCTCAGTCGGATCTTTGCTGACGATTTAAGTAAAGCCAGTAAAAACAGGCTGACGATTTTTGAGCGACACGGCTTTGCCAGCGATTTTGTGCTCAAGCCTCACCAACTTCGCCACTGGCAAAATGATTACCTTGCGAAAAAAGGGCTACCTCACCATCTCATCACCCTGCTGTCCGGTCGAAAAAGCGCAGAGCAAACCCTGACGTATATCCATACCACAGATGCCGAGAACGCCTCGGTGATTTGGGATATCTCTTACTCTAATGAGCCAGAAAGGGACGTTAAAGAGAAAGTCAGTCTTCGTATTAGAACCATGAACCAATACAATGAGGCTATCGACAATGAAACGCCTACTTTTGTCCATGAAACAGGGTTTTGCACTCAGAACCTCGCCCTATCACCTTGCACTTACATGTCAGAGTTTGAAACACAATGTGCGCTGTGCTCATCGTCGTGCCATATCGCCCATGATAGTGAGGCAATTGCCTTGCTTATGAAGGATCTAAAAGTACAGACGCATAACTTGGAAAAGGTTCAGACTACCATCAACTTTGTCACCAGTCGAAGCATGCAGATGTGGTACAAAACCCATTATCGCAACACGTGCATGCTAAAGCACCTCATTGAAGTGCTATCCGATGACGCCATCGAAAAAGGCAGTATGGTACGTTTACTTACTCGTTCAAATAGCATAAGAATCACCAGTTTAGAGACAAAAACAGTGGCAGAACACAAGTTAGCGCTACCTGATGCCGAGCAAGCCCTTCAAGCCGCGCTTGAGGCAAAAAAAGCTAAAAGCCAAGATGCAGCCACGAATAATTTCTTAGGCTTTCTAGGTTCACTCTAGGGAGGCAATATGGCACTTAAATCACTCGAAACTGAACAGCAAATTTCCATACAAGCCCTCATTCGAAGCTGGGAAGGAAAATTAACCTGGGACTTGTTAGTCACAAAAATTGAATCCAGTTTAGGTATTGCCACCACGAGACAAACACTCGACAAGTACGCCAATATCAAGCACGAATACAAGCAAAAAAAGCAAGTTTTAAGGGGTAAGCCCGTTTCGCCTGATAATAAGGAACTGATTTCATATTTACAAAAAGACGTGGAATTAGCGGAGAAGCTGATCCAACTCGAAGCACAGCTTGCAGTAGCACACTCTGAGATAGGCAAACTTCAAGCTTTCATTCAAAAGTTATCCAGCATTAGCAAAACCAACCCAAGTGTCATGGATGTGTTTCAAAAGACCCTACGAGACGTTGAAAGTAGCACTAAGTAAACATCACATGTAGCTTTTAAATGTTTGTACATTTTATTGAACTTTAATTGGATGAGTCATCAATGAGTCAATTTGACATTGATAAAATTAGAAGTTGGACTAACGAAGAGATTAGCTCCCCTTACTTGTTAATTTCCCAGGAAGTGTAGTGGCATAGTGAATTTGGCCACTACACCGCGACACAAAAAACGATCGTGGTAGAATGAGTCGGAGTGCTACGGTTTGTATGTTACATGTTTGCATTGATGAATTTAATATATTCATCCTTTTGTTTTTTATCTGATATAGCTGCAGAAATCTGAAGTAAATTATCTTTTCGCAAAAGCTTTATTCCGACGTCAATTAAGTTCTCTATGTTTTCTATTTTTCGCCCTATAACAGAACACCATGCGGACCATTCCTTTAACTCGTTAAAACTGCCGTTATCAACGTCCAGTTCTGACAAACTTTTGAAACTATTATCTAGATCTAAAACTAATATATCTCTTAAGCTATTTTCTTCGAAAAGAAATGACAGTCCAGATAACTCTCCAACTTTTTCTTCAATGTAGTACGGACGTGGTAATTTTTTCCCTTGAATTGCCTCGAGGTAGTCAATCTCCTTTCTGCTAGCCTCTTTCTCGATACTTATAACTGAATTTCGACCACGAACCATTTTGGAAATAATCGATGTAGCCGCCTCTGGGCAACCAGATTTCCCTTTAAATAGGAGTAGAGATTTCTTATACAATGCGTCAGCACCTTGAGGCCCACTTCGAATGCTTGCGATCTTCTCTTTGTAAAAATCAAGCGATTTAAGCGTGCTTCTAATATTTTCACTGTATGTATGAAGTGCAATGTTCCTCTCAAATACTTTAGATAGCTGATCGAACTCAACATCAAAATGGCTCTTTCCACAATTATGTCCAATGTTCGTAATAGGCCCTGATTTTGTACTGACAATATATCCTCTTCCATGAGGAGTGTGGCAGTTAGATAAACCACATTTTATATAATCTTTAAATATGTACCTGCCAATAATTTGATTTAGCTGGTGCTCTTTTGGATCTAAATTCGTAGTGAAGCCTGGAAGGGTTTCAATATCTTCCCAGCTTTCAACCTTAACAAACCCTTGTTCGCTATTAAGTGTAATCATTTATAGGTCTCGATTGATATGTAACGTCTTAGTATTTATGTGCTGCGCGTTTACCTCGTTGAACCAGTGCAAACGCGCACAGTTAACTATCAGTATACAAAGAACTTTTCAGCTTTCCATTAGATGAACTAAGCTTTCCGACAGTTCAAACTAAACGGTAGTACTGAAACTTTCTTTTTGAGTTATGCTTCCAACTTTTTGCTACATCAAAGACATGTGCCGGGTAATCATCCCAAGGATCTGCTAGCTGTTTCCCACGAGCTGCACGGAGTTTAATTGGGTACCCTTTGCATTCAATTAAATGCATAAAGTAAAAGCTTTTTTCTTGTTTAGTACTAAAATATTTATGAAACCCGCTACGGATATTAGGGTATTGCCTCCATAAATATTTTGAATGTTCCTCATTTACACTCTGTACGTAGTGTGATTTTAGTTTTTTCATATACCCTCCAGGTTTACGTTACCTAGAAGGGGTCCTCTTCAAAATAGTTCATATATTCACTCTCACTTATATAAGATATAAATCAGGTCTAATCCCAATCACAGTCTGGCCCCCCAAGCTCCAAACCAATTGGACCACCTAAAGCACCTTGTAACTTTCTCTTTTTGCACCAAGCAATAGCAATTTTATCAAACACATCTGCTGGTATTTCAGCGTCCAGCCTTCCCCCCTGTGTCAGGATTGTTGTCACCCCTAAATAATCATTATGTTTAAAGACAGGGTGCGGCAAAAGAGAACGATATGGCTCGGTATTCACCAGAACGTAAAGAAGCGATCCTTAAAAAATTATTACCTCCTCACAACTTAACGGTCGCAGAGGTCGCTCGGGAAGAAGGCATCGCGGTGCAAACCTTGTATCATTGGCGAGATATTGCCAGAAAAGAAGGTCGCCCCGTGCCAGGTAAAACATTAACAGCCGATGATTGGTCGGCTGAAGCAAAACTTGCCGTGATTATTGAAACAGCGCCGCTGTCGGAAGCGGAGATAAACCAGTATTGCCGTGAAAAGGGCTTGTTCCGCGAGCAAGTACAGCAGTGGAAACAGGATTGTTTAGCTGGTTTTCAAACCTCAGAAGTACAAACTAAAACCATTAAACAGCAGGCTAAGGCTGACAAAGCCGAAATCAAATCGCTGCAACGGGAATTGCGCTATAAGGAGAAAGCGCTGGCTGAAGCTGCTGCGTTACTGGTGCTCAGAAAAAAGCTCAATGCGCTCTGGGGGGACGACAGCGAGGAGAGCTAACCCCCTTGCCTGAGCGCATAGCATTGATTGCCTTAATCCAAGAGGCCTATACCAATGGTGCTCGCCTTTATAAGGCTTGTGCTGAAACGGGCCTCAGTAAGCGTACCTATCGACGTTGGTATCGAGAAGGTCAAGTGCAAGCTGATTTAAGGCCAACAGCAGCTCGACCAGAGCCAGCAAATAAACTCGAAGAACATGAGCGACAACAGATATTAAGTGTGTGCAATCAAGCGGAGTACGCCAGCTTACCCCCGTCGCAAATTGTGCCAACATTATTAGATAACGGGATTTATATCGCCTCGGAATCCAGCTTCTACAGAGTGTTAAATGCTCATGGTCAACTTAACCATCGTGGCCGCACTCAGGCTGCGGTCAATCGAAGCAAACCGTTGAGTTATCGGGCAGATGGGCCGAATCAAGTGTGGTCATGGGACATCACTTATTTAGCCTCAATCGTCAAAGGCCAGTTCTACTATTTGTACCTGTTTGAAGATATTTACAGTAGAAAAATAGTGGGTTACGAAGTTCATGAGCAAGAAAGTGGGGAATATGCCGCTGCGCTAATCCAACGCTGTCTGTTACGCGAGCAATGCTTTAACACGCCATTAGTGCTGCATTCTGATAATGGGGCGCCGATGAAGTCACTGACCATGAAAGCCAAGCTGGAAGAGCTTGGTATTACGGCATCATTAAGTCGGCCGCGGGTGAGTAATGACAACCCCTTTTCAGAGTCGTTATTTAAAACGTTGAAATACCGCCCACAGTGGCCGGCATCAGGTTTTAGCTGCTTAGCAACAGCAAGAGAATGGGTGGAAAAGTTTGTAACCTGGTACAACGATGAGCATAAACACAGCCAGCTAAATTTTGTCTCACCAGGGCAACGTCATGCACTGCAAGATGGCGCTATTTTAGCGAAGCGCAAGAAAGTGCTTGAGGCGGCGAAGGAAAGAAAACCGATGCGTTGGTCTACAGAGATCAGAAATTGTGAAGCGGTTGGCGCTGTAACACTCAACCCAGATAAGGCACCAGAAGAAGGCGTAATAAATGCAGCTTAATATTTAAACAAAGAGTGACAACTATCTTGAAAAACACCGCTTCCGAAAAACTTACCTTCAGCATCCGACTCATAAATTATTTTGAAATCAATAGGATTGGTTATCTCAATAACAGCAGGATTGTCATTATCCTTATCGAAGGTTATTTCCTGATAAAGCCCAAACGGCTCATTATCTTGATAAACCCACTCTTTGGTACTCATATATCAATCCCCCTCAGAATTACCATTGGTCAGTTTAGTGCTTATTTATTGAGATTGTTGGATCCAATCAGTTTCAACACCTTACAATTAACGCATTGAATAATATAAAATATTATAATGCACCTATCCGTTCAAGATGCTCTGAATAGCTATGATAGTTCTTTTGCCCACTCTTTTTACGGATTCGGCCAACCCTCGAGTTATCAATTTTTTTCTGAAGGAAAACGACAATCAACTCGAAACTAGAGGCTGGTAGTAATTGCCATTTACTTCCAAACTCTCTCTTCATTGCGTTATAAATAGCCATATACTTGTAGTTGCTCTGTTTGGAAATATCCTGTTTTTGAAAATCTTTATATTTTCCAATTAGATATTCAATGTAAGAATTCATTCCTAGGACACCAGATACTGCACCTTCTGGTATTGGGTAGACAGCTTTTACTTTTTGAGACTTAATATTTACGGTTTTTGCCTGAATTGCACCAGGGCTATTTATTACAACTTGTCCAGAATTACTATGAATTACAACGTTCTGATTGTAGTTGTCAAGCAGCATCTTTGATGCAAACTCTGTGAGTGGTGATATTCCTACAACACTTTTTTGCGCATGTTCACTTTTAAATTTTTGTATTAAATCCGCCGGATATAAATCTATTTCCGAGTCAACAATCGTATGATGACGACTGCACAGCAATATCAAGTTGTCAAACGAGTTCCTTTCATCATCTGTTTGCGAGGCATCATATCGAGGACCATTTTTATTCGCAGCCTTGATGTGAGCTATCTCCCCGGTAACGGTGCCTGACGATTCAATTATTGGCGACCTGCATTCAGGAAAAGCGCATTCATTTGCAGACATCGCAAACAGTCTTTTTATAGCAGATATTTTAATAGAACCCATAATCTCCAATTCCACTTCAAACACTTATATTTAGGGAAAAGTTAGTAATTAAAGTTTAAGGTACTCCTCTAATTTATTCATCACAAAGATTGGGGAAGGAGACTTCACCCAAGTCTCAAGTCTTGCAGGCATCAACCCGCGCCTAAGCGAAGCTGAAAACTGTGATATTGTATCCGGTTCATCTTCGGGTAAAGAACTGATTAGTGTAAACTCAGTGGCATTTGGTCGCATTGCCTGCTTTATATCTGGTGAGAATGTTTTCACTACTTTTTCTTTGGTTTTGGGATTTGCCTGACTCACTGTTAATGTCCTGTAGCAACTTAACCCTCGTGTATATTGTTGGATTGGTTCACCAAGCGACCAATATACAGGCAAGTCTGTTGTATGCAACTTGAATAGACTGGGGGTCGTTGTAGGTTTATCATGCCCGTCGACTATTTTGTGCTGAAGTAATTTGGGTGCCTGATCTCTAACTCTGACGATTCTCAACAGAGACCACTTACTCTTAGCATGTGTGGCAAAATCAGCCACACCACTATCACCTAACCAATTCCAATAACTGCGGCAGCCTTCAGCTTTGATATATACATATGCATGAGGTGTACTTTTTTGTGCTTCATCTAAAATCGACGAGCAAAACTCTTTCACCAAGTGCTGTTTGTCACCCCATGACTTACCCAAGGACAAAGTTGCTTCAGATCTTTTTGTTAAATATTGAATAGCATTCCTAAATGGCATCCAATCTGTAATCACATTTTGAGCTGTACTATGAGCAATTTTGATTTCGGTTAATCCCGACTCTATACAAACTCTGGACGCAACGATAATCTCAGCTTTGCTCGCACGAGTCTCAGTTGTCGCGGTAAACATATTAATGCCATATAGGTACTTAGGTGCTTTTTCATCAGAATGGTAATGAGAGGTGCGTTTCGAGAGGTTCGGCAGTTTACCAAGATGTCCGAAAATCAAATCCAGCAAAGCTTGCTGAGCCTGCATAATGTATTTTTCAAGTTTGGTAGTCGAGCTGCTCCTTGTATCTGGAGGTAGCAAGTATTGAACCGGGAATCCTTGTTCACTGGAAAAAGCTAATTTAGCCGCTGGTTTGTTCACCTCGTCGTCAGGTTTAGGCCCTGAACTCGTTTCATAAAACATAGGCGCCTGGATTAGGCATATAGACGACATTGAATCTTCGGAGAGACTTTTGACGAAACCTTCCCATTGCTTCTTGCGAGCCGATTTTCGTGTGTGCTTATTTTTCACCTCACTGCTGGGTAGGTCTACCCGCGGCCCGTGAACGAGCTCGGGAAGCGAAACAGATTTTATTGTTAAGCAATCACCAAAAAGGGTATATGCAATTCGTTTGAGCACCTCCCCTTCAGCTGCAGATTGTGAAACGAGAAAAAGCGTCTGTGATTTCACGTGTTTCGTAACATTTTCATCGCTCAGATACCCTTGGATTAAGTCGGGCAAATATACTTTTGTACCGGCAGTTAATGCATCGATATCATCATATTCAAACAAAGAGGGTGGAAGGGGTTGTCCGAGATAGAGTGAGTCTGCCGCCTCAAGCTTGATATCCGTCGGTTTATCTTTGACTAACTTGCTCATATAAGTCACGTTAGAAAACGCTTTAATCGGGCTTTTGACTCGTTCAAATGCACTAAACGGTGTAAAGCCAAATTTTGACAAAATTTGAGAGATGAGATCAAATGCGTCTTTTCTATCCTTTTCGGGGACTCCAGCTCCAATTTCGTTTTTTTGATCACCTTCATTTTCATAGTCATGCACTATTCCAATGAAATCGCTTTGGTCAGAAGGCTCCTGAAACATCAAAGCCTCTGTAAATGTAAGGTCAAAGCGACGTTCCAAGGCGGAAAATGCGCTATCTGGTGTCCACTTCCAATTATTAGTTTGATTTTTTTCCAGACAAAAATGATAAGCGCGAGTACCTTCAGACTCTATGAGATATCCACTTTTTGTGAGTGCTCGGGTGTAATCATTATTTAAGCTTTCCAACCATCTGCGTTTTTTGAAGTTAATGTTGATTATTGGAGTATTATCAGTTGGCAAGGTTTCGACTGAGATTTCACAAACCAAACTGAATCGTCCCTCTTGGTGATCATTAATGGGAAGTGTCACTAATTCTGCTCGATTACCTCCGTGCCCAGCAACACGACGAACAGGTGGTAACTCAGGAAAAATCACTTCACCTTCCAGCAGAACAGCGATGTCATTGGCTGATATAGTCAAACGCTCTCCAAGAGATGGTGCCGTATCAACATGCGGGGAAATCCATGGATAGAGACAAAGTGAATCATCCGTAAAAGTTACTAACGAGGTGTTATCTGCCAAACCGTACATTTCCTCGCGGAAATGATCCGGAATATCATAGCGTTCAATAAAACCTGTCATGTCATGCTCAATCCACTCATCCAAGCATGCATAGAATCGTTCTACAGTATGTATATTTTGCTTAAACAAGCCACACAGTGATATGTCTTTGCGATATAGAGAGTGTGGTCCTAGTCCTAGATACTGATTGGTCGAAAGTAGGTTGGGCAAGCTGCCATGTAACAAATTACGTAATGCCGATGTAGGTAATGTTACATTTTTGTCTTTAGCTCCTTGTTTTATAAAGTGTTGTTCGGCCAGTTTATAGATGTCAGCAAACAAGGCCATAGCATGTGGTGTCCAATACGCTTTAGTCACCTGAACGTTCAATACTTGAGGGTATACTGGCGGACTAAATGCCATCGCGAGATCTTGTATAATGTTTTGGTCTTGTCTGTTCACTTGTTCAATATCCTTTTCGGTGCTCATTACTCTAATCCTTCCTGAAAGAAACATCCTGGCTGGTAGTTCTCTTGAACTGTTGGGTCTTCATAATCGCTTTGTCGGCTGTATAACAAATTTTCAGTTTCAACAAGAGGGTCCAGAAAAGACCTATAAAGTCTGGTATAAATGGCTGCATGTTTTGGGTCAGGATGGTTTATGCACTCGGTCAGTATATCGATAAGTTGAACTAACATACTGCTTACTGGCGTATCTTTCTCGCCATGACATGACATTTGTGCCCAAGCAGCGTCTACAAAAAAGCATTGAACTGGGCATCCATTGCGCATGCCTCTGCCTATTGTTTGCAACAACTCCACAGCAATATTGGCTGTAAATGGTTCAAGTAGCTTACCAAGACGACTGGCCATAAGAGGATTACGAAGCAATCGTCCAATTTGGAAGTAAGTTTCCTTACGACTTATTTTCAGACACTCTGCAACTTCTTCAAGACTTGCAACAGAACTGAAATTCCGTTGGTTAAACGCTTCAGAACGGCGACCAGCAATACTTACAAGCAAAGAGAGATCATCGACAGATGGATGGGGTCGCGTCAAAAAAAACAAACAGCCAATTGCCGCATCACGTGGACGCTCTCCATTTGTAAAAACGATATTTACTCCCCTACCTATAGCACCCATAGGGAAAATCAAAAGTTCTATTGAATCATCATCGCCAATTGCTTCCACCTGAGAGGCAGTAATATAACCCGTCTTACCCGAATGTTTTTCTACGTCTTTGGTTAAGGCCACCGTTTTCGATCGCCACTCAGGAAACCGCATATCAATAAACATTTTTAATTGTTCGCATTGAGCAAAGCTATTGACCACGAAAGCTGCTTTTCTTTTTTTTAATCCTGAATCAAATGTATTTATGGCATCTTCAACGACACGATTATTAAGCAGATGAAAAACCATACGTTCTAGATTATCTTTGCGCTTTTTCTCTAAGGTTTCTCCACTGTAGCGCAAATATTCTTTACCCTGTGCTGAAGCTTTGATTGGCAAAAAGACAAAGCGACTTTGAGTAACTGCTTTTTTCTTTTCGAGCCCGCGGACGATATAATCAGGCTCCTTCGTGACATGAAATGCAGGACTTTGTTCTAGGAAGCTGGTAGCACTAGTAAGCAAGACTTTAGGGTTAGAGCCTGCATTCATTTTGAATTTATGCAGGTTGTACATATATGCTCTAGGAGAGCCTGCAAATAACACATATTGAAGCCGAATATTCTTTGATCCTGCTCTGTTTCCAGATGTAGCACCTTCAGACGAGAAAAATCGTACTCCTGAAAGACCGCCAAGAATGTTGTCATTGGTATGTTTCAATAAGTCTGCAGAGCAGCGCTGGTCAATATTTAATGGCTCAATAAATCCTTGTTCTATAAGAGCATTCGCATGAGGCTCTAACTTTCGATAACCTAATATTGTGAACGACACAGCAGTTAAAAGGCGTACTTGCTGTATTTTCTGCACTACCCGATCTTCTGGGATATACGGATTGATGGTATCCAAAATCTCAGTCAGAGCATCATCTAGCCCTGCATCATGCTCCTCACTCAACCAAATCCGAAAAGCTCTAACTAATACATTATGGCGCTCTTTAACATCTTCTTTGGAAATAAACAGGCTACTAGCTATAAATGCAACATCCAAGTTCTTACCAATAACCTCCTCGGACAACCCAAGCCTGTTTATGAATGCATGGACCGCGGCACTTTCCCATAACTGCGATAACGCATCTTTTTTACGAAATAGAGAGTCACGATCAGAGGCAACTTTGACTTTTTTACTGTTATTACCTGAAATTAGTTCACCCAAAATTCTTGCGGGCGTTAATAAACTCCCTTCGTAACGAGCCATTTGTAATCGGTCAAGTGACTGGATGGCATTAACCAATAAGTGACTACAACGGCTGAAATCGAGTGTACTGACATAAAATGAGAATATCTGCGGGTCCCCAAGCGTATAATTGTGACCAGCAGCTAACTCTCTATGTCTGTTAAGTAAGTCGGCATTAAATGAATTAGCATCACCGGTCAATGACAACGTTGCAATCCCTTGCTCGTCCAAGTGACTTTGAACTTTGTCTGCTTCATCAAATATTACTACATCACTTCGTCTGGCAATTAGTTCGAAGTAGCGCATTTTTTGCGTCAACGTATGTTTTGGTACCTCAGTGTCCGCAGAAGCAATATGCCCCAACCAAACATTGGCCTCTACTAACTCTCTTGGAGCAAGCTGATAACCACACTGCGACCAAAGTGGACATAATCTTGACTGCATTTTTGCTGCACTACTTCGACTGCTCGAGTCTTCATTTTTCTCCAGAACATCTTCGCAAAATACTTCTTCAGGCACTAA
Source organism: Shewanella sp. GD04112 (assembly GCF_029835735.1). Classification (NCBI taxonomy): domain Bacteria; kingdom Pseudomonadati; phylum Pseudomonadota; class Gammaproteobacteria; order Alteromonadales; family Shewanellaceae; genus Shewanella; species Shewanella sp. GD04112. The sequence goes on from NZ_JAOEAL010000001.1 coordinate 2,609,683, forward strand.
CCCTGCATCAAACGCTGTGGTATATGCAGGTAGCGGGCAACTTGTAGCGAAATATTTAGCCCCTGGCAAAGTACTGGCGAAACCATTGAGATGGTCTCCACTTGCCAGAGACTCTGCCAACTGATGCGCATGGCGCTTGCGGGTGTTTCTACTTCGGCCCATTAACAAACTGGCTTTTACGTCGTAACGCTGTAACGTTGTCATATACTGGCGACATACTTCTATAGAGGGAAAAAACATCACCGTCCGAAAGCCTTTTTCTGACAGCCATTTAGTTATACAAACGAGCAATGTGGTTTTTCCTGAACCTGGTAAGCCGATAAGATGTTTCATCTCATCTAGTGTAATGACTTCTGTAACTAAAAATTTTCCATCGACTTGTGGGACTTCACATATTATGTTCTTGAGTCGGTTCTCCCAATTACCAAGACGATACCCACGTTCTTTGTCAACATCATCCATTTGGCGCGCTAATTCACGTAACTCTGAAACAGGAATCTTTATAGGGTCCTTTTTGGGAGGGGATAAATCATGGTGAAGTGGAGCAACCTGTTTTGGTAATCCCTTGATCTCATATGTAAAAGATGTATTCGTGTCTTTTATTTGAATGAAGTGTTTTGCGTTACCGGGTGAGATAAACTGAACGCTGTGAGCAGAGGGTTGATATGTCATTGCTAAGTGCTGCACAGCGTCGTTAAATTCTACAGGAGGGTGATCAAAGGCAAACTCGAATTCGAGCGTCTTTTCATTGATTTTGAAAAGTCTTCTGTCTACGCTGCCCATTGTCTGATTCGAGGCATGATGTTCATTGTACCTAATGATGCATTTTCGGATTGCTGATATGTTGCTTAAGTGGAAGCATATTCGTCTGATATTAACGAGTGCTTCTTCATGACCAGACATCTGTGGTGTGCTAGCAACACTTCGATAGCCAGACAGCAGCAATGGAGCCATTTTTAAGCAAGAAGTCCCTAAATAGTGAGACATAAAAACACAAAGCCAATTGATCACATTAGGGCCTTTCCACTTGGGAACCATTACATATCCTCCAACCAGCGAACAACTTCAGCGACAGACATGAATTCAAGTTTCACATTACCGCGATAGTACCTCGCCAATATCTCTAGATACTCTCGCTGATGATGGATAAGGTTGTCGTTTACAGCGATTATTTTGTGATGATACTCTGATAACCCTCCAATCGAACCCGATAGCTTCTGAGCCAGAAAATGTGGGCTTTGATACGATTTCACATCTATGCCAACATCATATCCATCTATTGATATATCACATTGATCGCTGTTTGGGAAAAGGCTACAACTTAGACCTGTAGACTCTGCTTGATAGAATATTTTTAGTTCATCAATTGCTGGCCCGAACCAGTAAATGAGTAAATGAGGTTTGAGTATAAGTAATGAAGACGTGAGTTCAACGTTTTTTGACAAGGGTTGGTCAACTGAGAATTGACTACACTGTTTAATAGAGCAACGACCAACTCCGTGGCGTTCCATTTTGATAGGCACGCCGCAACTTTTACATACATGCAGTCTTCTGTTGATTAGGTCAGCTTCTTGTAAGGACCGATAACAAGCCTGCCGAAGAAACCTATCGGCTTTTTGAATTCTATTTTCCTTGAGGAAATCCAACAATACCGAACTTTCGACAATTGGATTCTCAGCAACAAAACGGCGAATTTGTGAATAAACTTGGTGTCGCATGGCACCAAAGCTTGTACACAGCTGTGAAAATTCTTCAAAACTGTATTTTTCTCTAAGATCAGCATCAGAGCGTATATCAGCTAACTCAATACAATCAAATGTAGGGCATCTATGGTCCGGGTCAATCAGAGATACAGTTCGATGCAAAAACGAATTTGAGCTAAACTCTGCAATACCCCACTCATCATCACCAAAAGGCTTTATGCAACGAGATAATACCTCGTGTACAGATGCGCAGTTGTCGATTTTACCATTGTTAATTCTTAGTTTTCCAAGCAAACACATGGCTTGACGTAACTCTATGGGTATTTGAGTTCCATCAACCAGCTCACCATGCTCAACCAATAGATACTGCTTTAAAACCCCTTTTGCCAACATTCGGGCTGTGAGTAACTCTTCCGTTAGTTCTAGAGTTGCTGTTATAGATTCGTCTTCACTGATTTTATCAACAGTCGTTGCTTGTTTGAACAGCTCTTCAAATTTGACAGGTTGTTCAAGGTAAAATTCTGCTTGTTTTATTGATAGTAGTGGAACTGAATCAGCTATTTGCTGAACTTTCCATCCTTCATTAGTAAGCTTGCGTGCCAATAAGCATTGAACTAAATGCCTATAGGAATATCTTTTGCTGGTTGTGGCATCGATGACACCTTTAGTACGGTAATAATTGATTGTGCGTTTACTGAATTCTCGAGCTCTGGATACACAGGAAAGAGCTTCAACATTGTTGATGGTATCAACTAAATCTTCCGCTGTGCCGGACCATTTTGCTTTGTGAGTTAGGATTTCGATCATTGATTTAACACCATTTAGTGTTATATTGAATTTGATTTAACACCATTTAGTGTTATTTCGTTAGTTAGTACATCAATTCAGCTGCAATCACACTGCTGTGAAGTTTTGCTAGTAACTACTGCAATTGCTTATTTGTGTTCCACAAACGGTATAACATAACCAAAAAATCCAGTCTGTGCAGTTCGATGAACGTTTTGTATATATGTAGACTGCTACCACTGTTTTGTGAACGTCAAAATAAGCCGCCTTTTTGCACGTGACACTCCTACAAAATAAGAGCATAAATTCGCAGCCAGCTCAGTTTCATTTTTTTAAAAGAAGATTTCGTTCTCGACGGCCATGATAATGACCGAGTCAAACTCCAAGCTTTGAATCCAGTTATAGGTTTGCCGACGCAGTTAGTTGTTGAAACAAATACTTACCCGCTGCTGATAAGATATATCTGTCTGATTTGGTCTTAAAGCAAATTCCCCGATTAACAAGCAATGAGTTCACTGACTCCGAGAGGGGCAGTTTCATTTTGCAGGCTTCCAGGATTCTCTTCTGCTCATTTATATTGCCAATGTCATCAATTTGCATACGGCTTAGCCCTGCAGTTGGGTCTAAAAGAATACCTGGTGCGATCCCAAGGGAATACACCCCTCTTAATATCACTAAAAGTAGCACTTGGATATTCGCAGCAACCTCGTTGTATTCTTCCGCCCTGTCTGTTCGGGTTACGAAAAATGATTCCTCACCGATGCTTTGGATAGTGAAGCCAAGGAGACTGTAAACGTAACGATATTTATCGATGTCATCTATCAGTGCCCGGAACTTTTGTGAAGACTGTAATTCTCCTTCAATGACCTCATATTTGTTTATTACCGCTCCGGCTATGAAATCCTTGTATATAAGCCGGGAAGCAAACACATTCAGGTCAAGGTAGTTATTGTTCATATGACGGCTTGTTTCCTTCTTATCAGGTATGACAACTTCTGTGATTTATAGATGATTTCCCCCCTTAACAGGGTAGGCTTGTAGAGCTTGCTCTCTTCTGCAAAATGCAAAGCATCAAATACGTCTTTCAACTTATAATCTTTTAGATTTTCTTTTAGAAACTGATGTATCGCCAGGTACAAATCTTGCTCTGCGGCCTGGTTACTGAAACTGGCCATAACTTGCTTGATACGTTGAATACGTTGCTTCTTTTCGAGGCGCTCCTTGGCAGATGCGGGGTCTTTAACAGGTGTCCGTTTACTGGAGTTAATAACATCAACTTTATCTAATTGACTGCGGATATACTCGTGAACATACTGCTCATCAGCGTAGTGAGGTAACTCAATCAGCGCACCCGTAAGGTTAGACGATGTCCAGCTAACCAATCCTCTAAAAGAGCGAGCAGGCTCAAATATAGGTGCGTCCGCGGGTATTCTCTTTCCTGTTAACTTGCTGTCTAATCTCGAGACAACTAATTCATGTAGTTCGTTAAACCGTAGTTCGATATTGTTGTACAACTCACGTTGCTTGCGGTCCATCTCTACATAACGATTCATGCGGCGTCGAGTGTCACCAATCACATCTGCATAGGACAGTAGCTTCATTTCAATAATTGAGATGTTCGCATACTCGATGTGAAAGCTGGTTTTGGCAAAACATTCTTTGATTTCTCGAATGAGCTTCATAGCACTCGTGCCGGCAGCCATAACTTTCTCATTTAAGAAAATGAGAGTGGGCTGTATGTTGCGTTTTGATATCTGTATTACTTCTTGCAAAGCATTACGCACCCGGTCGTTTATAACCATTTGATTGAAATCATGGCTATCCAGAATTTCAGAGAGCCTCTTGCCCCCTGTGTCAGGATTGTTGTCACCCCTAAATAATCATTATGTTTAAAGACAGGGTGCGGCAAAAGAGAACGATATGGCTCGGTATTCACCAGAACGTAAAGAAGCGATCCTTAAAAAATTATTACCTCCTCACAACTTAACGGTCGCAGAGGTCGCTCGGGAAGAAGGCATCGCGGTGCAAACCTTGTATCATTGGCGAGATATTGCCAGAAAAGAAGGTCGCCCCGTGCCAGGTAAAACATTAACAGCCGATGATTGGTCGGCTGAAGCAAAACTTGCCGTGATTATTGAAACAGCGCCGCTGTCGGAAGCGGAGATAAACCAGTATTGCCGTGAAAAGGGCTTGTTCCGCGAGCAAGTACAGCAGTGGAAACAGGATTGTTTAGCTGGTTTTCAAACCTCAGAAGTACAAACTAAAACCATTAAACAGCAGGCTAAGGCTGACAAAGCCGAAATCAAATCGCTGCAACGGGAATTGCGCTATAAGGAGAAAGCGCTGGCTGAAGCTGCTGCGTTACTGGTGCTCAGAAAAAAGCTCAATGCGCTCTGGGGGGACGACAGCGAGGAGAGCTAACCCCCTTGCCTGAGCGCATAGCATTGATTGCCTTAATCCAAGAGGCCTATACCAATGGTGCTCGCCTTTATAAGGCTTGTGCTGAAACGGGCCTCAGTAAGCGTACCTATCGACGTTGGTATCGAGAAGGTCAAGTGCAAGCTGATTTAAGGCCAACAGCAGCTCGACCAGAGCCAGCAAATAAACTCGAAGAACATGAGCGACAACAGATATTAAGTGTGTGCAATCAAGCGGAGTACGCCAGCTTACCCCCGTCGCAAATTGTGCCAACATTATTAGATAACGGGATTTATATCGCCTCGGAATCCAGCTTCTACAGAGTGTTAAATGCTCATGGTCAACTTAACCATCGTGGCCGCACTCAGGCTGCGGTCAATCGAAGCAAACCGTTGAGTTATCGGGCAGATGGGCCGAATCAAGTGTGGTCATGGGACATCACTTATTTAGCCTCAATCGTCAAAGGCCAGTTCTACTATTTGTACCTGTTTGAAGATATTTACAGTAGAAAAATAGTGGGTTACGAAGTTCATGAGCAAGAAAGTGGGGAATATGCCGCTGCGCTAATCCAACGCTGTCTGTTACGCGAGCAATGCTTTAACACGCCATTAGTGCTGCATTCTGATAATGGGGCGCCGATGAAGTCACTGACCATGAAAGCCAAGCTGGAAGAGCTTGGTATTACGGCATCATTAAGTCGGCCGCGGGTGAGTAATGACAACCCCTTTTCAGAGTCGTTATTTAAAACGTTGAAATACCGCCCACAGTGGCCGGCATCAGGTTTTAGCTGCTTAGCAACAGCAAGAGAATGGGTGGAAAAGTTTGTAACCTGGTACAACGATGAGCATAAACACAGCCAGCTAAATTTTGTCTCACCAGGGCAACGTCATGCACTGCAAGATGGCGCTATTTTAGCGAAGCGCAAGAAAGTGCTTGAGGCGGCGAAGGAAAGAAAACCGATGCGTTGGTCTACAGAGATCAGAAATTGTGAAGCGGTTGGCGCTGTAACACTCAACCCAGATAAGGCACCAGAAGAAGGCGTAATAAATGCAGCTTAATATTTAAACAAAGAGTGACAACTATCTTGAAAAACACCGCTTGGAGCTACCTTCTAGTGCTCGGACATTGTGGTCAATTTTGTTCAGTGTTTCGTGCAGAACATCCATTAAAGCGGCGAGATTTTCTTTAAAATCGAGATCTTCACGCTCGTATATCCCAGCCTTTGAGATGAAGTAATCATATAAGCGTTTGATTTGCTCGTAGATGCTGTCCAAATCGGGTTGGCCAACCTCCCGGATTCGTTTAGAGTCTAAATTCTGAATGGTTTGCAACAGCCCTCGCTGCAATGCAAACTGGCCACGCTGATCATCGACAAAACTAAGTAAGCAGCACTCATTCATGTTTTTAATCGATAGCGCCGCTCTGATACGCTGGCAATCCTGTTTACTCAACTCCTTTCTGTTCAGATAAGATTCGATAACATTCTCATAAGCTGAAACCTGAAATCCGATTACCGTTTTACTGCTGCCTGTGTAATGGTCCAGCATCGTGAAAAAGATCTCGACATGCTGGAAGATAATGACAAGTGTATTTTGTGCGTTCGTATCCATTATCAGGCACTCATCATGGCTTCATCTACGTTTTCTAATTCAGACTCAAATTCCATATTTTCCAGCCGCTCCTCCATGCCAGGGTAATAAATGGCTTCAGCTTTATTTAGTACGCCTACATCAGAGGCTTTGAAAAGAGAAAGGTCGTGATAGGTATCGAGGACGCTGGCGATTAGGCCATTTTGCTCAGGGTTTGCCACAAAAAGATAGAGATTATGTTCTTCCATAACCTTCAGGATCTCCTGAAAATTTTTCTCATCAAGACTACCAATCTCATCAAACACAACAGGCATGCTTAAACTCAAATCGTCTGGAACCAGTCGCTGTAACAACAGTGCGAGTAGCACACTGTTTATCATGCAGTTTGTCCCATTTGACTGCGGCGTGTCCTCTACAGTGTCGTTACGTACAAATTGGTACCGCACTTTTTCAATGATTTTGTCGATTTCAACCTTGCCGGTCTGTTTGTTATAAAAATTATTTTGGAAGTTGCTAATTTGGACATAGAACGACTCTGACAGTAGCTCATCTATTCTGTTGCCTATACGATTGAGTGTGCGAGTCATATCAACGTATTGAGCGTGAAGTTCAGGAACGAGCATAACGGAAGACAGATTTGATATTTTGTAGCCTTTTATCTCATCGTTAATGTTGCTGATGAAGTTGGTAATAATGCCTTCTACATTCTCAATAATGCGAGCTGCAGCGGCAGCAGTATTGTTGTGGTGAGATAACGTTTCCCTGTACTTAACTTTTGCCTGGTCAAGGTTCAGAAATACAGTTTGGAGCGCTCCATACATGTCTTCAAAAAACTGAGAGTTGGTGGTTATTTGGTGTCGCTCCTCTGGTGTAGCCGGGATAATTTGATACTGAAGAAGAAAATTCATCGTATCAATACACTCTTGCCGAACTTCCCCGACCAAAGATAACTGGGTCTTCAATGACTGAACTGACACCGCTATCTGATTTATAGGTTGGCTGATGACCTCTGAATGACGAGTCTCGAGCTTTGCTTGCTCCAGATTAAGTATTCGGCCGGAATTGCTCTCTAAATCCTCCAGACGACTAATTTGATTATTGAGCTCTCTGAGCGGGTTTCCCACCGATGTAAGTTCTTCATTTGCCAAGTTGTATCGCCGGCTTAGATTTTCGAATTTTTCACTAGCCGATTTAAACTCGCGAGTCGCTTTATCAAATTCTTCTTTCGACCGAATAACGTCTGATTCAGCTTTTGTCTTTTGAGTATTTAGTAGCTCAGTGCCTTGTAGATTTTGTTTCTGCAGACGCAGCTCCTCTAAATCTTCAGTGCATTCTTTTAGCTTTTCAGCCTGGCGTTCTTTTGACAACCTACAGTTTTGACTGATGGTCGCTCGTTGCTTTTCATCATGCTCAATCTTAGCTATCAGAACATCGATAACACTTTCCAATTCTCGTTTGATATCTGCATTATTGAATCGCTTCAAGTTAACGCCAGGCAGTATGGCGCCACAGAAATAGACTGCTTCAGCTTCAGAAGCAAATAGTGCTGCAAAAGATTGAATAACGGTTTTTTGTTCAGCGCTGGGTGTTATTTCCAACTTAGCAAAATTGTTATTAATACTCAGTAGAATCGATGCCGCGTCTGGGGTGATGGTATCGAGAAAGGATAATTTAGAGTCTATATTTTCAAGTGCCTTCCGACGTAACTCGAGCTCCTCCTTGTTGCGGTTTATCACAGATGTGAAATTTTTCATTCTCTCAATAGCTGCGGCTTGGTCTAGCAAGCTGGCGATTTCAGTTTCACAGTCTTTGATCTGTTCATCAAGCACCGCTAAAAGCGATTGATCATTTCGCGAATCTGCAGGGCAAAGAGGTAGAAGCTTACTACGACACTCTTCAACAATCTTTATAGCGGTGTCGATTTCGTGAAGCCTGTTGACTGCAGATTTATGATCGCTTTTAGCCTCAGATTCCATGCTCCTCAGACGATCATGTTCTGGTTTAAATGCCTGTAATTCCGCGTGTAAATCAGAAACAGACTTTTTAAGCGTCTCTTGTTTAGATGTCAAAGCGGTTTTGCTTAACTCTATCGACCATACAGTTTTGTTAAATGAATCTAGGAGGCTGCCGCGTAGCTGATAATATTTTGTTCGTGCTGACTGAAGTGTATCGAAAGTGCCTTTTTGCGACTCAACGAGTATAAGTCTCGCATCTTCTGTTTTCAGTGTTTGCCATTCATGAAGCTGACTATCCAAATCCAGTAAGATACCTTCACCATTATTTTTCTTCACTGCACTCATTCCTAAGCCGTCAAGAATTGAGCTTATAGCCTTAGGCAGGGATGTTGTAGAGGCATTACCCAGGCTAAATGCCATTCCCAATAAAGAACGAATGGTTTCAGTTCCACTTGTAGTAAAGCCTTTTGCCATCGGCAGCAGGCAGAAACGAGTGTCGTCGTCCTGATTAGTTGCTCTGCTGTATATTGCGTCACCAATAGTTTTACGGTCGTTAAACACTTTTGCTTTGAAGTTTGAAACCAACTGCTTCTTTATAGCAGCTATTCCTATGCCTGAGTGCAGGGTGCCGGCTGATTCGTTTAATTCGGAATCTGCATTCCAGAACAGGTGTTCGATTGAATTATATTCCTCTGGAACGGCGATTCGCTCATAACCAAGATCAGTGGTCCTGTGAAGAATCCAACAAAATCTGCCTCTGGGATTGGAGGCGCTGCATATGATGTAAGACTCAGACCCAGGAAAGTAATAAGTATATGACGATAGATCCTGATAAAACGTTCCTCCCGACTGGAATCCAAATTTGTCTTTTTGCTTTTTGAAAGAGGTTTCCGGAAGTAAGAATAACTTTAAGGCTGAAAGAGAGGACGTCTTACCGCTGTTGTTGTCAGATATTAGCGCAGCATGATGGTCAACTGGCAATCGAACATAATAGTTCGACCCACTGTTAATAAAAATGAGCTCGTGGATTTGATATTCGCTGGAAAAGCCCAGCTCGAAGGTATTATCCAAGTTATGCACGGTAGCTTTCCTGTTCAAGAGTTGTTTTGTAATAGCGAATAGCCGATATGATCCTGTCGGTTTTTGTCGATATCCCATAAACATGAGCCAAGCTTTCCAGCTCTGCTTGAGTAGCAATGCGTTTAGATCGCTTTAATCTACATTCCAGATCTGATGGTATTAGATAATGCGTTTGTTCAGCTGATAGTCCGCCAGCTAAGAGGTTAGCAAAAATCCGTAAGCCACCGAAGTCTACATCGAACAGACAGTATATTTGCCCGGTAGCAGCTTTGAGATAAGGGAGGATACGTTTGTTTGAAATGCTATTTCCAGATCCGAATACGAACTCGATGTCAGTTATTGGGCAATCGGTACCACAAAATTTATCAACAAACTGGAATGTGTCCTCTTTATTTAAAAAACACTCTTCGTTTTCAATGATCAGCACATTCGGTTTCGCAGGAAATTGAGCTTGGGTGTCATCGTTGAAAACGCATACCTTGGGTGACTCTTCACCAGCAGCCCAAGTAATCAACATAGCCCCTTTTACTGACACTGCATGGCTATTGCCGGCAACACTTGCAGAGGTGCGGTCGTTGTTTCTAGGTTTATTAAGTAGAGAGCTGATTTCTGTATAGGCGTAATCATCACGGACAGTTACTTGATATGTATCGCTTCCGTATGGGAGCACATCGAACGCCTGATTTAGCAAAGCAGAGGGAATGCCAGTTTTGACTAGGGCTCGCTCTATTTTTTTCCAATTGACCGGATTACCTGCTTCGATCTGCTTCAAAAACTTCTTTACTGCTGGTGTCATCACCGTTCACACTCATTCTATATATCATTTGATACATAGCAATCCTAGTATTTTGATTGTTAAGTGTCAATATGTCATGATTTTTCGTGCTATATATGTATCAAAAGATACTAAAGAATGGTAATATCTTTAGAAGGACTGGCCGTAACTAACTTATCTGGAACAACTGTGCGGAGCTTAATTGAGTCGTTATGACAACAACTAAAGAACTTGATCCTGTTTTAGCTGAGCGATACAGGTTTATAGATTTCCTACTGCTGTTCAAAGGTCAGCTAACTCGTGCAGAGCTGGTTAAACGATTCAGCATTGGTGAAGCTACAGCAAGTAGAACTATAGCCTCCTTTTTGGAAAAGTATCCTGAAGAGACGGAGTATTTGGGGCCAAGGTATGGTTATAGAGCGAATCCATTCTATCAACATAAATATGAGCATAACGCAGTTACAGGACTGCAATACACAGCTTACGGCACTCTTACTCAAATACTAGATGTACAACGGTATGGAATAGTCATCAATAAGTTTGCCAAGCAACTTGATGTAGCTAATGTGGCGCCTGTTTGTAGAGCTATAGTAAATAACGCTAGTTTGCACATTCAGTATGCATCTACAACCTCTGGTATTAAAGATAGAGTGGTGACCCCCCATTCTATATTTGAGGCCGGAGGGTTTTGGTATTTCCGAGCATATGATAAGTCTGCATATGAGTTTCGAACGTTTAAACTCAGTCGAGTTATCAAAGTATTCCAATTACATCCTGACTCGTCCAACGATTATTCCAAGGCTCGTGACGATAGTTGGAACCGTCAAAGAATGGTAGAACTTATGGCACATCCGAGAAATCCGATCCCAGATGCACAATTATCTGATATAGGTATTAAAGACGGTGAGCACCGATCAATCCTTGTTTCGGAGGCTTTAATAGGTTTTGTACTTAATGATATGAGAGTGGATTGCTCTACAAGCCACAAACTCAACTTTATAGAGTATCCGTTGGCTCTAAAAAATCGTACTGAACTACTTTCTGTTGAGTCTATGCAGTTTGCTCCTGGCTTTACATCGAGCACTGATAATAGAAGCAGATTGTGAGTATTATTGAAAATAACTCTTCGTAGTAATTAATTGAGTCCAAAGTTTTTCTAAAGCAATACGAACGCTTGTTCCTAGCGCCGTTTATGACCAGTATTAACGAGCATAATTGACCAGAAAGTAACTGAATGATTTATTTAACTGCGTTTAGAATATTCCTTCTAAGTTATCTGTATCAACTCTAATGGGAGTACTGAAAGGAATCAGTACCACAAGGCTCTTCAAAAAATGCCCTCATGCTCGTAAAAGGCTATGGGCTAATTGTTTTGGGGCCAGAGGTTATTTTGTCGATAGACTAGAGGTTTATGAAGAAATTATTAGGCAATATGTAAGACCTTGAACAAGAAGAACAATTATCGCTGCAAATGATTCAGGGCAAATCAAAGGTTCCCTCTAAGAAAACGGCATCTTTACAACCTTACAACATAACTTGTATTGCAAAATTATCTGCGTCTTCTAATAAAAATACTTGGTAGATAAAGAAATGGAAATAAAATAGTGTAAACAGCAGCATATAATACACTATGTGTTTTTTTGGAAGCGTAATATTTACAATACCGGTGTTTTTCAAGATAGTTGTCACTCTTTGTTTAAATATTAAGCTGCATTTATTACGCCTTCTTCTGGTGCCTTATCTGGGTTGAGTGTTACAGCGCCAACCGCTTCACAATTTCTGATCTCTGTAGACCAACGCATCGGTTTTCTTTCCTTCGCCGCCTCAAGCACTTTCTTGCGCTTCGCTAAAATAGCGCCATCTTGCAGTGCATGACGTTGCCCTGGTGAGACAAAATTTAGCTGGCTGTGTTTATGCTCATCGTTGTACCAGGTTACAAACTTTTCCACCCATTCTCTTGCTGTTGCTAAGCAGCTAAAACCTGATGCCGGCCACTGTGGGCGGTATTTCAACGTTTTAAATAACGACTCTGAAAAGGGGTTGTCATTACTCACCCGCGGCCGACTTAATGATGCCGTAATACCAAGCTCTTCCAGCTTGGCTTTCATGGTCAGTGACTTCATCGGCGCCCCATTATCAGAATGCAGCACTAATGGCGTGTTAAAGCATTGCTCGCGTAACAGACAGCGTTGGATTAGCGCAGCGGCATATTCCCCACTTTCTTGCTCATGAACTTCGTAACCCACTATTTTTCTACTGTAAATATCTTCAAACAGGTACAAATAGTAGAACTGGCCTTTGACGATTGAGGCTAAATAAGTGATGTCCCATGACCACACTTGATTCGGCCCATCTGCCCGATAACTCAACGGTTTGCTTCGATTGACCGCAGCCTGAGTGCGGCCACGATGGTTAAGTTGACCATGAGCATTTAACACTCTGTAGAAGCTGGATTCCGAGGCGATATAAATCCCGTTATCTAATAATGTTGGCACAATTTGCGACGGGGGTAAGCTGGCGTACTCCGCTTGATTGCACACACTTAATATCTGTTGTCGCTCATGTTCTTCGAGTTTATTTGCTGGCTCTGGTCGAGCTGCTGTTGGCCTTAAATCAGCTTGCACTTGACCTTCTCGATACCAACGTCGATAGGTACGCTTACTGAGGCCCGTTTCAGCACAAGCCTTATAAAGGCGAGCACCATTGGTATAGGCCTCTTGGATTAAGGCAATCAATGCTATGCGCTCAGGCAAGGGGGTTAGCTCTCCTCGCTGTCGTCCCCCCAGAGCGCATTGAGCTTTTTTCTGAGCACCAGTAACGCAGCAGCTTCAGCCAGCGCTTTCTCCTTATAGCGCAATTCCCGTTGCAGCGATTTGATTTCGGCTTTGTCAGCCTTAGCCTGCTGTTTAATGGTTTTAGTTTGTACTTCTGAGGTTTGAAAACCAGCTAAACAATCCTGTTTCCACTGCTGTACTTGCTCGCGGAACAAGCCCTTTTCACGGCAATACTGGTTTATCTCCGCTTCCGACAGCGGCGCTGTTTCAATAATCACGGCAAGTTTTGCTTCAGCCGACCAATCATCGGCTGTTAATGTTTTACCTGGCACGGGGCGACCTTCTTTTCTGGCAATATCTCGCCAATGATACAAGGTTTGCACCGCGATGCCTTCTTCCCGAGCGACCTCTGCGACCGTTAAGTTGTGAGGAGGTAATAATTTTTTAAGGATCGCTTCTTTACGTTCTGGTGAATACCGAGCCATATCGTTCTCTTTTGCCGCACCCTGTCTTTAAACATAATGATTATTTAGGGGTGACAACAATCCTGACACAGGGGGATACCCCCAATAACCTATCGTCGTAAAAGTAAACGAAACGGAGGCCGTCACAAGATAGTTGATCGATGAGATGACATCTGACTCTTGAATCGCAAGCCAGGCAAAACCTAGCATACAAGATGAGATGATCACACAAGGCAACGCATGGGCCCAAAACGCATTCAACGATGTTTTATCCATTAAAAAACCTCCCGATCACAATTCATTCTTCTCTAATCATTGAAAAGCCATGCTTAATTCCACTAAGACACTCTCTTTCTATATGCTTTTCACTACCGGCTAATGAGGCAATAGCTATACCTACCTCATTAGCCAAATCACATACATCAATATCCTTTTTAGGAAGGTCGTTTAAGGCTGTCATTAGCTTAGTAATAAACATTTCAACATCAACTCGATTTGATAGTGCGCCTTGTTCACGCAAGTAAGCATCAAGAACGGTAGGATCGGCGAGCGCAGCAGCTTTAACTTCTGCAAATGGAATTCCTTTAACTTTGTTATTCACAATTCACCTCCTTGATTTTAAACATTTTCAAAATGTTTAGGTTGCTAGATAGCGGGCTCACTAGGAAGGAGTCGAGCACCAGAATAGAGCTAATATATCCAAGAAAATAAGGTTGTCTGATTTATCTGGGGTGGCCTACTTTACACATTGAGACCCAGCATTATGTTCCCAGAGATGGCTATTATACTTGGTAAAGTTAACCGCATGGTTGCTCAACCTATAAGAGCAATAAGTTTACCGGGTTAGTAGCAAATCACATTATTGTCTAACGAAATCAATTTGTTGCCTGTAGCACATAAAACTAAAGCCCTTGATTCGGTTTTGTTGAGTAAGAGCTATTCCTTGAACCCTTTGTATAAGATCACTCCGGATGCGATAACTAAACCGAGTGTCACGAACATAATTAAGATAGACCATAGTTGTAGCTCACTCATCATATACCTCAGCCATTTTATGTTCTTCCGCGATATTGATGTTAACAATCCTCCAATGAAGGAGCAACCTAAATACCGTTACTATAGTAAACCGCCAAGACCCCCTAATCTAACTAAAAGGTATTTAGGAAATCAGTGGCTATAGACAGCTAAACCATGCCTTGCTAGTCTTTTAAACTAAAAAGTTAAATTGGGCATTGGGTTCATTTGTTATTGTTTTTTGTAAAGAAAATCAGGTGATATTTTCTATGATTTCGAGTCAAAAAAGACTATCTATACAAAAATATAAAATATTTGTAATGAATTATAAGCATCTAAACTATCTATAGAGCCTGTTATAGCTAGGTACACACTCACTCACCCACCAAAGAGAATGCATTTTTAGTAAATATAATGTGAGTTTAAGGAAAAGGTCTATCCCGAAGAGTAAGGGCGCTACAAGGCTGTCGTTAAGTGCTTTCACTAACGGAATGAGTAAGTAACAAGGGATTTTAGGCTAGAGAATACTTTCAGGCTAGTTAAGATTTTGCTGAAAGCCCTTCGTTATTAGCGCTGTCATTAGCACAGTTCTTAGCACTATTGATATTAACCTTGTGGTGCAGGTTAATCGTTTTGCTGAGCGGCTTTTTGCTGCAATAGGGCGAGCAATTCTTCATATTTGGGTCCCTGGCCAAACTGGGGTAGCGCTACCGCAAACACCACCAGCGCAAAGGCAATATAAATCGCGTACGGATGGTTCCAAAATCCTGCCAGCAACGTAAGCGTGCCTAAGATAAGCAACATAATCACCCCAACACGCACTCGCTGCGCCATCTGCACTTTTTGTTTCGCGGCAGCGATTAACGCGAGTTCCGTTTGAGTAAATGCCATATCCAATCCTTTGCAGTAAACCTATCCGATAAAAATAACCCTCAAGCACAGTTTGCACCTGAGGGCGGTTTTACTGCAAACAATTTGCTAGCGGTATTACTGAACTAACACTGCCTCGGGGATAGGCCATTGGCTGACTAACCATTCGCCCTGCCAATTTTGAATCGACACCCACAGGCTGTCCGTTGCCGCTAACTTAGCGCCGGTTATCGCATGCACATGCTGGCCATGTTTGCTGCCATGCAACACACCATTTTCGCCTTTTTGCAGGACTTCTAATGGCAAGGCCTCTGGGCCGATATTGGCATAACCTTGGCGAATATGGGCGACATCACCCTGTTCAAAGATCAACATAAAATCTTTTACGTAATCATCGTGGTGTTTGTAAGGCGCCTTTAAATCTAAGGGCATTGGCGCGATTTTAAATTCACCAAGCTGCTGGCTCGGCCAAGCGGGCGGAAAGCTTGGGCTAAGCGACTGATAGAGAAACACAAAGGGTAAAATCAAAATCAAGCCACTGAGCTTATATTTATGCTTTAGCCAAAATACCGATGATGCCATTAGCGAGCCTCCCCTATCATATCTGCGGCTAAGTCTTTGGTTTCGGCCTGTTTAAAGGCGCGGACATGGCGCAATCCCCACATCATAAAACCAGTGATCGACATCCCAGAAAGCACCAGTCCAAAGAAGAACCAAATCAATTTAGTCCAAATACCAGCTAAGGTGCCGTAATGCAGCGGATCGGCAATATGCATTAAGGTTTGCATACCTGTCATGGTTTCTGGCGAGGTAGCACTGGCAATTTCACCAGTCCATGGATTAATGCTGAGACTATAGGAATATTGATCGTAAAAAATATGATCGCCACTACCACTTAAATGGTACATATCCCGTTGATGTTCAGGCAGCATCACATAGCTTGGTTGAAAATCGGGGAAACGCTGCTTGGCTAAACTTAAGGCCTCAGTAAAAGAGACATTCGCGCTTGGCAGTTGCGTATCGCCAGCTTGCATCAAAGGCACTTGCTCGGCGGCAATCATAGGCGCATGGGATTCAATATCGATATCGGCATGCCAAAAGATGGCTTGGACTAAATACCACAGCCCTGTGAGGCTCATAATCGCGATAAACCAAATCGACCAGACGCCGGATAATTTATGCAGATCCGACAATAGAGTCTTCTTCCCTTGGGTGAGTCTAAGTTTTGGTGCAAAAAAGCTGCGCCAAAAACGTTTATAAACGATGAGTCCCGTTATCAATGAGGCAAGCATCAAAAGTGCCATAGAGCACACAAGGTAATAGCCCACGCTATAACCGCTCTGCCAGGGGAACAACAACCAACCATGTAATGAGCGCATAAAACCGATAAAGGTTAACCCTTCATTGATCTGCTGGATCTCGCCCGTATATTGATTCACATAGGCGATGGCATAGGGTTTATCGGCATCGGTAAAGGTAATGGCATTGACTAAATAAGGCTCAAGGGTCATTGCCCCCATCACTTGCGCATTTGGATACGCCTTTTCGACCACCAGCATCAACTCGTCAACGGGTTTTGCGGGTAATTCGTTAGGATTAGTCGCACGAGCCGCTGGATTGGTCAGCCAAGTCAACTCATGACTCAACACGGCCACAGTGCCCGTTAAACAGATAAAACTGAATAAAATCCAGATGGGCAAAGATACCCAACCGTGTAACATAAACCAGAAGCGATTACTTATTTTCGCCATGGGGGATTGTTTCCTACCTCTTTTAGAATCACAACAGTGTAAAGGTAATGCGAATTGTTATCAATACAGCATATTGATAATACGATAGGTTTATAAGATTTGTCACAAATTAGGCCGAGTTGCGCAATAGCTCGCAACTCGAATGCGGTCGATAATGCTTAAAGAACCCATCGATTAGGCTAAACCAGAGAGTGATTTCACTATGCATAAGGTATTCGCTACCCTCGTTCTTTTAACGTATAGCTTCATTGTTCAAGCCAATTCGATCAGTGTTGAGCGAGTCTCTGAACAAGTACATCTTTTAAAAGGCATAGATTACGGCACCAATATTGGACTGATATTGACGCAGGATGGTTTAGTGCTTATCGATCCTATGCCTGGGGATGAACACTTAGGTGCTCTGGATGATGCGATTCAATCTCTCTATGTCAAACCCGTTAAATTCATCTTAAATACCCATGAACACGCCGATCATACCGGCGGTAATCAGCACTTTATCCAACAGGGTGCGAGCCTAGTGCCAACGCAAGACACAGTTCCATCGCAAAACGTATCTTCACTAAAAGTACCGTTGCAAAATACAGCCCAGATGCAGAACACGGTGGCAGCGCAAAAAACTGTGCCAATGCAACCCGTGATAACCGATATATTGGCCACCCAAGTATCATCCCATTCATCAGCTGACTGGATTTATTTTCATCCATGGAGCAACAGCCTGTTTGTCGGCGATATTGTCGATAACAGCTGGCATCCGACTTTTTATGCTGGTGGTATTAGCGGATTTAATGCCGCCATCAACCATATTTTAGCCATAGGTAATGAGGACAGCCTTATCGTACCTGGCCATGGTAAGCCAAGTAGTAAGGCATCCCTGCGCCGCTTTCAGCAAAACACCAATGACTGGGTGCAACATATCGAGTCGCTAATTGACTCAGGCAAGAGTGTGGAACAGATAACCCAACATCCACAGATCGCAGAGCGGGTTGCGCGCTTTAATCAGGAGGGCAAATCCCCTTTTCTGCCGCCAAAAGCCTTGAGGAAATTTATCGAACGTACCATTGCCGTGATAGAAAAAGAACGTCAAACATCGGGAAAATAACGGATAAATACTATTTTGAGGACGAAAGTTCATAGCTAGAGTTTACAAAACAAAGGCTCCAACGGCTTAGCGGGCAATACTATTCGCAGCTCAATAGCCCTCAATCCTAAATACATCAACCTACGCTTGAGGAGATTAACCAGGGAGAAAAGCCGAAACAAAAACGGTCTAACGTACTGTTATTATGAAATTTTATCAATTAGCTTGCCTGTCGCTTCGGGGGAATAATTCTTTAGTCAAAACAGAAGATCCGCTACAATACCCATCTTTGTTTTAGAGAGTCCTTGCGAGTATGTCCTATCCACAGCCCTTAGCCGATGCGCCTCAGTCCCATACGCATATGCACCGTCAATTGGCTGAGCCACAACCTAGGATTTGCCTTCGCACACTCGCAGAGCAACTTAAGCTTGAGCAAGTGACCATTATTGGCAATGCCTCTGGCGAGTGGCAGCCCGCGGCCGAAGGCCTCACTTTTATCTTTAATGGCACGCAGTGGTCGCAGCAGAATGCTCCCCAAGGTCAAGTGGTCAATATTGCCAATGGCGGCTTTGCTGAGTCGCAGTATGCCTTTGAAGTTCAAGGTCATCCGCAAGCTGTGCAACTGGCGAAAGCATTGACACAAGTCGCTACCGATCTCACCGCATCCCTTGGTTGTTGGCCATCTTCAGGCTTAACGACAGTTGTACTCATGCTGCAATTGGCGAATCACGTACAGGTTCAGCGGATGTCGCTGTTGCCAAGCTTACAGCGCAGTATTGAACTGCCGGAGACACTCCATTTACCCTGCATGGTGCATAACTGGCTAGGGGAAAGAAGAATCGCAAAGACGCTGTTGTGTGAACGCTTAGATTGGGTCGAGTTTACATTGATGCCTTGGGAGCCAATGTCTAAGGACTGTGAAACAGATGAAGTCAGTGAAACAGATAGCAGTAAGAATAAACAGACTTTATCTGAGGATCCCTTCGAACAGCTGGAATTACTCAGACAATCCAACCTCGCCCCAAGTGTAAGCGAGGAGACTAAACAAACCCTACGTCACCACTTAGCGACCCTTGCACACACGCCTTATGAGATTTGGCAACAATGTGCCGATCACAGCAAACTTAAAGCGAGCGAGCCTTTATTCTTTAATCATCTTCCCGAAAGCCAAACGAGTCCTTGGTACCTGATGGATTATCACGCCTCGCAATATCTCGATGCGATTCGCCACCAGCTGGCCTACTGTCAGCAACTCGCGGACTAAGCCAGTCAGCTTATCCCGCTTTCCCTAAGGCCATGCCTAATGGCTCAAAGTAAGCAATCAAAGCATTAAAGATACGCAGCCTATGCTGCTCATCGGGATAAGCCCCTTCCTTCGCCAACGCAGAATGGTGCGTGCCAGAGACTAAATAGGGATTTTGGATCCCTTGATAGGATTCGATGCAAGCTTCAAACGCGCGGGCCATCATTTCCGTCGGTTTAGCAAAATACTGCGCGCCATAACGCTTATCTAAGGCTATGGCGCGACGCACATAATCGCTTGGCTCCAAATTGTCCTCGGAGAGTAATGTCACCCTAAAAATTTCGGCCAACCGCTGATTGAGCGGATGCTCGATAAGTGGCAGATCCGCAAGCCAAAGATCGCTAGCACACTTAAAACGCCCCGAGACTCGTGAAAACGCCTTGAGTGCCACATAATGGTCAAAGGCATGCCAAAACTCATGGGCCAGCGCCCCAGCACCCGCATTTTTGGCTAACGCCAGCTCTCGCGCCCCTGGCGCATAGTGAGCCTGCACGCCCTTTTGTCCACCATGGCCAAAAGCAAGGCTTAGGGTTTGCCTCAACCCTAAAGTCAACGGCGGTAAATTGAGGATAAAAGCAAGATCGGCAAGCGAATCAAACACTAAATTCGCGGCAATCAATGACTCTTCCCGCGTAACCCAACGCCCCACACGTACATGGCTAAAACCAAAGGTTTGCTTTACATCCAGAAAGGTCATTTGCTCCCCGAAGCGATAATCGGGGCCATGGCGGGTATATTGCTGATGGAGTAACACTATCGGTTAAAGTCGTGGGTGAACATAGTATGGAAGTGATTCTATGTGAAAGCAGAATCGATTTATAGCTTCACAGACAACAATCTTACTTCTATTGAACCACCGCTAATTTGCTAAAGAACACTTCGAGGCTAAAGGGCTTTTGCATAAAGATCACCTCAGGGAACTGTGCCAAATCAGGGATCTCGTGGCGATCATTCGCTGATAGCATAAAGAACTGACATGCCCAAAAATGCTCAGCTTGGGCGATAACCATTTGCTTGATTAAGGCTAACCCGTCCGTATCCTTTAAGCGGTAATCGACAATCACGATAAATGGTCGCTGGGTGCTAAATAATCTTAAAGCCTCTTCAGCCCGATCAGCACTGTGAATATGCGTAAAATGCGACTCGAGCACACTACGGCAAATCTCAAGATTAAATAAATTATCGTCGACCAAAAGTAATGACTGCTGTGCATAGTGATTTGTTGGCACTGGCACCCCGCAATGCAATTGACAGGGAAAGCGCAACAGTACGGTAGTGCCTTGCCCTTCCTGGCTGCGTAAACGTAATTTCCCACCTATCTGCTCTAATAAGCGCTTACAGGTATATAACCCAAGCCCCATTCCTGATATGCCGTGACTTGATACCGATTGATAATTAAAGGGCTCATCCAAAGCCTGTTTTGCCCGCCAAGACATGCCTTCACCAAAATCGCGGATTAATATCCTTAACATGGGGGAAGTCGAAACTTGTAGAGATAACATGGGCAAATCCATATAACAATGCACTTGCTCGCCAGTACTGTATTTAAAGGCATTATTAATAATGTTAGTAATGAGTTGGAACAGTTTAGTGCCATCCAGCACCAGCCAGTCCGGTAAGGTATCACTAATAGTCACACTAAGGGTTTTACCTGAAGTGCTATTAAAGGCTCGATAGTATTCTTGAATTCGCTCGACATATTCCCGTAGGTTCACAGGGTGTTGGTCAAGCTGTAGCTTTCCCACCTCAGCCTTACTGTAATTTAAGGTATTTTCGGCAACTGAATAGAGTAAATTCGCTGACCAGATCATTTT
Organism: Shewanella sp. GD04112; assembly: GCF_029835735.1. NCBI lineage: Bacteria > Pseudomonadati > Pseudomonadota > Gammaproteobacteria > Alteromonadales > Shewanellaceae > Shewanella > Shewanella sp. GD04112. The sequence continues at coordinate 2,631,057 of NZ_JAOEAL010000001.1, forward strand.
ATCGACGATCGTACTTAATGCTTTATCTTCTTGCTCTGCATGATGCAACCTTAATTGCGCCTCCTGTCGCGAGAGGGTTTTCTTTAACAGCTTGCTATAACCGAGTAATGCGTTAATTGGTGTTCGGATCTCGTGGTTAATACTGGCGAGTAACGCTAACTTAGAGCGGTTTTCGCACTCAATACGTTGTACTACTTGTCGATGCCTCGCTTTCACAAACCACAGCACTGAAAATGCCAGCCCGAGCGACGCAATAGAAAGGATAATCACCAAGATTTCAATCACTTCGGCACGAGGAACTTGGTAGTAAACCTGTAGATTAAACTGAGTCTGATATTCGCTCAGTACCACAAACTGCTCATCGGAATAAGTAAATAGCCGCCAAAAGCCTACTGCAGGAGGCTTGTCACAGGCTGAACTTCGCACTATCGAGTGCTCAAATTGATAGGTTACGCAAATGTTTTGTTCCTGATCGATGCGGGTCAAAATCCTTTTTTGCGAGATGGCATAGATAAGATAAGGCATGTTAGGTTCATCAATCTTAAGGGAGACGAGGAGATAATCCATTAATTGAGCCTGTAGCTCGCCTTGCTCAGTGCGATGCAGTTGTAGCCGTTGCAACTCGGAGAGTCGAGAAGGATCCGAGAGATACGCAAGTTGAAGATCCGGTCTTAAAGTAAAAGCCAGCGCCGATTTTATCCTCAATAGATCTTTAGCAAAGATTTCAAACTCTTGGGGTGACACCGCCTCTGATGCATGAAAAAACGATCTGAGCGCATCCAGCATTATGCGATGCTGTAAAAACATATCCTGAGATGAGGCGAATACTGCTTGAGCTTTTTTTTGATAAACCGCTTTAAACTCGTGGGTTGTATGGGCCAGAGTCAAACAAATCAATAGCAAGGTAACCAGTAATCCCGTTAACAAATGAATACTCGGAGTATATTTACTGCCCATGGTTTTCCTCCCGAACAACCTTAAGCAATAGTCTGACTCGCGCCATCAAGGGTTCGATGGATGTTATGCTTGGGACGGATAAGATCTCGTGTAAGGCGAGACAACGGGTTATACCTAAAAAACTATGTTTAAGTTCAGCAATACTCTCACCTAAAGTGAGTTGCATCAGTTGATGATGTAAACAGTCAAGTTCAGTGAGTAAGGCTCGCCTAAGCACTTGCTGTTGAACGGGGGAGTATTGGCTCATAAAAAACCATACTGCCCGCCGTACTTGAGGCTCCAATACATCACTGTGCATGCATTAATTCGCCCTGATATTGGCCTATCCAGTCAATAAGATATCGACCTTCAATGGGAGGGCTATACAAATAGCCTTGTGCCACATCACATCCTAGGGCAGTCAAAATAGCCTCAATGGCCGCTGTTTCTACCCCCTCTGCGACCACTTTGACATGCATCTTCTGCGCAAGGGCAATGGTTGACTCAACAATCAGATAATGTTGATGATTGATATCCATATCAGAGACAAAACTTTTATCGATTTTGATTTCTTTAAACGGAATAGCATCGAGGCGATCGTAGGTGGAATAGCTTTTGCCAAAATCATCGAGGGAAATATCAATATTGTTAATAATCAGCCGTGCAATTGAATTGAGCACTCTATCCTGATTGATGATCTCTTGGGATTCGGTCAACTCTAACATCAACCGAATACCATCATGATTCCGGCTTGATTCAATAATGTATTCAATCAACTCATCGCAGGTAAGATCGTCGGCAGTAATATTAATCGATAGTGAATACTTGGCTAAGAGAGGCTGACGTAACCAACATTGCAACGCTTGAGAAATCACCATACGAGTGAAAACGCTATTTAGGCCCTGCTGATTGATTAAGGGTAAAAACGCATCGGGGTAAATATACCCATGATGACGATCGCACAGTCGCGATAACACCTCAAACCCCACGATTTCCTGAGTGATTAAGTTAATCTTAGGCTGATAACAGAGGATCAACTGCTCATCTTTAAGTAGTTGCTGCACATTGATATTTGCATGCCGCTGACGTCGATTAGCCTGATTGTCTGGCTCAATATCTTCGGCTTCTGTTGCCAGTAATGGGGTTAAGATATCGCTCGCATTAACAGGTTTGGCAAACACGCCAACCAAGTTGAGTCTCAAGGTATGAATAATGCAATCAACCAATTCCAGTGTGCGTTTATCGGAGGAACTGATCACCGCAATAGGCACAGTCAGCCAACGAGGCGTTGTCGCCAGCATATTAATGACAGCGATACCATCCCCCTGCTCCATTTTTAAATCGATAATCACTAAGTCGAGTGATACATCCAGCGCCATCAGCAACTCTATCCCTTGGTTGCCATTACTCGCCTCATAAATATGGATATCGTCCTCAGCTAAATACCGATGAATATCTGCTTTGAGCGTCTCACGGATAAATTTTTGATCATCGATGATAAGTATATTCATATGCTGGTCCCTAACTGCATAAAGAAAATGGGATCGATTGTCTGTGACTTAGCCGAAGGAATGACAGACAATTTCAGCAAATTTCGATTCGCCATCACTTCGGTTCGACTTGCAAAAAAGGAGTAATTTTTTAAGGGTTTATGATAGTTATCTAAGGTTCGGATCTTAAAAAGCGGTAATTTAAACTGGGTGAGTTTACGCTTTAAGGCTTCATCACAAATGCTAAAACTTAAGTACTTGATCGAGCGACTTAAGGCCATCTTATGGAGGTAAACAGACATCATGTAGTTCTCAATATGTGGCGTCACCCCAAAGGATGAAAACACCATCAAGGTATCGGGAATCGACTGGGAGTGATGGCCTATGACTTCGAATAAATCCACCTCGTCATTCATAAATTCGAGCGCAACCTTAGCCTGAGTGCGGCAAAACAGACTATGCCCCACGATCTGCTCACCAAAACTAAAGGCGACCACCAGCGATAATCCGCAAATGAAGGGCTGAGTTAATTGACGATTCGTCAAGGAAAGCCGTGGATTACTCTCATAAACCAAGCTCAACTGCAGCAAGGTCATAAAGTTGTCATCCTGACTATCAATAAACTCGACGCGATAGGGTTTATTTCGATAGTAAGGATGTTCACTACGCTCGATACTGGACTCAAATAAATTGATCAGTGATAAGCCTTCATGGATAAACGTTTTATCTTCACGATAAATATCAAATAGTTCAGAGCCAAAAATTTCGACAATTTCCGCCTGCTTGGCCAATGAGGGAATATTCACCCCGCGTTCCCAGCGGCTGATAGTGATGGCATCTAAGGTATCGAACAAACAACTCTTTTGCCGTAGCTGGCAACATAGCTCTTCCTGAGACAACTGGTTTTCAGTGCGAGTGTGTTTTAAGAAATTGGAGAATGTCTGTGCACTAGTTTTGCTTGGATAGGAGATAGGCGTACAAATCATAACGTGTTCCATCAGTCTTTTTTATTTTCTCAAGCAGCTCCATATATGTCTCATGGTTCACATCATCTATTGGCTCTGGATGTCTTAGGGTATAAATAATCCAAATGCGTTGCTGTTCTTCCACAAAATAGAGCCCCGTGATTTTCTCTTCTTGCATCACTTGTCCCTCCATTTGCTCCGAGTCGTAACCATGCGTTTGCCACAGGAATTGCAGTATAAATGCCAGCTTTAACCTAAAACCATGGCACAGTAACATTGGACAACGAAAAAAAGTGTCTAGTGATACGTACGGTAATTTCGAGCAAATAACAACCAATAAAGCATGCAAAAAAAGCCGAGCTATTCTCGGCTTTTAATGGACGATAATGGAGCTGAGGCTATTTGTTATCTGCTCTAATGGAGAGAATAAATAGCAGTGATAGTGACGCCGAGATCAAAATATAACTACAGATCACCAGCGTAGTACCCGAGGGCAACAGCCAAATCAACAGACTGACTAAGGCACTTAAGAACAGACTCTCAATGGCATAATACAGAGCGGTTGCCAGCCCCGCAGAATGGGAAAACGCCGCTAAGGCACCATTAGCGGTTACGGCGCAGGTTAAGGCGATATGCACTCCGATGAAATACATAGGCAGCATAAAGCCAAGTAAACTCAGCCCATTTAGCCATTCCAGCCCATACAATAAGCCGCTACTTAGCATCATGCCAATCAAGCCTCTTAGCACAGTTCCCTGTGTGCCCCAACGTTTGACAAGATGCTTAACAAAGCGGGTGGTGATTATCATGACTATCGCAACCGAGCCAAACCACAGGCTAAAGGTCACCTTATCGAGTCCTAATTTGTCCATCAGTATGCTCGGTGATGCCGAAAAATAGACAAAGAAGGCCCCCATGGCCGTGGCGTAGGCCAAGGTATAGCCTAAAAACGCCTTAGCGCGAATGATGTTAAAACATCTCGACCACTCAAAGGGATGGGTCTGCGCTGGGCGGGTTTCAGGCCATTTCAGTAAGGCATGCAAGCCTACTAGGGCAGCAAATATCGCTAAGGTGTAGAAGATCCCTCGCCAATGCCAAAGCCCATCGATAAGCGAGCCAATAAAAGGTGCTACCACAGGCACGGCCGCGAGCACTGAGCCCATAATGGCATAGATAACGACGCCTTCTTCCCTATCGGCAAACACATCTCGCACTGTCGCAAATGCCGCCACTAGCACGGCCGAGGCGCTCAGTGCCTGGACAATCCGAAGGAGCAGAAACACACTGAAGCTGTCGGTCAATGCCATCGCCAAACTGGAACCTGCGTAAACTAAGGCTCCGGCAATCACCACTCGCCTGCGCCCTATTGCGTCGGATAGCGGTCCAAATAGCAACTGGCCTAAGCCTAAAATCGCCATATAGAGGGTTAAAGTCAGCTGCATTTGACCTTGGCTAACACTAAAACTCTGGCGAATATCATTGATGGCAGGCAGATACAGATCCATGCCAAGAGAAGCGAGTAAATCGAAGGGAATAAGTAATAGAAGTGAGTACGCAAAGGTATAATTCCATTTGCGGTCTTGCGGGTTTTGATTAATTTTTGTCATGTTAAAATCCAATTATTGCTATGAATGTTTACAGCGATAATTGGATAAAAGGCACCGCCCTCTTCATCTTTAACCTCCGTTTTTAACCTGTCGAATAACTTATTACTGTTCTGGCTGCGTACTTATTACAACGCCTGTTACCGCACGAGTCACCATGCATCTTGCAGTACAAGATGGCGGATCATGGCACAAATCCCCCCTCGATTGCTATGACTTATTCCCCAATCAGCCCCCAATCGCCACTGAGTTTATAAATGACTGAATATGCTTTAATTTGCATAAATAAAAATATAACTCCGGGGATTCTTCTAACCATTATGCAAAATCGCGAATATCCATTCAAAAACAGTTGAAATTGTTACTGTTTTGAGCCGTAAATACTTATCGCGCTTGCTTAGGCGAGCCAAAAGCGGAAATAGGCGGGTAATTGGCCAGTCCAGCGTTTGAAGGAACGTCTAAAATTACTGGCGTCACTGAAGGATAAGGAATGCGCAATGCTATTGGCATCCTGCTCTGGCTCGGCGAGAAAATACAGCGCCTTAATCAAACGGGATTCATCGACTAATTGTCCGTAACTCAGCCCCATCTCCCCAAGACGCCGTTTTAACGTGGCAGGACTCATCTCTAACAATTGCGCCATTTCCGGCAGGCTTAATGTATTTTGCATCAATTTAAGGCGGATCCCAGCCGCTAATCCATGGCGAAACCCATGCGCGAGCAAGGCTTGACGGGCATTCTTGGCCATCGTCAGTTGCGGCCTTAACACAGTACTCGCAAGCGGCTCGTTAAAATGGCGATCCAATGTACTCGCATTAGGGTGATCCCAAGGTTGCAACGCAGCGAGCTTATTCGGCGGCTTTGTATATTTGGAGCCTGCAAAATCGATCGCATGGGTCTCGGAGTGGCTTGCAAACAACAGAGGTTGGCACAACAGGGATTTTGCCATCGAAATCCGGCAAAGTGGCGCATTAAAACTTAACTCAGTGCCGAAATACTTATAGTAATGGGCTAAGTTCGCTGGTGCGGGGTAAGGAAAACTGATACTGCCGCGCCATGCTTGGCCAAGTAATTGTTTGCAGCATGCCGTGAGGGACGACAGGCTTAATTCGATGAAAAACTGTTTGTGCTGCTGCATACCTAGGTCGAGGCTGAGTAGAAAGTGCCATTCCTGCTCTCCTTGCCAGCGCCAAGTTTGCAGCCAAGGTTGTGTGAGCCAATGATATTTATGCCAAAAATGCCCGAGCGACTTCAGATCCCGCGCGCAAAATATCCCCGCCGTGAGCGCGCCACTTTGGGATGGCAGCCACAGCTGACCCAATAAGAAACTTAAATCACCACTTGGCCACAGGGATAAGGCATTGTCCAGCAGCCGAGATAACTGCTTTGGACTAATAAGGTGATCGGGTTTACGAATGTCTGCGGTAAAAATCCCTGTGCCCCGTAACAACTTATCGCTATCGAGCCCACGTTGCTTAAAAAGCCCAACGATGCTCGCCACCAGCAATTGGCTGTCGATACATTTATCCTGCCAAGTGGCGAGCGCGCGCATCAGTTAAGCTCACCCAAGGTCGACGAATTTTGAATGTTACTCGCTTGAGCCGGTGTAGCTGCCGGACTACGACTCTCTTTTTGCTGTGACATTTTTTGATTCAACAATTGCAGCAGCGTAGCGGCCTCTTCCTTGGCAGACGTTTTATGCGTTTGCAACGGCAATACTTTAGGTGATGGCAGTGCCCAGACCACGGAGGCGCTACAACCGAACGCACTAATACCCTGCTGTATCTGCTCCGCCATCACACTCACTAGGGGCGGTATCGCACCGCGCAACAGAATGATAAAGCGATCACCAGCGTAGCGACAGACTAAATCCTGATTCCTAAGGGTTGAGCTTAACCACAATGCCAACTGCGACAAGAGCCTATCACCCTCTTCAATCCCTTGATTTTGGTTATATTGATGAAAATTATCGATATCAAGCATAATCAGACCAAATGCTTGATTTTGCGATAATTGTTTTATTAAATGATGTTCAAAGGCTTTAGCATCATTGAGCAAGGTTAAGCCATCGGTTAACTGATGTTCACGGTGAAATTGCTCCCGAGTTTGCAACTGGCGATTGACGACGGTTTGCTCATCTCGCCATAGCCATAGGCCACAGGTCAGCACCAGCAGCCCAACTGGCGTGGGCATCTTTTCAAACCAGTTATATACAGGAATGGTTTTGACGATAAAAATCTCATCCAGCAAATCTAAATAGCAGCCCAAGCAGTAACTTGAGAGGCCAGCGATCAACAGATTTGTCACCCGGCCAGAGGGGCGAACAGACACTATCACCATCAACCAACACATACCGAGGATAAATAAGGCGCCCTCGGTAATGACATCAAACCAATCCACCGCCGCCACGGTTTTTGCCGTGGTGCTTTGCCAAAGAAACAGCGGCACGATAAAGATAATAAGCAGACTTAAGCCATAGACGCTGGCGAGCCGTAATGATTTTGCAGAAGTTCCCAAAATACACACCTTGTTCTGTGAAGCCCAAACGGGCAAATACAACGTTAATGCTTTATGGGATGGCAAGTTAGCGGGCTTTTATGACAACGCCGTGACGCCATTTAGTGGCGCCCAACTAATAAACATAAACAAATCAAACTTAATGTATTGAATTTAATAAAATAAAAATCTTAACCACATACTATTCGTGCCGACCACAGCGGCAAATTAGCTCAGGCACTTTTCAGTGGTAAGGATAAAAAAACCATATTGAGCTGATTGATGCTGAACTCTATGTCTGCGCGGGCTTTACTAAACCTTTGCTGCATCTCTTTGCTTTTCGACCGACAGCGATATAACGCTTTATAAATAAAGCCATTATTGCCAATCATACTCTTCATATCTGCATCATTGCTGAGCGATTTTGATTAATCCATGCCTATTTTTTTGCGATGATTTTCCAGCGTCATTTTGGCTCACTCACGGCCGAAAAGCGCCATTTTCGTCCGTTAACAAGCGCCAAACACGGTAGATCAATTATCCCGTCACAAATCTGACATTTTGCTCCCCTAACTTGGCCGCCATCACAAATAGGCCTTCACCCAAGGCTTGCAATAACACTCAACAGAAACAACTTAAACGGAACTCAAGATGCAATCTCGTACCCCGCCATTACAACAAGAGTTACAACAAGGCTCCCAAGCGCCGCGAAAGCAACATGCCATCCCTAAAACCCGATTGGCTGCACGTCTGTCGGCAATAAGCTTGGCTATGATGGTCGCAGGCTTTAGCACTCACGCCCTTGCCGTAGGCAAGCTTGAAGGGCAAATTCGCGATAATGTCAGTCAACAACCCCTTGCTGGCGCGACCGTCACCTTAAAAGAGCTCAACCTGAGTCAACAGGCAGGCCGCGATGGCCGCTTCTTCTTTGTCGGCGTGCAGGATGGCGATTACACCTTAGTAGTCAACTACCTCGGTGCTATGCCGCTGGAACATAGCGTTAGCATTCGCGATAAACAAACCACGCTGCAAGATATCAACTTAAGCAGCCAAGATGTCGAGCATATTCGTGTCGTCGGCCAACAAGGCGCATTAAGTAAATCCATGAACCGCCAACGCGGCGCCGACAATGTGCTGAGTGTGGTCAGCGCCGATGTGCTGGGGAATTTCCCCGACAGCAATATCAGTGAATCGCTGCAACGGGTGCCAGGGCTATCTATCGAGCGGGATCAGGGCGAAGGTCGTTTTGTGCGCGTGCGCGGTATGGCGCCGGACTATAACTCAGTGTCGATGAACGGCACCCGCTTGCCCTCACCCGAAAGCGATCGCCGTGCGGTTGCCCTGGATGTAGTACCATCGGATCTATTGCAATCGGTGGAAGTGAGCAAAACCTTAACGCCGGATATGGATGCCGATGCACTGGGCGGCGCGATTGAGGTTAAAAGTCTGTCGGCCTTCGATCGCGATGATACTTATCTCAACCTCAACGCCGAGGCGAGCCAAGATACCTTAACCGACAATACCAATCCCAAACTCGCCGCCAGCTACAGCGATATCTTTGCCGACAAACTAGGGGTAGCCATAGGTGCCAGTTGGTATAACCGCGACTTTGGCTCAGATAACGTCGAAACCGGCGGTAAATGGGAGTTTGCTGGGGATAACGGCTTTGAGGATGCGGCGCTCGAATCCATCGATGCGCGGGATTATGAAATCAATCGGGAACGTTTAGGCATAGGGGTGAACTTCGATTATCGTCCGAGCGATGATACCGATCTGTATCTGCGCACCCTTTACAGTGAGTTTGATGATACTGAAACCCGTAACAGCGCTAAAACCAAGTGGAAATCGCCGCAACAAGCCAATGCTCTCAGCCAAGGCAAAACCACCCGCTCGCTAAAATCACGCACCGAAAATCAAAACATCACCTCCTTTGTGCTGGGCGGTCAAACCCGCTTCGAACGCTGGACCTTCGACTATCAGGCGAGCCACAGCACCGCCAGCGCCGAAAAACCGCGGGATATCGCCGGCGCCGACTTTGTCGCCAAGATTGATAACACGGGTTTTGGCAATACCAAACAGCCACAGATTATCGCCCCCGAAGATTACTTTCAAAATGCTAACTTTGAGCTAGATGAGATTGAAATCGCCGCTTCCAAGGCCGAAGACACCATAAACAGTGGTCAACTGGATCTCACCCGCCAGTTAACCCTCGCGGATTACAGTGTCGAGCTAAAAACCGGGGTCAAGCTAAGTCGCCGCGATAAATCCAATCGCGAAGATATCTGGATCTACAGCGACTTAGGCGATCAAGGCGTGAGCGATGACGATTTGCTATTGAGTCAATATGCGGGCAATGAGCTTGACTATGACCTCGGCCGCTTTGGCAGCGGGATCGATGCTACGCCGCTGTGGCAGCTTATCGACAGCCTCAATGCCGAGAGCAATCGCGATGATATCGAGTCCACCATTAACGATTTTGATATCAGCGAAGATATCAACGCCGCCTACCTAATGGGTCATATTGATATCGATAAACTGCGTATCTTAACTGGGCTACGTTTCGAGCAAAATCAATGGGAATCCAGCGGCTACGGTTACGATGGCGCCAAGGGCGAGTTTATCGATATCAACCACTCCCGCGATGAGGATCATTGGCTGCCCGCACTGCATCTCACTTACCGCTATAGCGACAATACCGTGCTGCGCGCCGCTTGGACCAACACCTTAGTCCGTCCGACCTTTGGCCAATTAGCGCCGGGATATTTGCTCGAGGAGGATGATGGTGACATCGATTTAACCTTCGGTAATCCACAGCTTAAGTCGCTCGAATCGATGAACTTTGACTTAAGCCTCGAGCACTATTTTGGCAATATCGGCTTAATTTCGGCGGGGCTGTTTTATAAAGATATCGACAACTTTATCTATCAGGCGGATTTAGCTGGCCGTGGCGACTATGTGGATGCCCATAGCGCCGTGACCTTTGTCAATGGCGACAGTGCCGATATCTACGGCCTGGAACTCAGCTATGTGCAAGAGTTTAACTTTTTGCCCGAGCCCTTTAATGCACTGGTGCTCAACTCTAACCTTACCTACACGGACTCCAGCGCCAAGATCAGTTGGCTGGAGGATGGCCAGTTACTGAGCCGCGATATTCCCATGCCAAGTCAATCGGATCTCACCGCTAACCTGTCGCTTGGCTATGAAAACAGTTACGCCAGTGTCTGGTTGTCAGCAGCCTATAAATCCGAATATTTACAGGAAGTCACTGAGCTCAGTGATGAGCGTTACGATCTCTATCAAGACAATCACTTGCAGTGGGATTTTGTCGCCAAGGCCCATTTAACCAGCAATTTAACCTTGTATTTCAAAGGGGTGAATCTGACCGACGAGCCCTATTACAGCTACACGGGTGAAAGCAGCTACAACGCCCAATACGAAGCCTATGGCCGCACTTTCCAGTTAGGCGTGCAGTACACCAACTATTAATCACCTATTGAATAAGAACAAAGATATGACAACAACATTTACCAAAATTAGTGCCATAGCCGTTAGCTTAGCAGGCCTTATCAGTGCGCCCTTGAGCGCATTCGCTCAACCAATCACAGCCCCAGCCCACAAAGGCAGCCAAGCCCAAGCCTTGCTGTTTACCAAGGATAACAACGCAATAATCCCTGCCGTTGATTGGCTTTGGGTCAGTGAAAAAAATGGTTTGATGTTACAAAGCATGCCAAGCGCTGATAAAACGTCGCTACCCGCCGCCAAAACCTTAGTCAAAGGTGAGTTTGAGCTGTTGGCCTTTAGCGATCCCTATGCCTTAACGCTCGATCGCCGTGCCGATCGCATTCGCCCTATCATGATTAAACAGATTGAGGACAAAGTTGCGACCAACGTGTTGCCACTGCTGCCGATGGCATCGTTTGAAATCAATTGGATCTGTATTCAGCCAAGGCCGCAGGATGGCAATATCTACGCTTGGTTTGGCGGCGAAGACGGTTATAGCGAGCAATGGCTATTAGGCGATGCCGGACACTTTATGCCGAAAAAAATGCGTAGTCAGGCGATTCCCGTCAACAGCACCAGCTGCGCCATCGATGGAGATAAACTGTTAGTGAGTGAGCCCGAAGCCGGTGTCTGGCAATTTGATGCCAGCCCCTTCGCCGATAATAGCGCTAAGTTGATTCTCGCCGCCCTCAATAATGATATCGCGGGCATGCAAGTCATCGATGGCAAGTTATTGTTAAGCGATAAAAAAGGCGTCCTGACCTTAGATCAACAACCGATTGCAAACTACCACTTGGGTAAAGTGCAAGGGCTAAGCGGTTATCGCAGCGGCGGTAATATTAGCAACATTAAAGACAATCACACCACCCTTCAGCTCTCGCTTTATGATGATAAAACCGATCAATATTGGTTTACCGAGGCATCATTATCCGCAGCTAGCATTGAACCTAACGCAAAAGAAACTCAAAAGGAGATTGTCGAAATTCCCGCTTGGGTTGAAAGCGCTCCTTCCGATAGACCCGGCGATACCATGGACGATCCGGCGATTTGGGTCCATCCAACTGAACCGGAAAAAAGCCTAGTGCTTGGCACCAACAAACGTTGGGGGCTATTGAGTTTTAATATGCGTGGCGAGCAGGTTCAAGCCATACCATCGGGGCGCATCAATAACGTCGATTTACGCCAGCAAGTGATGCTGGGCGGTAAAAAACGCGATATCGCCGTGGCCACATTAAGGGATAACGACAGTCTCGCCTTCTATGAAATCGACGCTCAAGGCAAGTTAAGCGAGTATCCCAATCAAGCCACCAATATGGTGGATATTTATGGCATGTGCCTGTACCAAGATGCTAACAACTTGTATGTATTCGCCAATGAAAAGTCCGGCCGCATCGCCCAATACCGCGTCGATTGGCAAACAAATGGCCCAAGCATCAAGCTGGTGCGCGATATCCATACCCCAAGCCAAGTCGAAGGCTGTGTGGTCGATGAGGCTCAGCACGCGCTGTTTATCGGTGAAGAAGATAAAGGCATTTGGCGCTTTAATGCCAAGGCCAATGGCGGTACCCAAGGTGAACTCATCATTAAAGCCGAGGGCGACTTAGTCCCCGATGTTGAAGGCATTTCACTCTATCAAGGCGCCAATATTCACGGTAAAAAGCAGGATCTGCTGGTGGTGTCGAGTCAAGGCGACAACAGTTACTTGCTGTATCAGGCACAGTCGCCTTATGCCCAATTAGGTAAGTTCCGTATTGGAGTCAACCTTAACGGCATGGAAAATGGCCGCGAAACCAGTATCGATGGCAGTAGCGAAACCGATGGCTTGGCCGTGACTCACTTAAGCGTTGGAACCGGAGCTTGGCAACAGGGAATGCTGGTGGTACAGGATGGACACAATCATTTACCCGATAATAATCAATCTTTTAAATGGCTGCCTTGGCGCAATATTATCGAGGAATTATCGCTTAACTGAGTATTGAGCCAGTTGAAAGCTGCATGATCTGGCGAGAGGAATGATAACCGAGTCCGAGTGGCTCGGTTTATTTTTGCCTTGAACCTTTTTGCTTGAAACTCGCATCTTGAGTCTGAAATCGCTATACTCCGCGCCCAAATCATTTGGCCAATAACTAGCTCGATATTGCAATACTGTTTGCGGTTGCCAGCTTTTTAAGCCGTTATTAACGACTTTTTCCTAGGACATACCCTTGATCTCTACCGCAAATATCACCATGCAATTCGGCCCAGAGCCATTATTTGAAAATATCTCGGCAAAATTTGGCAACGGCAACCGTTATGGTTTGATTGGCGCAAACGGCTGCGGCAAATCGACTTTTATGAAGATCTTAAGTGGCGCCCTCGCCCCAACCTCGGGCAACGTGTCGATCACGCCGGGCTTAAAGGTCGGCACCCTAAGCCAAGATCAATTCGCCTTCGAGCAATACACGGTTATCGATGCGGTGATCATGGGCGATACCCAGCTGTGGAAAATCAAGCAAGAGCGTGACGCGATTTATGCCAAACCCGATATGACCGAAGAAGACGGCATGCGTGTGGGCGATCTTGAGAGTGAATTTGCCGAGATGGACGGCTACAGCGCCGAGAGCCGCGCGGGCGAAATTCTGATTGAAGCCGGTATCGAAGAATCCTTCCACTATGGCCCAATGTCACAGGTCGCCCCCGGTTGGAAACTGCGCGTGCTGTTAGCCCAAGCACTGTTTGCGAACCCCGATATATTGCTGCTCGACGAGCCCACCAACAACTTGGATATTCACACCATCAGTTGGCTCGAAACTGAGCTGAATAAGCGCAAATGCACCATGATCATTATTTCCCACGACAGACACTTCTTAAATGCTGTCTGTACCCATATGGCGGATATCGATTACGGTGAGCTGCGGATTTACCCTGGCAACTACGAATACTTCCTTGAGCAATCGGCGCTGCAGCGCGAACAATTGCTGTCGAGCAACGCCAAAAAGAGCGCTGAAATTGAAGAGCTGCAAGACTTCGTTAACCGATTCGGTGCTAACGCCTCTAAGGCAAAACTCGCCAGTTCACGCGCCAAGCGCATGGACAAAATTAAGTTGGATGAAGTCAAATCCTCCAGCCGTATCGCGCCGTCAATCCGCTTCGCGCCAGGCAAGAAGATGCACCGTCAGGCATTGGTGCTTGAGAACCTCGCCCACGGTTTTGACGGCGAATTGCTATTCGAAGGCGGCGATTTAATCCTCGAAGCCGGCGCAAAGCTTGCGATTATCGGTGAGAACGGTGTCGGCAAAACGACCTTATTACGCTGTTTAGTCAATGAGTTAATCCATAATCAAGGCGTGATTAAGTGGTCTGAAAACGCTTCCATTGGTTACTGCCCACAGGACAGCACCAGCGATTTTGATAATGATTTGACTATTATTGAATGGATGGACCAATGGCGTCAGCCAAAACACAACGATTTGATGGTGCGTGCCATGTTAGGTCGTTTGCTGTTTACCGAAGATGATGCCAACAAAAAAGCCAAAAACTGCTCAGGTGGTGAGAAAAACCGTTTAATTTTCGGCAAGTTAATGATGCAAGATATCAACGTCATCATTATGGACGAACCGACCAACCATATGGATATGGAAGCGATTGAATCCTTAAATAATGCCCTCAAAGATTTTGAAGGCACATTGATTTTCGTTAGCCACGACCGCGAATTTGTGTCCTCGTTAGCAACCCGCATTATCGATATTCGCGATAGAAAATTAGTCAACTTCCAAGGGACCTTTGATGAGTATTTGGCAAACCTTGCCAGTGCCTAATCGCCAACGGCTTTTGCAAAAGCGCTTTTGATAAACGCCCTTTTGCTAAAGGACTTCAAAAGACCCAAAGAAAAGACGCTTCACTCTACTCGAGCTTAGCGTCTTTTTTATACTCCCCTTTTGTATCAGCCTTTCATATACGCAGTGACTGACTGCGTTACTCGGTTTTCGCTTCCACCAAAGCCGCTAATTGTTGTAATGACTCCTGCCAGCCTAAATAACACATCTCCTCAGGGATAACGGCTGGAATCCCCTCCTGAATGATCTGCAAATTGGTACCGCAGGAAACCTCAGTTAATTCGATAGTCACCTGCATCACACCAGGCAGATTCTCATTATCAAACTGGTCAGTATGTCTAATCAGTTGGTTGGGAATAAGCTCGGTATAGACCACCTTAAAGGAGTGACTGTATCCCGTCGCGAATTGGGTAAAGCTCATGCTATAGCCCGCCCCAACGGCCAATTCAAACTCATGAATCGTCCCCACAAAGCCGTAAGGTGGTAACCAACGCTCTAACGCCGCTTTATCGGTAAAGGCTTTGTAGACTAACGCCGCGGGCGCACGCAGCACTCTATGTAACTTCACTGTACCTGTGTTATCCGACATATCCTTATCCTTCCAATTGCTTATGGGCCAATGATGTTCTTAAAGATAGCGCAAGAATCCCATTCGTTATCACCTGCGCGAGAATATTAAGTATCCCCTCAGCTTGAGATGGTTGGCTCGACGCGGCGATGCTTAAACTGCATTAAGTGCAATGATTTAGCATCAGAGTCTGATTGCTGCTGGGCAATATCCAGCCGTTCTGCGGCGCGAGTAAATGCCAGATTTGTGTTATGCGTGGTTTGACTGATTTGCCCTTTATATTGAGCGATTAAGCTCAAAAGTCCTGACTCATTCACCACATTTTTAGGCAACGGCGTTTTAAAGCTCGCCTCATCGCTAAAAACAACAACCGAATGGAGTCCCTCCACTAACCCTAAGCAGTGGGCAACGGCTAAGCAATGTTTATAGTTTTGATGGAGAGGATTTTTAAAGCGGGTTTGTTTAGTAAAAATTTTTTGCGTCCACAGGGCCTGCTTCTCTCCCCCAAATATCCAGCCGGAGTAATTTTTAACTTCAATAACGAACACGCCAAAATGGGTCAATAAAACTAAATCCACCTCTGTCAAAGCAGACGTACCTTCAGTTATCTCATCCATAGGTAAAATTAAATTGCGATAAAGTCGGAAGTCCTCATCTTTGAATCCCTGTTTCAGTAACTTAGCGACCCGCTTTTCACCCTGTTGACCTAACCTTTCTGCTCGGTATTGCCTAAGTGTCGGACGAAATAGCAAGGAGACTATCGCAGACACAAGTATAAAAATCAGAATCGACAACGACTCGAGTACTGAAGAGATGGGCGAAATCGTGCTTTGAGCGGGCGTAGGTTTAGCTGTTACCACGGTTAGCTGATTGGGGTTCTGCGGCTTGTCTTGGCGAGCCGTAGTTGGCATTGCAGGCTGCTTTACCGTGGATTTAACACCGTTGGCGACGGGTTGCTGGCAACGCGCATCGAATCTTGCCTTAAGCTCTTGATAACGCGGCGTGGTTGGATGCCAATCTTGCATCTCACTTTGGATAAGAATACAGATGGCTTCAGAGTCTTGTTTCTCTAATGCCTTTAGCGAAAAAGGATAAAGGCCTACACCAACGACACTGGCCATTACAGCCAACAACATGCAGAACTTGGCGTTGTGCCTGATATTCTTTACGCATCCCTTCACCTTGAAATAACTCCTGTTATTGTTTGCTATCATTGCAACGGTTATACGTTACTTGATCTGATTTATTATTTTCAACCGCCATAAATTGCTATAACGAACTCGAGAGATAATTAGTTAACCCATCTGCGAAATAGATTTCTAATCACAATCAACCAAGACTGGTATTTTTGCCCGCATTTTCTCTGCCTTGGTTTACACTCTTAAAGCACCCACAAAGCACAACTCAATGAATTGGGTGAATTAAACCTTATGGGGTATTGCATACGCGCCAGCTGTGCACCAATTTATTCTGTAAATTCTTATCATGGTGATGGTTTATGAGTCTTGAAGAATCCTTAGAACAATTAAAACGTCAGTACTTGCATGCGCTACCAGATAAAAAGAAGCAAATCATTACCTTATGGATATCACTACGGAAAAACTGGCAAAGCCATATGCTGTCGGCCGTATACCGTGAGGTGCATAATTTAAAGGGCTCCTGTGAAACTTTCGGCTTAACCGAAACCAAAGATATCGTCGATAGACTCGAATTACAGCTAAAAAACCTACTGGACGCTCCTGCGCCAGAACTGCCCGTCATCAAGGGGTTAGACACCCTATTCCATCAACTGCTGCAAAATAATCTACGTAGTGAACCCGCAGCACCCGTGGTGGAAGCGCAAATGCAGCAAAGCCCCTATAAGCCCACCAAAGCACGGCATGAGTATCGAATTGCGATTGTGGAGGATGACAGTAATGTCGGGGCGATGATCACTAAACAGCTGCATGAGTTTGGTTTTAATGTGCAGCATTTTTTAAATTTCACCGATTTTCTGGGGATCCAAAATACCTCGCCCTTCGATTTAGTCTTACTCGATCTTATCTTGCCCGATTATACCGAGGCCGCTTTATTTACGGCGGCGACTGAATTTGAAAAAAACAACACCCGCGTGTTTGTTCTCTCTTCCCGCGGCGACTTCGAGATGCGACTGCTGGCGATCCGCGCCAATGTCAGCGAGTATTTTGTCAAACCCGCCGAAACCACGCTACTGGTACGCAAGATCCACCAATGGCTTAAAATGTCAGAAAAACAGCCGCTCAAAATTCTGCTAGTGGACGATCAGCAATCCATGGTCGATTATTTTTCCAGCCTACTTCGCAGTCATGGCCTAATGGTAAAAGGCATGACCAAACCCGAACAAGTATTGCCGACCCTTGAGCAATTTGAGCCAGACTTGTTTATTTTTGATTTGTATATGCCCGATGTGAATGGTTTAGAGCTGGCAAAAATGATCCGCCAATTAGACAAGTACAGCTCGAGTCCGATACTCGTGCTCAGCTCCGACGACACCATGCAGAACAAGGTCAGCATCATTCAGGCGGGATCCGACGATTTAATCTCAAAGCAAACCGCGCCGAGTCTGTTTGTGACCCAAGTGATTTCCCGCGCCCAGCGTGGCCATGATATTCGCAGCTCCGCCAGCCGTGATAGCTTAACCGGGCTGCTCAATCACACTCAGATCCTGGTTGCTGCACGCCGCTGTTATAACCTCGCCAAACGTATCAACTCTTCAGTGTGCATTGCCATGCTGGATTTAGATCACTTTAAACAAGTAAATGATACCTATGGACATTCTGGCGGCGACAAAGTCCTTTTAGCCTTTGCCCACCTGTTGCAGCAATCTCTACGTCCTGTGGATTTTATGGGGCGTTACGGTGGCGAGGAATTTATGTTGGTCTTGCCCGATCTACCCGCGCCCTTAGCCATTGCCAAGCTTAATGCCATTCGCGAGAGCTTTAGTCATATCGTATTTGTTGAAGAAGGCGCTGAATTTAAAGTCACCCTAAGCGGTGGCTTGGCCTTCTCGACCGAATGTAATGAGTTTCAAGATTGTTTATTGCTGGCGGATAAAAATCTGTATGAGGCGAAGCGAACTGGACGCAACCGTTTAATCACCACTTTAAAATAAGCCTCAACGCATCAACGAGTTAATCTAAGACAGGACTTTAAAAAGTGACTTATGGCTATCAGTTGCATAAATGACGAAACTGATGCATACAAATAAGACTGTTACGAGGAATGACAAAATAGCGCGTGATTTGCCATTGATAAGACCAAAACCTATTTATAAGCGCTTTTAGTCTCGCTTAAGCGAGGCTAAATAGTTGAGCATTTTATCCGCCAGTTGCGGCAGTTCGACCACATGATGGATAACGCCGCGTTTAATCGCTTCCCTTGGCATACCAAACACCACACAGCTCTGTTCCCCCTGAGCAAAGGTTTTGCCCCCCTGCTGGTCGATTAATGCCATGCCATCGGCACCATCTTTGCCCATTCCTGTGAGGATAGCCGCCGTGGTATTGGCCCCCGCACACGCCGCAACCGAATTAAACAACACATCCACCGAGGGCCTATGGCCGCTAACCTTATCACCTTGGGTCAAACGGGTCTTAAAACTGCCGCCGACCTTAATCACTTCTAAGTGCTGATCTCCGGGCGCAATATACACATAACAGGGCAATAAACGTTCGCCATCATCGGCTTGCTTAACATTCAAACGGGTAAGTTTATTTAGCCGCTCAGCAAAGGTGCGGGTAAAGCCCGGCGGCATATGTTGGGTGATCACTATCGGTGGCATGACTGCAGGAAACTGTTGCAACAGATATAAAATGGCTTCAGTGCCGCCCGTCGAAGCGCCAATTGCCAGTAGTTGAGTATTGATCACGCGATTTGCAAGGTTGGGTTTTAGGCTTGGCGGAGTCGCAGCAACGGGTTGAGTGCGTTGGGTTTTCAGCTTAGCATTCGCCGCCGATTTAATTTTCTCCAGAATCAAATCTTGATATTCATTAAAATCCTGGGGGGAGTCTAATTTCGGTTTAGGGATAAAATCCACCGCACCTAATCCTAGCGCGTTGAAGGTGGCATCGGCGCCCTCTTCGGTTAATGAGGAAATCATTACCACCGCTGTAGGTCTGGCCTTCATCAATCGGTCTAAAAAGGTCAGCCCATCCACCTTGGGCATTTCAATATCTAATGTAATCACATCGGGGCGATGCTGTTTCACCATATCCTTGGCCATATAAGCATCGGCGGCCATACCCACCAAAGATAACTCAGGATCAGCCTCGATCATTTTGCCCAATAGGTTACGGATCAGTGCCGAATCATCTACCACTAGTACTTTTATCGTCATCGCTTAGTCACCAAAAAATTCTACATCTCCGCCACTGGGCAAATTCCTGATCCGTAGGCGATATTCACTTTCCCTGTCCATAATGGTGCTGTTATGCATCGTTTTGATTTTTCGTACTTTGACTAATCCCGTCCCGGGGAAGAAATATACTTTTCGAGGATAAAAATCGAGTAAATCCGCTGCCAATATTGGAATTTGCTCCACCTGCAAATACTCGAGCACAAACTCCGCATTGCGCTCCCCAATATTATGGGCGGTGATCCCGTTGAGCATGTTGCCGCCACCAAACACTTTAGCGACCAAGGCGCGGCGCCGCGCACCGAGTTTGAGCAACTCGTTAATCAGCAACTCCATGGCGTATACACCGTAGCGGGCCGAATCGGTTAATATCCCAGAACTGTTGCCATTATCGCTCGGTAATAAAAAATGGTTCATTCCCCCAATTCTTAAGTCAGGATCATAGAGGCATACTGAAATGCATGAGCCTAACACTGTGACTATCATGGTTTGATCCCGTGTGGCGTAGAATTCTCCTGGTAGAATTTTTACGGCGTCACAGCCAAAATGATGGTCAAAATACCGATTCGGCTCGATAACAGGGTACTCAATATTCGGTTTTGGCACTCAAGCTCCCTTTACCGCCTTGTAGGTTGTTTGGCCCACGGGCTTAATGATCTGGGGGAACATATTAAAGTTCTCCGAATGGCCAGCGATGTAGAGACCATCGTCGGCAAGGGAAAGCATCATATGTTTAAGAATGCTTTCCTGCGTTATTTTATCGAAATAAATCATGACATTGCGACAAAAAATCACATCGATGGGCGTCTTGATTGACCAAAACTCATCGACCAAATTAAGCCGCGTAAAATGCAACATCTGTTTAAGTTCAGGGACCACGCGCACATTGCCTTGTTGTGCCCCACGTCCACGCTGAAAAAACGCCTTCTTGCGCTCGGCACTCACCGCCTCGATACGCTCGATGGGGTAAATCCCCGTTTGCGCCTTGTATAACACCCGACTGTCGATATCGGAGGCGACGATTTCGATGGGAGTGTTAAAACGGCCAAAATGCTCCGCAACCACCATGGCAATCGAATAAGGCTCTTCCCCAGTACTGCTGGCCGCACACCAGATCCTTTTGGTGTGCGGATGAGCCTGCAAATATTGCCTTAAAATCTCAAAGTGATGCGGCTCGCGAAAGAATGCCGTCTGGTTAGTGGTCAGCGCATTAATAAACTCCTGGTGCTCACCCTCGTTTGCCTGCAAATACTCGAAATACGCGGTAAATCCCGCTAACTTCAGCGCCCTGATCCGCCGGACTAAGCGGCTGTACACCATAGCGTCTTTACTGTCGGCTAACTTAATCCCGGCAAATTGATACAGCCGTGTCTTCACCGTATTAAAGTGCGCCGCCGTAAAAACAAACTCTTTCCCTAGAGGTTGATGTTCGCTCAATCAAAAATCTTCCCATTCGTCTTGGTCGGCTTTATTGACCTTTGGCGCCATCGCCTTAGGTTTCACGGGCATGCGAGTCACTGTCGATGGCGGTTGCTTAACCGCTAACTTTTTGGTGCTCGCCACGGATTTGGGCGCAGCGCTGGTGTCTTCATCCACGGTAAAGTTCGCCACACTGTCGGCTAACTGCTGCGCCTGTGACTGCATGCTTTCGGCTGCGGCGGCGGCTTCTTCCACTAAGGCCGCGTTTTGCTGCGTCATTTCATCCATTTGTACTACGGCTTTGCTGATCTCATCGATGCCGATGGCCTGCTCATTCGAGGCCGAGGCAATTTCGGCCATAATATCGTTCACCCGTTTAATGGCGATGACGATTTCTTTCATAGTATCGCCGGATTTGCCGACTAAACTGTTGCCACTCTCGATTTTGGTCACAGAGTCTGAGATCAAGGCCTTAATGTCCTTGGCCGCGTTGGCCGAACGTTGTGCCAGGCTTCTCACCTCTGAGGCCACCACCGCAAATCCACGGCCTTGCTCGCCGGCTCTGGCCGCTTCGACCGCGGCATTAAGCGCTAAGATATTGGTTTGGAAGGCAATGCCATCGATAACCCCAATAATATCGGCGATCTTACGTGCCGATTCGTTAATCGATGCCATGGTTTGCACCACTTGCTGGATAAGCTCGCCCCCATCGACGGCAACGTCGGCGGCCTTAGAGGCAAGTGCATTGGCTTGACTGGCGTTATCGGCATTTAACTTCACTGTGCCCGTCAGCTCTTCCATACTCGCTGAGGTTTGTTCAAGACTCGATGCTTGCTCCTCGGTACGACTCGATAAATCGGCATTGCCCTGGGCGATTTCAGAAGAGGCGGTATTGATGGTATCGGCGGCTTTTTGAATGTCTCTTATCATGTAAGAGAGCTTTTCAGCCGTTTGATTTGAATAGTTTTTCAAATCATTAAAGGTGCCTTCGTAATCGTTATAGATACGCGTGGTTAAATCACCTTCGGCGAGCGCCATCAACACCCGCGCCACATCCTGCAAACCGCGATCCGAGGTTTCAATCAAGGCATTGAGGCTATTGGCGAGCATCAAGAAGAAGCCCTGCTTACCTTGCGTCTCGGCCCGTTGGGAGAAATCCCCCGCCGCAGCCGCATTGACGATGCGCGAGATTTCTTGCTCGATTTGCACTTCGACCGTACGGTCCAGCCATTCGACGACAGAGCCTAACCGCTCACCCGTTTTAGAAATAATCGGGCTTGCGGTTAAGCGGAAGTGACAACTGGCCACTTTGATCTGCGATTCATATTTACGATCGAGCTTGTCTAACAGACTGGCTTGATGGGCTGGATTCTTATGGAAAATATCCATCGAGCTGCCAAGAATTTTATCCACGGAGAAATGCGGCAGCGCTTGTCTTATCTCACTCTCAGATTGGCGCAGCATCGATTCCACCGAGCGGTTCATATAGATAATGGTGCGGTTGGCATCGGCGATCATCACATTGGTACTAGTATTATTCAGCGCCTCTAAAATGCGCTGCGTCGCCCGCTCGGACTCTATGCTCTCTGTTCTATCAATCCATTCAACGCCCGTGCCTAAGTGCTTATTTTCACGTGTGATAATGGGTGTGAGGATCAGCTTAAAAGTCCGTTTACCTATGGTGATTTGCGCCGTATGGGATTGGGTAAGGCGCTCGAGCATATTGCGTTGATGAGCCGGATTTTTATGGAAAATATCGATATTACTGCCCACCACCTTGGCCACAGAGAACTGCGGCAGCTCTTTGCGAATATCCGCCTCGGCCTCGGATAACATATTCAATACCGCTTTATTGGCGTAGATAATATTGCGGTTGCTGTCGGCGATCATAAAGCTGTTGCCGCTGTTATCTAATAATTGGAAATAGCGTTGCAGCTCTTCTTCCTTTTGCTGGCGCGCCTCTTCATTTCCAAACACATTGAAAATACCCATTATGATTACTCCTGATCAGACAGACTATTTGCATCAATTAGACCCAGCTCATCACTGCTGATCAGAGCCTGTATATTTACCAAAATGATCATCTTGTCTTCTACCGTGGCCAGCCCCTTAAGGTAACGGCTATCGAAGGCCACCCCAAACTCGGGAGCGGGTAGAATTTCTTCGGCGGCGAGTTTAATCACATCCGACACCGCGTCGACGACAATCCCGACGATACGGTCAAACACATTCAACATAATGACGATGGTGAACTCGTTGTAGGTCGCACTGCCCACGGCAAACTTCATCCTTAAATCGACAATCGGAACGATATCGCCCCTGAGATTGAGCACGCCTTTGATAAAACTCGGCGCATTGGCAATTTTGGTGACGGGTTCATAACCGCGGATCTCCTTCACCGACATAATGTCGAGCGCGTAATGTTCTTCACCCAGCACAAAGCTTAAAAACTCGACCTCATCGTGGACGCTATATTCCTGCTTACTCGCCGTGTTCGTGCGGTTATCCATTGCGACATCCTTAGTTAATTTTTGATATGCAGTGCAAGTGATTCAACATCGAGGATCAAGGCCACGCTGCCATCGCCCATGATGGTCGCCCCCGATACACCGGGGATCCGCCGATAGTGTTTTTCAAGGCTCTTGATCACCACTTGTTGCTGCCCGACGAGTGCATCGACACACAGGCCAAAGCGTTTATTATTGCTTTCGAGCAAGACCACTATGCCGGCTTCTGGCGTCTTGGCTTGGGGTTCTATTTCCATTAATTGATAGAGGTTTAGCAGGGGTAAATATTCTTCCCGCACCCTGAGTAACCGCTCTTTAGCCAAAAATTTAAGCTGCTCGGTTTGTGGCTGTATCGATTCAATAATGTGCACTAAGGGCAAGATATAGATTTGATTGCCCACGCTGACACTCATGCCATCGACTATGGCTAAGGTAAGAGGAAGCTGGATTTCGAAGGTCGCGCCCTCGCCCGCAACGGAATCAATATCGATGCGACCGCCTAAGGCCTCAATATTCTTGCGCACCACATCCATACCCACGCCGCGACCAGAGACATCGGTGACCTCAGCGGCCGTTGAGAACCCCGCGGCAAAGATCAATTGCCATACTTGCTTGTCCGTCATGTTCTCAGGCAGTGCCATGCCATTTTCCCGGGCCTTTTGCAAAATGCGCTCGCGGTTTAAACCGCCGCCATCATCGTGAACGGCGATCACTATACTGCCGCCACGCTGACTCGCCTTAAGGGACAACACACCGACCTCACTTTTACCTGCCGCGACTCTTTTTTCTGGCTTTTCAATACCATGGTCTAGACTGTTGCGTACGAGATGGGTCAAAGGGTCGACCAACTTTTCGATCATTCCCTTATCAATTTCAGTGTTACCGCCTTCAATCACCAGAGTGACATTTTTGCCAAGCTGCTCCGACAAATCCCGCACCAAACGATGGAAACGGTTAAACACGAACGACACGGGTAACATGCGCACCGACATCACGGCTTCCTGCATTTCCCGGGTATTGCGCTCTAACTCATTGAGCGCGGTTTTAAGCCGCTCACCTAATTCACCGCCCAGTTCATTGCCTATAAGAGTGAGCATGGATTGGGTGATCACCAATTCACCCGCCAGATTAACTAAGGTATCTATCTTGGAGGTTTCCACCCTCAAGGTGGCATCTTGAGTCGATGTGCTCGCCTTTTTCGCCACTTGGCTAGAGGCAGCTGGTGTTGCTGATGTCGTATTCATCGCAGGGGATGAAGCTAAATGGGTTTGCGCCTCCAGTTTTACATCCGTAGTCGCTTGAGATTTAAGTTGGGCGCTGTCTTTAGGCGGCTTTTTTGAACGAGCCGTTTTGGCGTCAGATTGTTCAACCAAGGTTTTATATACCGGCTTATCAGTTACTTGCACATTCTGAATCGGTGTTGATAACGCGTCCAACTCATTTGCAAAACTCTCTGCTGTCAGTGATTCAAAAAAGCCGTAACCTAATTCATCGTCACTCACAGCAGCATGGGTTGCGGAATCTGCAGCGTTTGAATGAATATCCTCGACGCGGATTTCCTTTGCGGTATAAGCCTCGTCAAAAAAGCCGAAATGTTCCGTTTCATCGACCAGCCCCAGCTCGACTTCATCTTCAAAAAAACCAAAACTCGCATCTTCTTGTGATGCCGAATTGGTTGATACCGCAGCAGGTTTCTCTTGGTTAGCGGTCTCGACAACCTTGGCCGCCTGGGTCGAAAACGGCTCACCATTTAACGCCGCCACTAACTGGTTTTTAGCAAACTCCACCTGTTGCCAATCGATAGGTTCTTCCTCTCGATAGAGATTTAAAATATGCGACAGGGTATCGACGGTACGAAGCAAGAGATCAATGACGGAGGATGACAGCTCAAACGTGCCCTTTCGGGTTTTATCGAGCAAATTCTCCATTACGTGAGTCACACTGGTCAGCGCGGTAAAACCAAAGATTCCACTGCCCCCTTTAATCGAATGGGCGGCACGGAAGATGGTATTTAGTTCTTCGGGATCGGGGGCGGCTAAATCTAATGCAAGGAGCAATTGCTCCATATTTTCAAGATGTTCGTGGCTTTCTTCAAAAAAAACCTGATGGAACTCTGCCATATTAATGGACATAGCACACCCCGACCTAAGTTAGCCCAGCACTTTGGCTGTGATAGCTAATAACTTTTGGGGGTCAAAGGGCTTGACCATCCATCCCGTGGCGCCAGCGGCTCGTCCTTGGGCCTTCATATCTTCACCGGCTTCAGTGGTCAGCATCACAATCGGCGTGCGTATAAAGGCCGACATGCCTCTGAGGGATTTGATTAAGGTTAAGCCATCCATACGGGGCATATTTTGATCCGTCAAAATAAAATCGAATCGTTGCCCACCGCATAAATCTAAGGCTTCACGGCCATCCTTTGCTAATACGACTTGGTAATTGGCCGACTTTAATGTCGCCTCGACCATCTGTCTAATCGCGGCCGAGTCATCAACAATTAATATTTTTTTGCTCATTTACAATTCCATTATGACTTTAGTTTTATTTCCTGGAGCCACTAATTCATAGCTCTTACAAAGAGACTTGACTAATAAAAGCCCACGACCCGAAATTTGAAACCAATCTGTTGATGCAGCCTGCTCTTTGGGGATATAACCCTCACCACTGTCGGACACGATAATCTTGAGTTCATTTAACTGTGCATGCCATTCGAGCTCGACCTTGACCCAGTCAGAAGCGATCAATTTGTCTATGCTGCCTTCACGTATACTGTGGTACAGTTCAAAGCTCTCGGGATCATTTTTAAGTCGCGAGTCTAACTTAAGCACACCATGGTCCACTGCGTTGGTAACTAACTCAGAAACAACAGTAAATACCCTCTGACTAAACGTAGTAGAAAACCCAAAAATATTCAAAAACTGATTCAGTGAATTTAAATAATCGACATTTAACAGCATTGACCCCATCATTTTTATCGCCCAAGCAAACTCCCCTTTCATGCATATTTGACTCGATTTATGTTCTCGTTCTCGATACCAGTTATTTAATAACTCAAAATCGAGTACGCAGACGGCAATATCATCGGTTATCTCATGTTCAAAAATACTTTTGAGTTTTGCTTTAAGGTGCTCGGTTAAATCGCGGCCGTAAAAACTCAGCAGTGAAATCACGCTATCCATGCCAAAAAAAACACCGCCTTTACTCTGTTGCTCGATTAAACCGTCACTAAGTAGACAAATTCGGCCAGTTTTAGGGATCGGGAATGTAGCAATATTAGCGATAAACGAACTAGGCGATAAAATACCCAGCGCCATATTTTTAGAGCGATATCTTTGTATATGGTCCAGCTCGCTATGCCCGGTTGAACCCTCAAACTCATCTTGGTAAAGCAGTGCATCCGGCATACCGCCATTCCAAAGATGTATCTGATTCTTAAAGAAATCGACTTCCAATACCATAGCAGCAACAAAACGATCGCCGGGGCTGTCTTCATACACGTTGGCATTGAGCTCGTAAATCAAACTCACCAAATTAAAGCCTTTCGCTACCATAGCTCTGAAGGTATTCGCCACCCGTAAAATCGGCATGGCCGCGCTTAAACCATGGCCAGTGGAGTCGGCTATGATTAAAAAGAAATTACCGTTAGGTCCCACGGTATTGAGAATAATATCGCCGCTAAAATTGGCACTGGCTTGAGTAAACGTTTTGACAAAATCGTAAGTGACATTACCGATATTGACCAGATGCTCAAATAAGTGCCTCGCCATTTGTTCTTCGCGGGCTTTTTGATATAGCATCTTTTCTAAAATAGAGCGTTGTTGCTTAACTTGTTTCTCTAAGGAAAAATGTGCGAGCAGGCCTTCAACTTTATGCCAAAATAGCTCTAAATTAATTGGTTTAATAATGTAATCGAGGGCGCCTAATCTAAAACAAGATAATATTTTTTGATACTCATTATCAGCGCTGATCACAATCACTGGTACAGGTGACTCGCAATATCTTAATTTTTCTAATAACGTTAAAGCTGAACCGTCGGGTAGAAAATAATCCAATAAGATAAGCTCAATATTCTGCTGGTAAATTTCCTCACTGGCCTCTTCTAAACTACAACAAGTGATCACCCCCCAACCTTTACTGTGAATAAACGCGGTAATAATTTGGTTTGTCACTAGGTCATCTTCAATGACCAAAATATAGCGTTGGCTTTTAGGCACTTATACATCCCGTTCGACAAGATACAAACGACCCATATTAGCTATGTTGATAATTTCTTCCGCTTGACCGTGCAAACCTCGAATCGCCGTGCTGATCTGTCGCTCCAACGCTTTTCGATGCAGCAACACCATCATTCCAAGGGCCGAGCTATCAATGTAAAGCACGCGGCTAAAATCCAGCACTAAGTGCTTAATGTCCTCTTCGAGAAAGGCCTTTTGATAATCGTTGGTGAATTTTTTATGGTGATAAAAATCAAAACGTTCCGGCAAAGAGATGTAGAAAATATTAGCCATCACAATGTCCCTATTTAGAAAAGCTCAATTTCACCGCAACTGATTTGACTTGCTGATACTGGGTTATGGGTATTTTTACGCCGACCACTGATCTGGGATACCAGACCATCACACTGTTCGTCGAATTCTTCAGGCGACATCGCGGTGACACTATTTAAGGACTCCCGCAAATGTTGCAGCGTCTGATTGGTGTAAATCATACTTTGGGAGGTGATATCGCTAAATTGTAAGCCACGAATAGCGTCTGCAATGGCGCTTTCCAATTCATGGGCAGAGGCATCAATTCTGTCAATCACTGCGGCATCTTTTTCTGCTTTAACAATGATTTGCTCCAGCGCGGTATCGAGATCTTTTTTCGCCTCAATAATGTAAGACATATCCTGAGCAGCCACTTTACTCACTTGATGGGTGAGCTGCTCGATTTGCACTTGAATGGTATGTAACTGTTTTTGAATACTTTCGCTAAAGCCTGCACTGCGATTAGATAAGGCGCGCACTTCATCGGCCACCACGGCAAAGCCCCTGCCCGCATCGCCCGCGCGGGCGGCTTCAATGGCCGCATTTAAGGCTAATAGATTAGTTTGCGAAGAGATTTGGTCTATATCCTTGAGTGCCTTCATCGCCTGAGGCATAGATTCATAAATCACATTGACCTTTTCGAGCAGATCGATATTGGATGCAGACATCTCAATGGTCGATTGAATAAAACGCTCTAGCGTCATCGAAGTGTTATTGGCAAATAGCTTCATCTGCTCTGAGTGAAAGATTTCTTCATCATCGGCGCTATGAACCAATGCTGAGATAAACTCGCTTTGCTCGTGCATTAATTTACCTAAGCCATCGAAGGCGCCACCGAGTAAATCAACCGCATCCGACTGTACCGACAGCACATCGTCGATACTCTGCTCGCAGGTCTTTAATGACACTGACACTTCTTGATAGAGATTAAGCTGATCTTGCCAGTCGCCGCTCGCTGCGGAAGTGGCAAAGGAGTGAGGTATGGGTTGAGAGGCTGAGGATTGTCGATAGAATTGCCAACCGAGCATGATAATCACGGCAACTAAGGTACTCAGCGTAAAACTGACTAAGCTGCCGATAAAATATCCTATTACTGCTGCAAACACTGCAACAATGCCATCCTTGTATGTCATAGAGACTTCGCAATTATTGATCTGTGATTAAAAAGTAGTTTCATATTCAGGGGTTTTCAAACGACTAACTGATTTTTTTCGCTCAAATCAGCACGGCGTGCGCAAAAATTGTACGAATAGTGATTTGGCGCCAACTAAATCAGTAGAACGGCTTTTTTATCAGGCGAATGGCTGATTAACTCATAGACTTGTCTAGTGGATACATAAACTTAGCTGTGCAGCCTGCAAAGCCTAGGTTACACTGGCGTTGTCTTCGACTGGGATGGGATCATTTATGAGTCAACGTACATTACACTCCTTATTTAAACCCACATCCGTAGCCATTATTGGCGCCTCCAATAGTGAGAAACGCGCCGGTAATGTGCTGATGAAAAACCTGCTCTCGAGCGGATTTTCTGGCCCCATCATGCCCGTGACGCCAAAATACCGCGCCGTGATGGGTGTGCTTGCCTATCCCAATATTGAAGCCTTGCCGATAAAGCCCGATCTGGCAGTCATCTGTACCCGCGCCAGTCGCGTGCCCGCCATCGTCGAAACCCTGGCGCAATTCGGCTGTAAGGTGGCGATTATCATGGCCTCCGGCATGGCGCAGGAGATGAATGAAGAAGGTGTCAGCCTGCTCAACTTGGCCATGCAACATGCAAAACGCTACGGCATGCGCATTCTTGGCCCCAATAGTTTGGGGATGTTGTTACCGCCGTTAGGGCTCAATGCCAGTTTGGCCCACGCCAGCGCCCTGCCCGGCAAAATTGCTTTTGTGTCGCAGTCTGCGGCGATTTGTACCACGGTACTGGATTGGGCCAACAACAAAGGTATTGGCTTTTCATCCTTTATCTCCCTTGGGGATGCCACCGATATTAACTTCGATGAATTGCTCGATTTCCTCGGCCGTGATAGCCGTACTAGTGCCATCATGTTGTATATCGACTCTGTCAATGAGAAACGCCATTTTCTCTCTGCCGCCCGCGCAGCCTCCCGCAATAAGCCCATATTAGTGATTAAATCCGGTCGCAGCGCCGAAGGAGTGCGGGCTGCCAAGTTGCATACGGGTGGCATTGGCGGTAACGATGCCGTGTACGAAGCCGCCTTTAGGCGCGCAGGTATGCTGCGGGTAAATGATTTAATTGAACTTTTTGCCGCGGTAGAAAGCCTCGCCCACTCTAATCCATTGCAGGGCGAGCGATTAGGGATTATCAGTAATGGTGGCGGCCCAGCGGTATTGGCCGTCGATGAACTTATTCTGCGCGGCGGTAAACTGGCGGAATTATCCCAAGAGACCATCGCCAAACTCGATGCCGTGTTGCCCAATACGTGGTCGAAACAAAACCCCGTCGACATTATCGGCGATGCCAACGCCAGCCGTTACGCCAGCGCACTCAATATCCTGATGGATTGTGAAGAATTAGACGCCATTTTGGTGCTGCATTCGCCGTCCGCCCTTGGTGAAAGTGTCGAGATTGCCGATGCCTTAATTAAAGTGATCCACGCGCATCCGAAGAAAAACCGCTTAAATATCCTCACCAACTGGAGCGGTGAAGACTCGGCCTATCAAGCCCGCAAACGCTTTACCAAGGGCGGCATCTCCACCTATCGCACCCCCGAAGGTGCAGTCGGCGCCTTTATGCATATGGTGGAATATCGCCGTAACCAAAAACTGTTGCAGGAAGTGCCGCAGTCGATCCCCGACAATATTCCGACCGATAGCCAAACGGCGCGAAAACTGCTGCAAGCGGCACAGGCCAAGGGCAAAGCGGTACTCGAAACCCACGAGGCCAGCCCGATTTTACGCGCCTATGGCCTCAATACTATCGACACTTGGTTTGTCAAAGATGCCGATGAGGCCGTCGCTATTGCCAATGAGGCGGGTTATCCCCTCGCGCTCAAGGTGCAATCGCCGAATATTTTGCATAAATCCGATGTCCACGGCGTCATGCTTAACCTCACCTCGGCGGAAGATATTCGCCATGCCGCCAACGCAATCACCCAGCGGGTACATCAGGCCAATCCCGACGCGATTATCGAGGGCATGATAGTGCAGAAGATGGCCTTGACCGCAGGCGCGCAGGAAATTCGGGTCGCCGTGATTAGCGATCCCGTCTTCGGTCCGGCCATCTGTTTAGGTGAAGGCGGCTCGGAGTGGGATCCGACTCAAGATGCTGCGGTCGCCTTGCCGCCACTCAATATGGCGCTGGCCCGTTACATGGTGATCCAAGCCTTAAAGACCCATAAATTAAAGGACAGGCATTTACCACTGGGGCTGGATATGAACGCCCTATGCGTGATGCTGACGCAAATTTCCCACATCATCATTGACTGCCCAGAAATAGCATCGTTAGATCTTAACCCTGTGCTGGCGGCGGGAGAAAACATCACCCTGCTCGATGTGAATATCCGTCTGCACGATGCCAATACCGATAACACCTCGCGTCTTGCCATCATGCCCTATCCCAAGGAATTAGAGGAGTTTGCCGAGCTTAAAAATGGTCTTAAGGTCATGCTGCGTCCGATCCTGCCCGAGGATGAGCCCAAGCATTTGGCCTTTGATAATTCCCTCTCCGATGAAGACAGGTACAAACGCTACTTTGGCGTGCGCTCTAAGATGACCCACGAGGAAATGGCGGTACTGACCCAAATCGACTATGCCCGCGAAATGGCGTTTATCGCCACCGCCAAGGGACCGGACGGTGATGACATCACCCTAGGTGCGGTCAGGGCCTCCATCGATCCCGACAATACCGAAGCCGAATTTGCCATGGCGGTACGGGGCGATCACCAAGGTATTGGGCTGGGTAAATTACTGCTCGAAAAATTGATTAAATACTATCAAGCCAATGACACCCCAGTGCTAACGGGCTTTACCATGTTTGAAAACCGCAATATGGCAAGCCTTGCCAAGAGCTTAGGCTTTAAGGTTACCTTCGATATGGAAGAACATTTGATCAAAATGCATATGGATCTTAAGGCGCCCAACGCCAATAAGAGTCAATAGCGCGAAGCAAACTTCGCCCCGCTGGACACAATAAAAAACGCCGCACTCAAAAGATGCGGCGTTTTTCTATTTATCATGCATTT
Source organism: Shewanella sp. GD04112 (assembly GCF_029835735.1). NCBI lineage: Bacteria > Pseudomonadati > Pseudomonadota > Gammaproteobacteria > Alteromonadales > Shewanellaceae > Shewanella > Shewanella sp. GD04112. The sequence goes on from NZ_JAOEAL010000001.1 coordinate 2,663,461, forward strand.
ATCGCTAGCGTGATGCCCTCAACTCCGACGAATACTCGTCCTATGGCTTTGGTTTTTTATGCACGCCTTTAAGCAGAAACACTAAGGGCACGGCGGATAACGTCACCCACATCATTAACCTAAAGTCCTGCAAATAGGCCAAGGTCGCCGCCTGACGATTCACTTCGGCATTGAGTAAGGCTATGCCCTGTGTCGTCGATAAATCAACGGCATGAAGATCAACGGCGTGCTTGAGCGCAAAACTAAAGGGATGAATGTAATCGGCAAACGCCGCATGATTCATCTGTGTGTGCTGGGCAAGATAGGTGATCACCACGGAGATCCCTATACTGCTGCCGATATTTCGCATCAGACTAAAGAGCGCAGTCCCCTCATTACGGTATTTTGCCGCTAAGGTTGCAAAGGTAATGGTCGAGAGTGGCACAAAGATAAAGCCCAAGCCAAGGCCTTGGATAACCCCAGTTCGCACTATATCCCAGCCGGTAATATTGGTGTTAAAGCCCGTCATCTCCCATAGGGACAAAATGGTGAGCATCAAACCTAAAAAGATTTGGTAACGTACATCCACTTTGCCGGCGAGCTTACCCACAGTCATCATGGCGATCATAGTGCCGACGCCCCTTGGCGCCAGCAAGTAACCCACATCAATCACAGGATAACCTAACAGGGTCTGCATAAAAGGCGGCAATAAGGCCATGGTCGCCAGCAGAATAATCCCGATGATAAAAATGAAGATAAGCCCGACACTGAAGTTTCTGTCCTTAAACAGCCCAGGCTCAATAAAGGGATGTTTATGGGTAAAGATATGGGCAATAAACAGATAAAACGCCATGCCAGCAATTATGGCTTCGATAACGATTTCACGACTGGAAAACCAATCGAGGGATTCTCCCCTATCGAGCAACATTTGCAGGGCGCCAATGGCCAGACTCAACATGGCAAAACCGAGTAAATCGAACTTGCGGCTATGGTCCAGCGGCGTTTCTTTCACATAGGCGGCAAGACCAAACCAAGCCAATAGCCCAAAAGGCAGGTTGATATAGAACACCCAGCGCCAGTTGTAATACTCAGTTAACCAACCACCGAGGGATGGTCCCAAAATCGGCCCGACCATCACACCAACACCCCAAAGGGCCATGGCCGAACCATGGCGCTCTGGCGGGTAACTGTCGAGTAATACCGATTGGGATAAAGGCACTAAACTGGCACCAAACACCCCTTGCAATAAGCGAAATAACACAATTTGCTCAAGGTTTTGCGCCGCACCGCACAGCATAGAGGCAATCGTAAAGCCCACCACTGCCCACATAAATACCCGTTTACGCCCAATCCTGGCGGTTAAAAAACCCGTCAGCGGCATAAAAATCGCCGCGGCCACAATATAGGAGGTTAACACCCAAGAGATCTGATCCTGAGTCGCCCCCATGCTGCCCTGCATATGGGGCAAGGCCACGTTGGCAATCGTTGTATCCAGCGCCTGCATAATGGTCGCTAGCATCACCGAAAGCGTGATAAACCCAAGATGTTGCTCGTGCTTTTTGGTATCGGTTTGCAAAGCACCGCTCGCGTTAACGGCCTCAGCTTGGGCATGGTCTTGCCCTGCCATCACTTGCTGACTCACAGACTAAAACCCAACAACTGACGTTGATATTCAGTATCGATATCCACCACGGCGCTTAATCCGGCGCGCAGCGGCGCCTCGGGCAGCGCGGTATCAATGGCAATTCGCACCGGAACGCGCTGGGCGATTTTCACCCAGTTGCCGGTTGCATTTTGCGCGGGGATCAGCGAGAACTCTGCACCCGTTGCGGGACTTAAACTCTCGACCGTACCTTGCCAGTGATTATCGGGAAAGGTATCGATATGGATATTGACCTTTTGCCCGGGTTTGACGTGGGTTAAATCGGTTTCGGTGAAGTTCGCCTCAATCCAGAGGGCATGATCGGCTACCAGCGCGAGGGCAATGGCGCCAACATTCACATATTGTCCTAGCTTTGGCAGTTGGCTGACGACGCCTGATACTGGGGCTTTAATCTCCACGCGGCTTAAATCAAGCTTGGCTTCATTTAATTGGGCTAAGGCTTCTAAATAGCTGGGATGTTGTTCAATCGGAAAATCGGGGCTGCCGCCTAAGCTTTCGGCGATGCGGTGTAAGTCTTTTTGCAGGGTCTGAATATTCTGCCGCGCAATATCGGTATTTTGCCTTGCATCTTCAAGCTGAGATTCAGACACAAAGTGTTTACCGATCAAATTCTCCTGCCGCTTTTGCTCTTTCTCCGCAAAGGCTAACTTGGTCTCTGCCAGAGTGATTTCGGCTTGCTTCTCATGGTAACTCGCCTTGAGTACCGCTAAATCCGTCTTGACCTGTGCCAATTTGGCACTCGCCTTATCGACCATCACCTTAAACATGGCATCGTCGAGGCGAAACAACACTTTCCCCTTCTCAACCCTTTGGTTTTCAACCACATACAAGCTGTCGACATTCCCAGCCACTTGCGCGCTTACGGGCACTTTATCCGCCTTTACATAGGCGTTATCGGTTTCCATATAACGGCCGCCATGCAGGTAAACCGCACCTATGGCCAGCACGGATAACAGCGGCACCACAATCAGTAATATGCCGCGCTTTTTACGCGTATTCGCTTTAGGTGCTTGAGGATTTGCGTCACTCATTACAACAACTCCAACTTCACTAAATGTCTATCACGGGGATGGGTTTATCTGCTTTGATTAAGCTGAAAAATTTTTATGGATTTGCGATAACAGCCGGATAACAGTCTCTGACTCGGCTTCATCGAATCCTTTAAAGGCTTGGGTGTACACTATGGTCACGGCACGTTCAATTTCGGCTAAATGGGGCGCGGCCGCCTCCGTCAAAAATAACTGAAAAGCGCGTCTGTCTTTGGCATCGGGTCTGCGTTCAACCAGCCCAGCATCACACAGCACATCGATTAATCTCGCGGCCGTGATAGGTTTAATTTCGAGGCGATCCGCCAGCTCAATCTGCTTAAGGCCTTCATTACGGGCGATATGCAATAAGGCTCTTGCCTGCGATAACGTCAGTGAGCAATCCGCCGTGGGCCTGTAGGTTTCTTGGAACACACGGCGCATCATGCGGGTAATATCACTTAAGAGTGCGCCTAGGGTATTTGATGAGGTTTTCATAAGCCATCCACATAGTAAGCATTGCTTATTATATGGATGACATCGAATGTAAAGCAATTGCCAGCACAATCAACAAAGGTAACAAAATGCAAAGTCAGACGGAGTAAAGGGTTAAGCTATTGATCAAATAGAGCATTAATCTTTGTTCATCGAGTGATTCCAACGACTATCTGACTCAAAGCACTTAAAGGCACAGGAATAAGTTAAGAGCGTGTATGACCTGACGCTTTGCGGTAACTCTCAACCACGGACACAATTGCGCCCATCGGATTTGGCTTCATACAGGGCTTTATCCGCTCGGCTAAACAAGGTATCGGCATCATCACCTTCCTGCAAAGACGCTAAACCGATAGACACAGTGATGGCGCCCAAGGAGAGTTTTTTATCTTTACCTATGGCTAAGCGCCGCTCAGAAATCCGCTCCCTTAGGGTTTCGGCCACTTGCAACGCATCGTGGAAATGGGTATTGGGCAACAGCACCACAAATTCTTCGCCGCCATAGCGGGCGACAAAGTCATCCCCCCGCACACATTGTTTGAGGGCGAGCGCCACATAGGCTAACACCTTATCCCCCACTTGATGGCCATAGTTGTCGTTAAACACTTTAAAGCGGTCAATATCAATGAGTAATAAGCTGCAACGGGTATGTTGCTGCTCGGCGCGGTGGATATGATCTTGAATCGCAATTTCGTAGGCGCGGCGGTTATGTAATGAGGTTAATTGGTCCGTCATCGCCGCCAAACTTAAATTTTCCATTTCGGTCTTTAAGTTTTGTACCTCTTGCCCCATGGCGCTCAGGCTCTGCTCCATGGTTTGGTTATTGACGAGTAAACTTTGCATTTCATCAATCACCCCATCCACTAACTGATTGAGCGTGCACACATCCGGCTTAGTCTGAAGCTGTAGGCCAAAGTCCGCCAGAGTGCTTGAAAATGCCTCCGTTCCCTGATTTAACTGAGTGATTTTACTGATCAGCGAGTTGATCAATATTTGAGTTTCGATTTGAACGTTCTCGATGACTTCGGGGGATTTCTCTTGAATAAAATTCTTGTACAGACTGGTATTCACCTCCTTAGTGAACACCACTTTATTCGCCAGAAAGCCATCGATAGCGCGATTTAAATCGAGATTCGTCTGGGCAAAATACTCATACCAAACCGTGTAATTCTCTGGGGTGACCGGAATATCGAGCGCCGACATTTGTGGCACGGCCAAACGCAAAATTTGCGCCGCTGAATCGAGCTCTTTAGTGGCAGCAGGAGATGACATGAGTCGCGCACCTAATGTTGTTACTTTTTTGTATAACTTAAGTTAACTCAACTGCTTCGATTTGGATACGGGACACAATAATTATTATGATAAGGCGCAAAAAAATAAAGGAGGATGTTGCCATCCTCCTTTATGTATTCACCTGCACGCTGAACTTAACCGCGGCAGCGAGCAAAAATATCTAACTTAGATTGATACACTTGGGTCTGAACATTCATTAATCCCAGCAGACTGTCGAACAGATTGTCGTGGGAGAAGCCGCCCTTCTCGGCCTCTTTGGCTAAACACGCCATATTCAAATGGTTGTCTTGGCTGAAATCCTCCGACACCCAGGCCAGCATAGGAATACTGGTCTGTTCAATCGGCGCAATACCGTACGGCGCGCCATGCAAATACATGCCTTTCTCACCCAGAGATTCGCCGTGATCCGACACATAGAACATGGCGGTATCAAACTTAGTCTGTTGCTGTTTAAGCTTATTGACCACTTCACTGATAATGTAATCGGTATACAAAATCGTGTTGTCATAGGTGTTCATCAGCTCTTCGGCGCTGCAGTTTTGAATGTCGCTACGCGGGCAATCCGGCGTAAATTTACGGTGTTCTGGCGGATAGCGTAGGAAGTACGTCGGCCCATGGCTGCCAATCACATGCAGGGCTATCACAGTGTCTTTCTGCTCCGCATTGGCTAAGGCTTCGTCGAGTTTATTGAGCAGCACTTGGTCGAAACAATATTGTCCCGAGCAGAGTTCTGGATCGCTATTCAAGTCAATGGTGATGTTTTCAACCTGATCGCACACCCCTTTACAACCCGAGTCATTATCAAACCACTGCACTTTAATCCCGCCGTGATTTAACACATCGATGGCCGTGTCTTGGGCATAGGCGCGGCGAGAATCGTAATCCTCACGTCCCATCCGCGAGAACATGCAAGGTAGCGAGACCGCAGTGGCCGTGCCGCAGGAATGGGTATCTTTAAAGGCGACCAAGCCTTGGCCCTCTGTGTAAGCGTTGGTCGGTTTATCATAACCATAGTATTGATAGTTCATTGAACGAGCAGTCTCGCCCACCACCAGCACTAACAGGTTAGGTTTACCGTTGGCATTGGTTGTAACATTTTTGGCATCCAAACCCAGTTGTTGGTATTCAATCGGCGTTTGCAAATAGTGCACATTGATGTACTTAGCGGCCGCGCCAATAAAATAGGTCGGCACAATATAACGCTTGATCTCATCGTTATTGCGGCCAAAGGCGGCGTAATCTTGGAAATAGAAGAAGGCGATAATCCCAAGCCCTGCCAACATCGCCAGCATAAACAAGACTTTATGCAGCAACTCTTTAAAAAATGGCTTGTATTGGATATTGGCTTTGTAAATCAAATAGGCGGGTAAAATCCCCGTGAGCAGCATGTTGAGGATGGAAGCAAAGTTCACATACATCAAGGCTTCGGCGCTGTTGGTTTGAAAGGTGTTTTCAATCATGCCGTAGTCGAACACGACATTGTATTTGAGCGCCGCAAAAAACACGCTCGATGACAGCAGCGTGAGAATGATGAAAAAGGGTTTTACTAGGTATTTCACCGTAAACAGTGAAAACACAAAACTCAGTGCAAAGGTTAAAAACAGCGGCATGGATGCGATAAAAATCGGATCCACATCGGGCTGTTTTTCAATGCCTTTCTTGATGACTTCAAAGAGTGGGATATTAAAAACGCAAACGTAAAATAATGCGGTGATAAAGGTGAAGCGGTTCACGGTTAGAGTTTTAAATCTCGTCAGCACTGGTAATGCTCTCTTAAATAAATAGTGGGCCGAAACTAGCTTAGTTTTCTTAAGGGAATCTTATGCCTAAAAATGAATGTCATCTTAGCAACTGAACTTGGCCTACTCAATAAAATGAGTAATATTATTAACAAGTTAAAATACGGATTAAAAAAACGGCCGAACCTCAAGGCATTCGACCGTTTTTTGCTCCCCAACCTATAGGGACTTGCTCGGTATTAATCGCGAATTGTTAATATTTTCTGTCACGCATCACGATTATTTTAACTGCTGTAATAAGTAGGCAAACGCCATCGAATTTAGTTCCGCAGCTTGATTATTATCTGCAGCGCCTGCGTGTCCACCTTCGATATTTTCATAGTAAAGCACATCGATGCCCATGTCCTTCATCTTGGCTACCATCTTACGCGCATGGCCTGGGTGTACCCTGTCATCACGGGTTGAGGTAGTGAAGAACACCTTAGGATAGTGGGTGTCCTTGTGCAGATTATGGTATGGCGAATAGGTTTTAATGTAGGCCCATTCTTCAGGAACATCGGGATTACCGTATTCCCCCATCCAACTTGCGCCGGCCAGTAACTTATTGAAGCGGTACATGTCGAGTAAAGGCACTTGGCAGACCACTGCATTGTAGAGATCGGGACGACGGGTAAAAGCGGCGCCCATCAGCAAACCACCATTACTGCCACCTTGAATGCCTAAATGCTTGCTCGAGGTAATTTTACGGGCGATTAAATCCTCGGCGATAGCCTCAAAGTCCTCATAGGCCTTATGACGATTCTGCTTAAGTGCCGCTTGATGCCACGCAGGGCCGTACTCGCCGCCACCACGGATATTGGCCAGCACATACACGCCGCCCTGCTCTAACCAGTTTTTACCAATGGTTGCCGAATAGGCTGGGCGCAGTGACACTTCAAAACCACCATAACCATAGAGCAGAGTGGGATTGCTGCCATCGAGCTTAAGATCCTTTGCCATCACCACAAAATACGGCACTTTGGTGCCATCCTTTGAGGTTGCAAAATACTGCTCAGTTTTAAATTTATCCGCTGCAAATTGCTGAGGCATACCTTTAATTTTTTGCGGTTTTAGCGCCTTAGCATTGACGGTATACAGGGTCGATGGCTCAAGAAAGCTCGTGTAATTAACAAAGAAATCATCACTGTCGCGCTCCATATCCATCACGGTTAGCGCGCCATTGGCCTCAAAGGGGACGGGCGTGCTTTGCCATGCGCCCTTCGCGTCTTGCTCGTAGCGAACCAGTTTACTCTTCACGTTATCGAGCCAATTTACAAAAATCGCGCTCTTACTGAAACTTAACTGGGCGATTGATGCGGTCGGCGTTGGGCTGACAAATTCAGTAAAGGATGCTTTTTGGGCGATTAAATCCGCCACATTGGCATACACCACGGCGCCTTGGCTGAATGTCGTCGCAGGGGTTGCTAACTCACTCTTGAGCTCAATAAACAATTTGCCTTGGAAATAGCCTTTGATCTCGGCATCTTGCGGGAGCGGCAGCTTAGTCAGTTTGCCGTCTTGGTAAACATATTGAGTGGCGGTGTAAAAGGTATGCGCCTCAGTAACTAGGCTCAGCGGAGTTTTGTCGTCAAACATCACCCAACCCGATACCGCGACCGAAGTTTTGTCGCCACTGAAAATGGTTTTCGCTTGCTCAAGCGGCGTACCACGTTGCCATAACTTCACTACGCGGGGATAACCCGAGTCCGTCATGCTTTGGTCATCGCCAAAATCGGTACCGACAAAGGCCTGATCGGTATCAATCCAACTAAGGCTAGATTTCGCTTCTTTTAAGAAGAAAGGTTTATCTTTCGCGGGCACAAAGTCTTTGGTGCTTAAATCAAATTCACGCACTTCGACCGCATCGGCGCCGCCACGGGATAAGGACACAAAACAGCGCTGATTCTGTGGATACTGGCAATCAATGCCTTTGAACACCCAGTTGACCGCTTCGGTTTTACCTAAGGCATCGACATCGAGCACGGTTTCCCACTTTGGATCCGCCTTGGCGTATTCTTCCATCGTAGTGCGACGGTAAATCCCCCGCACATGGGTATCATCCTTCCAAAAGTTATACAGCTTATCGCCAATATGGGTGGCGTAAGGAATACGCTCTTTGTCATTGAGGATAGCGAGGCTGTTGGCAACTAAGGTATCGAAGCCTTTGAAGGCTTTAATTTCGGCGGCTGAAGTGGCATTTTGGGCCTTAACCCACTCCATTGGCTTTGCGCCTTCAACCTCTTCAAGCCAAAGGTATTTGTCTTCTTCGGCGTGGAGTTGACCACTCATAGTGAGTACCCCTGCGATGCACCAAGGCAGTAATTTACGATTCATGTTATTCCTTTTTAAACAGAGCCCTTAAATATAGTCTTTGACCAGAGCCCTTAGATTGAGTCCATCTTGATTTCTGCCCTACATTACCTTAATTGACCTCCAGTTCAACCTTTAATACAACAAGAATGTAACAAAAGGTAAGATATTGTAATCACGGATGATTAATCGAGAATGAATCGAAAATATTCGAGATGTTATGCCATAAAAAAAGCGTCCATTAGGGCGCTGTAATCAATACTGAATGGCGAGTTAACGCTGCCATTAAAACTCTTGATTCATCCGCGTCAGCAGACTCAGCAGTAAGCTTCGCTCCTCTGCACTCATCTTAGCGGTGAGATCGGTCGTTAATTGCAAATGCAGTGCATCATGCTCGAGGAACAGCGCCTGACCTTTCTCGGTGAGCTCAACCAGAATCGAGCGTCTGTCACTCTCATGGGGACGGCGCATCACCCACTGGGACTCGACCATTTTATCGATTTGTACGGTGAGCGTGCCTGTGGTCACACCGATTTTGTCGGCCAGTTCCTTCATTCGCATCGCACCGTGCACACCCAACAACTCTATCGTGTGTACCTGCGACAAGCTAAAACCCTTATCGCGCACAATAGCATGCTCCCACGATGATAATTTTTCATAAAACTCAATAATCACATGGTTCAAGGCCTGATCCGTAGAATGAGCGGACGTGGCAGATAAAGCATCATGCGGGTGTGCAACTGTCATTAGGCTTCCTTAGCCACACACTCACGTTGACGGCAAGTATGCAGCTCAATGGTAATATGGGATAACTCAGGGAACTTAGTCAGTAACTGATTAAAATAACTGGCTTCTTTCGGTGAGTGAGACACAATGGACACCATAATAGCATGGTGATCGGCACTCACGCGCCAAATATGTAAATCGGCCACTTGATGATCCGGTACCGCCTCTATGGTCTCACGCACTTTGCGCTGTAGCGAGGCTTTTACCCCACCGTCCAACAGAATTGGACTGGTCTGTTGGATAAGACCCCATGACCAGCGGCTGATAATAATCGCGCCAACAATCCCCATAATCGGATCGAGCCAAGTTAAGCCCATATATTTACCGAATAACAGCGCCGCAATCGCCAGCACTGAGGTTAACGCATCGGCTAAAACGTGGAAATAGGCTGCCCTCAGGTTGTGATCATGGCCCGTGTGCCCGTGTGAATGCCCATGGGAATGGCCCTGTGCGTGGCTGTGTGAATGGTCGTCATGGTCATGGTCATGGTCATGGTCATGGTCATGGTCATGGTCATGGTCATGGTCATGGTCAGCAGCATGATGATCGTGCCCATGGCAGCAATGATTATCTTGATGCTCTTTATGATCATCATCGTCGTGATCATGGTCGTGTGAGTGACTGTGTGAATGTCCATGCGAGTGGCCGTGTGAATGCCCATGGTCGTGGGAATGGTGGTCTTTCAACAGGAACACACTCAATACGTTCACGCTTAAGCCAATCAGGGCGACAAAAATCGCTTCATTAAAGTGAATATCCTCAGGATTAATCAAGCGCATGCCCGATTCAATTAACATCACTAAGGCCACTAAGCCTAAGGCGATGGCGCTGGTGTAACCGCCAAGCACACTCACCTTTCCAGTCCCAAAAGCAAAGGCCGGATCATTGGCATGCTTACGGGCATAGGAATAGGCAAACAGGGTGATCATAAAGGCGGCGGCGTGGGTGCCCATATGCCAACCATCGGCCAGCAAGGCCATAGAGCCATAAATTGTCCCCGCCACAATCTCGGCCACCATGGTAATCACGGTGAGATACAACACATAGCGAGTGTTTTTTTCGCCCGCCGTATTTTGGTTAGAAAATCCATGGGAATGCTGCCACTGCGCGACAGAATGCCCAAGCCCGGTACTCTGCATCGGCTTCTCGGTTGAAGATGTTGTTTTCATTATTTTTTCCTAAGCGATTTCCCTAACTTGCATAAATGAGTGAGCGTAAATTCATGCAGCAAGAGCAAACACGCTGTGGTGATTGATGACTTCTGTCGTCAGTTTAGTTTGAAAATCAAAATATATAAATATCAAAATAATCATTTTTCAAACTATTTGCACAACTGTTGCTAAATATCACAGGATTTAACCCAGGCAAAACCAGCCCCGCGGGTGTTTAGCAATTACGCCATCGCTTAGTCGGCCCTAAGCACGACAGCTCATGACATTGAAATAAAGAACGGGATAAACGCTATGGGAGAAATAACACAAAGGCGCTTAAATCATTCGACTTAAGCGCCTCTGCATGGGAAGGGATTTGAATGCAATATCAGAATATGGATACAAAGAATGCACTGAAAAATAAAGCAATTACAACTGTCGTACCTAGCGCCATTTTTAGTTCGGTGTTCATATTCACTCTCCTAGTTGGTATAACCCATTATTATCAAGGCTGAGAAAAATGCCTATATTGAGATAGTTATTTTGTGAGCAAGAGCTAAATAATAGTGCACTTTTCACACCGCTCGGGCTGACAAAGTGATACCGCTCACATTACACCCTCTTCCCTAGCGCACGTAATTATCGAAATCAAGATTGGGCAATCCATTTATTCGATTAACATTCCGGCATGATTTTTGGCAAATTTTGATATACTGCCGACGTAATTCATTGACCGAGATAATCCTATGTCACAACTGTTACACACCATGCTTCGCGTCGGTAACTTAGAACGCAGTATCGCTTTTTACACTCAAGTGCTGGGCATGAAGCTGCTACGCACCTCCGAAAATCCAGAGTACAAATATTCCCTCGCCTTCGTGGGTTACGGTGAAGAATCAACGGGTCAGGCCGTCATCGAGTTAACCTACAACTGGGGTACGGAAAAATACGATCTCGGCACGGCCTTTGGTCATATTGCCATCGGTGATGAAGACATTTATGCCCGCTGCGAAGCCATTGCCGCTGCGGGTGGTAAAGTCACTCGCGCGCCCGGCCCTGTTGCTGGCGGCACCACTGAAATCGCGTTTGTGGAAGATCCCGACGGTTATAAGATTGAATTTATTCAAATGAAGTCGGCGACCCAAGGTTTAGGTTAAGCCTTTAATCTTCCCGCCTGATATAAAATCGGCGTTTGCATGCCCTGCAAACGCCGTTTTCTTTGCTCATTGATAAATGCCAACACTGCAGATTATCGCTTGCCCTCGGCGGCCATCGCGATACGGCTGCTGCGTTTCTTCTGCCAAATGGGTAAACGCCACGCGAGCAACAAACCAAAGCCGAGGATATACAAACTCGGTTCGATAATCTCGGATTTTACCGACCAATAAAAATGAATGGGCGCCAGAATCGCCACGACATACACCCCATTGTGTAGCGTTTGCCAACGGCGACCCATCTTACGCATCAAGGCTTTAAAGGACGTCAGCGCGAGCGCGGTGACTATCACATAGGCCAGTGCGCCGACTAAAATATAAGGCCGTTTCGCCACCTCGCTGAAGAATAACTCCCAGGCAAACAGCAGATCTAAACTAAAAAACGCCACAATATGCAAAGTCGCATAGGCAAACACATACAAGCCAACCAAGCGGCGCGTCTGCATTAACCAGCCTAACTTTAATCCCTTAGCAAGGGGCGAAATCAACAGCGTCGCCGCTAACGCATTCAACGCGCCAATGCCAGTAAAGTGGATAATATGCTGCACGGGATCGCCGCCAGCACGGTCCGACAGCACAGTAAAAACCAACCAAGCAATCGGGATAAGCCCAATCAAATGAAAGACTAGTTTGACCCAGAGCAGCTGTTTTGGCGTGACTCTTAACGCCGTGATGTTGAACATAAGACTCCTACTGTTCTTGCCCTTTAAAGGTGCTAACAACTCTCTCGCGAGATAGATATTGCCACTCGTTCACTAGGCGCAATCGATTGCGCCTAGGATACGGTCGCCATCGCTTAATAAAATTGCCTTAAATCCATGCCTTCATATAAAGAGGCGACAAACTCACCATAGCCATTAAAGGGCAAGGTATCGATGCGTTTTGCCGAGAACAACCCACCCTCGCCGATGCGCCGCTCGCTCGCCTGCGACCAACGGGGATGGTCCACCGCAGGATTCACATTGGCATAAAAGCCATACTCATGGGGCGCGAGTTGATTCCAACTTGTGGGCGGCTGCTTGTCCATCACCCGAATGCGGACAATGGATTTAATGCTCTTAAAACCGTATTTCCAAGGCACCACTAAGCGGATTGGCGCGCCGTTTTGCGGCGGCAAGGTTTTACCGTAGAGTCCGACCGACATCAGCGTCAGCTCATTCATCGCCTCGGCAATGGTTAAACCTTCCACATAGGGATAATGAATACCGCCGCCCATTAAACGGCTCTTTTGTCCCGGCATTTGCTCGGGATCGAAGGCGGTTTCAAAGGCAACATACTTACCTTTACTGGTCACCCCGACTTTTTTCAATAAAGCGGCGAGTGGAAAGCCCACCCAAGGGATCACCATGGACCAAGCTTCGACGCAGCGCAGCCGATAAATGCGTTCTTCTAGCGGAAATAGCTTAGTGAGATCTTGATAATCGAGCGTCATCGGGCGCTCCACTTCGCCTTCAATGCGTAATTGCCAAGGGTCGACCTTAAACTGCTGGGCGTTATCAGACGGATCCTGCTTGCTGGTACCAAACTCATAAAAGTTATTGTGGGTGGTGACCTTATCGACGGGCGTTAGCACTTCGTCCTTGCCAAAGCGTGAATTGGCCTCAAAGGTTAATGGCGTGGTTATAAAGCTGGTTTTGGGTTGTTCGCCAAACAGATCGAATAATCCCGCCTGCACATAACCCGGAATGCTAGCCCCAATCGCGCCAAGGCCCATGGCTTTGACTATATGGCGGCGAGCCTTAAACACCGATTCGGGTGTCACTTGATTATCTTGGATATGCCAGCGCGCTTTTTTCAAAATACCCGGTGTAAAACGTGATTGATTAGCCAATGGACACCTCTGCAAAAATAAATGTTATCTACCGACGCTTAACTCACCCTCAGCGCTCGCCCAAAAACCTCAGGTACATTTACCTGTGTTGATAAGCTGTAGGGATATAGACACAGATAACAGCAAAAAAATTTCATCCCTCACAGTATCTCAACTTAAGCGACTAAGTCTTGCTCATTTGAGTCATCGTCTAAACAGATTGTTTATTAAAGCACTTGAAGCCTTTTTAGGGGCATGCGACCCTAGGCGCCACAGCTAAAGGAGTGCTAGTAAGATGCCATTTTCTCAATCTTTTTCCCTCGCCCAGATCATCGGCCTACTCGCCGTGGCCTTTTTAGGACTGTTAATCGGTGCCCTGCTCAATCAACGTCTCACCCGTTCTCGCTGGCAACAGTTTAAAGACGAATTAGAGCAAGAAATGCGGCAGGTAAACGAAGACGCCGAGCTATCCCTCGCCCAGCAGCAAATTTTAGTCGACGATAAAGACAGCCAACTGCGCCAGTGCCAACAGCGCTTAGAGCAAAAGATAGAACAACTGGGCAAAGCCGAAGCCATGGCCGAGCGCCTGCCGAGTTTAGAACAACAACTTGCCGACAGCCATCGCCGCCAACTCGAGCTACAACTGGCCTTATCCAAATCCAATGCGATGCAACAAACCATCCAGGCTAAGGCCGATGCCCAGCAATCTGCAATGCAGGAAAAAATCGCCACTTTAGAAATGGCCGAAGTGCGCCTGCAAACCCAGTTTGAGAACCTTGCCAATCGAATTTTCGAAGAGCGCAGCGAAAGCTTTAAACATCAAAATGCTAACCAGTTAGAAGGCGTGCTCGGGCCGTTAAAGCAGCAATTAGAAGGGTTTAGACAGCAAATTCGCGAATCCTACAACCATGAACAATCGGAACGCAGCGCCCTTAAACATCAATTAGAACACCTGCGCGAGCTCAACTTAAAAATGAGCCAGGATGCCATTAACCTGACCAAAGCCTTAAAGGGCGATAACAAGCAGCAAGGCAACTGGGGCGAAGTGATTTTAGACCGTGTGCTGCAAGAAAGTGGCCTGCGCGAAGGTCACGAATACCACACCCAGCGGGATCTTAAGGACGACAGCGGCAAACGCTTTAAGCCGGATGTGATCGTGCATTTGCCTGAAAATAAAGACGTGGTTATCGATGCCAAAATGTCGCTCATCAGTTACGAGCGCTATTTTAATAGCGAAGATCCGCTGGTGCGTGAACAGGCCATCAATGAACATGTATTATCGATCCGCAATCATATTAAGGGCTTGAGTCAAAAGGATTATCAGCGTTTACACGGCCTCAAAAGCTTAGATTATGTGCTGATGTTTATCCCGATTGAACCCGCGTTCTTGCTGGCCCTAGAGCATGACCCAAGCCTAGTGAACTTTGCCCTTGAGCAAAATATTATGCTGGTCAGTCCAACCAACCTCTTGGTTGCCCTGCGAACAATCAATAATATCTGGCGTTACGAGTATCAAAACCAGCATGCCCAAACCATTGCCAAACAGGCGGGTCGCATCTACGACAAACTCTGTGGCTACCTCGACGATATGGAAAAACTCGGCCGTGCTTTGGATAATGCCGAAAAAACCTATCACAGTGCCATGAACAAATTGTCATCGGGCAAAGGCAATTTAGTGCGTCAAGCGCATTTAATGCAGCAACTAGGTGTTGATACCAGCAAACAACTCGATAAGATGTTACTTGAGAAGGCGCTCAATGAAGCATTAGACGAGAGTGATGCCCAGGACAGCAGTGATGATGAAACAAATCGCGATACGCTTTTGACCCATACTGAGGATGCCACCGCACTCGAACAATAACGATAAACACGCAGTTTAAAAGCCAATAACTCATAATCCTGAATCGATAGGGAAAAGTCGATTGTAACCTTGATGCCCGGAGGCAAGTTCTGCATGTGCAACCCATTGACAAAGATGGTGTTATCCAGCGCAATTATCATCGCAGGGGCATTTAATGCCTCTGCGGCTTTCGCGTTAACTTCTACCCAGAAGACCTTTCTTGAGGCTGAAAAAGCCTTAAAGAAACAAGACTATGCCACCTACAAGCCCCTGCGTGCTAAGTTAGGCGATTATCCACTGGCGATTTATCTCGACCATGATATCGACATTGGCAAGCTTAACGATTTACGCGGCAACGACGCTAAGGCCATGATAGATAAATATCAAACCACGCCTATGTATCAGCGCCTGCGTTCAAAATATTTATTAAATGCCGGCGGCCAAAAGCGTTGGAACGACTTTTTGAGCCTCGCTCAAGACGCGCCAACCGATGTCAGGCTACAGTGCTATTTTTATGAGGCCAAACTCGCCAAGGGCGAAACCCAAACCGCCTACACGGCGGCGCAGTCACTTTGGGTCTATGGCGATTCCCGTCCCAAGGAATGCGATCCCCTCTTTAATGCTTGGACCAAGGCCGGTAAACGCACCCAAGATGTGATTTGGGCGCGGATGTTACTGAGTTTCGATGAGGGCCAAACCAGCCTGCTGAGTTACTTGTCGCAAAAAATCACCGTGCATAGCGCCGAGGCAAAACGCTTAGTGGCGGTATTTAAAGATCCCAATAGCCTGCGCCATACCGAAAAATTTAAGGATAAAAATCCTATTGTTGGCGATATCGTCGCTGCAGGTTTAAAACGCCTTGCCCGTAAGGATATCGACCAAGCCATCAATTTGTATACTCGGTATCAAAAAGCAAAACGCTTTACCCCAGCACAGGATCAACAGCTGCAAAAGTACTTGGTACGCCGCGTGTTGATTGAGCAGGATGATAATTTTAAAGACTGGGCCGATAACCTGCTGCCCGAGATGAAAAGCGATGATATGTTCGAGCGCCGCTTACGCTGGGCGATCCGCGAGCAGGACAATACCCATATCGCGCGCTACTTAGATTTATTATCGCCCGAGACCTTAGCCAAAGAACGCTGGCAATATTGGCTGTATCGTACCAACGCCAAACACGCCCCCGAAAGCGCCACTAAGGCGTTAGCGGCGGTCAGTAATGAGCGTAACTTTTACGGTTTTGCCGCGTCACAGTTATTGAATAAGCCCGTGTCCTTAAATCAAAGTCCTGAACCTGTGGTGGATGGGACCAGCCAAAAACTCGAAGACGATTTAGGCTTTGTGCGCGTATTGGAGTTGATGGCGCTCGACCGTTACTTCGATGCCCGCTATGAATGGGTTGCCCTGCTAAAACGCAGCAATAATGAGATGCGCGCCCGCTATGGTCGTTATGCCCACGATCAAGGCTGGTATGACTTTGGCGTGGAAGCCAGTATCCAAGGCAAGCTATGGGATGATATTCCCCTGCGCTTCCCGATGGCGCATCAATCAGGCTTTGAACATGCCAGTAAAAAGCACAAGGTCAATATTGATGAAATCCGTGCCATTAGCCGCCGCGAAAGTGCGTTTTTCCTCTACGCAACCTCTGGTGTCGGTGCCCGCGGTTTAATGCAGATCATGCCTGCCACCGCCAAGGCAACCGCGAAGAAACACGGGGCGAAGTACAGCGATCCGAAGGATCTCTACAGCGCCGAGCTTAACTTAAATTTAGGCAGTGCCTATTACGCGCAATTGTTGAATGATTTCAATCAAAACCGCGTGTTAGCGACAGCCGCCTACAACGCAGGCCCCTCGCGGGTTCGCCGCTGGTTAGCGGAGTCGAATGGTCAACTCGATGCCATGAGTTTTATCGAGTCCATTCCCTTCACCGAAACCCGTGAATATGTGCAAGCCGTGTTAAGTTATCGGTTGATTTACGAAGCGCAAAAACAAAAGCCGCAGCCTTTATTCAACGAGGCTGAGCTTAAGTTCCATTACTAAGCCGCATGGCGGAAATGGGATACTAATCGAGTAGTAATCGAATAATAATCAAGGTGGCGTTGGCCACCTTGATTATTTTTGGCGGTATCAAAATGCCGTTTACACTCACGCTTAACCGTATGAGTATTAAATCGGCAAACGCACTCAAGCGAGGTAAACTTGTTTGCACTCTTGGCCACTAAATGCGAATAATTAGCGATTAGCCATTTACCCCCAGTTTCGATGCTCAATCTCAGCGGTTTATCCTTAAGTTGCGAATACCAGCCCTTTGTCTGTCCCCACACTCAACGCATTCATGGCTATGAAGCACTCGCCCGTTTTTACCTCGAGCAGGGTCAAGCCATCGCCCCGAATCTCATCTTTGAGCAATTACACGAAGCCAGCGAACAACTGGCGGCAGTTGAGTTTCAGGCAAAAGCCTTTCAGCTCAAACACGCCCCACGGGACCTGCGTTTATTTGTGAATGTGGATCCCCACGCCGTAGATGGAGCGCATACCCCAAAGTTACTCGAACTGCTATCGCAGCATCCGCAATTGACGGTGGAAATCATCGAAAACACTTGCGTGAGTGATGCCGAGCTCGCGAATCGCTTGTTCCATCAATTTAAAGCGGCCAATATTCAAGTGGCACTCGATGATATCGGTGCGCCCCACTCCATGCTCTCCATCGATTTAATGATGAATGTGGATTACCTAAAATTTGACCGCTACTGGCTTCAATTAATCGACGCGCCCCATGGTATCGCCCTGCTCAGCGCCCTGATTGAATTTGGCAAACGCACGGGCAAACAATGCATCCTCGAAGGCATAGAAACCGAGGCACAACTCCAGCTAGCCCGCGAGCTAAATATCGATCTAGTACAGGGATTTCTATTCAAACCTTGGTTTATCCGCCCCGAGCAAAGTGAAAGGTTAATTTGTTAGGGAAGGATGCAGTCACATACTGGTATGGAAGAATTAATCATGTTCATGGCCATTGGTAACTCTGAGATTCTTCAAATTTAATGTCACCTAGCGCAGATATGGATTGTCATTGTTTCCCCTGTGACACGCCGCCCTTTTATTTCACAAGAAGCATCCCTGAGGGCTCGACGACGACATCTGCTGTACATGGATGTACGAATGCCGCGTTCACATGGCCTATGATGTTCCCTACATCATAGTGGCATTTCCCATATCCCTATGGGTCAGATGTGAAAGAGCGGCCATGCCGCCAACAGTCACAGTTGCAACAATAGCAATCTTTACGATCATTGAACTGTTCATTGGCTAAAAGCTTTTTGCCCCATTCTGTATTTCGGCTCGTTAGCTCAACCGAAAATTCCCACTCCTGCTGCCATACAAATTCTTATCTATTTGCCTATGTTTGGCCTTACCAGAAATCAGCTAACAACGTATGGGTATACAGTCGTATTTAAACTTAGGTGTTTTGGTATGATTTTCAGACAAAATCAGAGCGCACTAATTCCATCCGCAATAAATAAAACTCTTTAAAATCAGGTGAATATAATAACTGAATTTTAGTTAATAGGTTTGGAAAACGCGCATGCGCGTTTTTCCAGATGGTGTATTTTATAAAAAGCTGATAACTTCTTTACATACAGATAGTTAACTATGCGTGTTTTTACTGGTCCAACGAGGTAAACGCGCATGCGCACGAATAAAATGTTAAAAGTCCATGAAACTCATAGCTACAGTACTATTATTTACGTTTTCAAGCTTTCTATATGCGGGAGAGAAAGGGATGTCTGAAATACCGGGAAAGAATATTTCCATAAATCAACTTGAGGAAATGTTTTCGAATATTCGTGAAAACACTGACTGGAACATTTCGGGTAACATGCTGTGGGGTTATTTCTTTACTCACAACGAACCTACGAAACTTGAAGAAGCCAAAGAAGCATTGATTTCAAAAGGGTATACCTTTGTGGATATATATCTATCCGATAAAGAAGAACCGAATGAACCTGACATGTTTTGGTTGCATGTTGAGCGTATAGAGACTCACTCACCCAAGACTCTAGATGCAAGAAATGATGAACTGTATATTTTTGCTCATGAGTTTGGCCTTGATTCATATGATGGTATGGATATTGGCCCTGTAGCCAAATAAAACTTTTAACAAGGCCATTAAATTCGTTACGGCCGCAAAAAAACGCGGCCTCCACCGGACTGCCTACGCGTTGCTTCCGCATCCGTTTATGGCGGCGTTATGCCAATTATGAACAAGGAAGTTCAGATGAAAGTGGTTGAAGCGAGTGTTTCAAATTTAGATGACATTGCGATCTTATTTGATGCCTATCGTCAGTTTTATGAGCAAGAAAGTGATATTCAAGGTGCTAGAAATTTTATCGAGATGCACATGAAAAATGGTGACTCAGTGATTTTTCTAGCCTTATCAGAAGATAATGAGCCTCTAGGTTTTGCACAGCTATATCCTTCCTTTTCCTCAGTTGCGATGAAAAGGATGTGG
This sequence comes from Shewanella sp. GD04112, assembly GCF_029835735.1. Taxonomy (NCBI): domain Bacteria; kingdom Pseudomonadati; phylum Pseudomonadota; class Gammaproteobacteria; order Alteromonadales; family Shewanellaceae; genus Shewanella; species Shewanella sp. GD04112. The sequence goes on from NZ_JAOEAL010000001.1 coordinate 2,683,318, forward strand.
TATTTAAACGATCTGTATGTGTCTGAGAATGCACGTAAAAAAGGTGTCGGCAGAGCTTTACTACAGAAAGTTGCTGCTTTTGCCAAAAACACAGACGCGATAACAGTCAAACTGGCGACAGCGGTATCCAATGAAAAAGCTAAATCGCTTTATGAGTCTGAAGGTTATGTGAAAGTCACAGCCTTTGAACATTACACTCAACGGGTAAAATTGGCATAACAAACGCCTCAAGAGGGACTGTCAACGAGCGGCGTTTCCAGTCCCAATGAGCCACGGTGGTTACGGTTGTTGTGATTGAGTTTATTGTTAATGCGTTGCCAGCCCCTTAGGCGGGCGTTAGCCAAATGTCGTAATGGAGATACCATGCAAGCCAACTTGGAAAAATTCAAAAAAGATTTGAAGGCCCTTTCTAGAACGGGGGAGCTTTTGTTGTTGGCCATGCAGTATGACTGCCATCCAGAGGCAGTTGAGAAAGCCTATGGAAAGGATTTCGCCGCTCTTAAAAAGGTACTGCCGAAATTTGGCACTGACTATCAATCTTGGTATTCGGAATCGAAGGCTTTAATAAAGCAGCTTCTTCCCGACAGACTAGCTGATTTTGCGCGCCATTATGAGAAGCCCAAGCCTAGAAAAGATATAAGTTACGAGAACTACCGAATTGAAGATTATCTTCAAGGTTTGAGAGTTACACGAGGCTGGGAGAAAGAGAAAGTAGTGGGACCTGATGCGGCTATTCCTCACTTAGAGCAGCAACTAGCGATCGTCAAAGCAGTCTCATCTCGGTTTGAGAGTTCACTATTCGATATCCGCCAACTTGTACAGGCAGATTTGTTTGATTCAGAAATTGCTGCGGCTCAAGAGTTACTAAAGAGCGGTTTTTCCCGAGGTGCAGGTGCGGTAGCCGGAGTAGTATTAGAAAAGCACCTTGGCCAGGTGGCAGAAAACCATAACATCACAACTAGAAAGAAAAATCCAACGATTAGTGACTTTAATGACCTTTTGAAAGGCGCAGAAGTGCTAGATACGCCTGCGTGGCGCCAAATTCAGCGGCTTGGTGACATTCGAAATTTATGTGATCACAGTAAAGATCGCGAGCCAACCAAAGATGAGGTTCAGGAGCTCATAAGTGGCGTTGAAAAATTTACCAAAACACTTTTCTAAAAAGGCTAACAAGTCGCTCGTGTGGGACGCTGTGCCGCTGCGCGTCACGCGCCCCACAGCTTATCGTTAGGGCAATGGAGTACTAAGTACCATGTCACAATGGAATGATGATAAAGCGAAGGCAAAAGATATATTTGATAGCATAAGAAACTTTGCTTTATGTGGTGTCGTTTTTTATGTTGCTATGCACTACTTTAGCAAGCCCATGACAGTGCACTTCATGATATACGTAAACTACTTAACAGGTGGTTTAATGCTTGCTCTTTCGATCTACTTGTTCACCTTAAATATAAAGTCTTTCAACAGCATAGTCAGGAGAGAGCATAAAGCCGGAAACGTAGGTAGTTTATTCTATTACGTGATCCCCTCGTTGGTTTTTATGCTTGGCATAAATCTTTTTGTACAAACAGCATTTTCTATTCAAGTAGGTAATGGTAAAACTGTTGGGGAATTAACAATCCAAGACCTTCAAGTGCCGATCGAGTCAAGAGGCAATGAAGAGCCCTAACAAACCGCAGAAGTCGCTCCCGTTGGTCGCTGGGACCGCCATTGTCGGCCCCTGTGCGCGGCGTTAAGCATCAAGGAGTCACATGCCAAGATTAGATACAAGGTTGGAAGCTGAGGGGGCTGAATTTTTGGTTCTAGGCCAGCTTCTGTTACACAAGATCGCCTCGTATAAAACGTATACGAACATGCCGGGCTATGATTTGGTTGCAACAAATCCTGAATCAAATAAATCTGCCATGGTTCAGGTCAAAAGTAGGTGGCGCACTGGTGCTGGCGGCTTTCCCATCAAAAACTTCGGCTGTGATTTCGTTGTTGTGGTTTTGCTTAATCGCGGTTCAAAAGATGGCAAAAAAGAAGTTCTGCCACCAAGGTATTATGTTTTTCCTGTTGGTGTAATTGAGTCTGCTCCACGCAGCAAAGACTGGGGCAAAGTAAATCTCAAAGATATTCCCAACTACGAAGCATATGAGGAGAAATGGCATTTAATCTCTGAGTTTCTTGGTGAGTCAAATGCCTAACAAGTTAAACAGCGGAAAACCACTCGCTGCGCTAGCGTTTTCCGCTGTTTAAAGCATCACTCCATAGAAATTGTAATCCGAAACTCATAAGTTAGAGTTAATAACCTAACTGATTTTTGTTCCAAAGTTGTTCTGTCTTTCTTTAAAACCCACAGGCGACACCGATGCTAGGAAGGTGAGCCATGGCGATTAGCGAGACGACCGTCCGCCCCCACGGACGGGGCGGTCGAGCATCCACGGATGGACTTACTGCGCGTCGGCGAGCAAATGCCACGGCTCACCTATATACCTAAGCTTCAAGCTCAAAGCAGTAAGATCCTGCATGAGATTACTTAGCAACGACTCACTAAGCCGATTGATTTCACAGTAAAAGCGACTGGCTAAGCGCGACATATTCCGCCATAGTGGTAGAGCGAATGACCTTATCCATGCACAAGGAGTCTCCCGTGGCACATTCTGGTTTAAGCCAACTATTACAACAACTTGAACAAGTTTTATTAGGCAAGCCACGGCAAATTCGCTTAGCCCTCGCCTGTATTCTCGCCCGTGGGCACCTATTAATTGAAGATTTGCCCGGCATGGGCAAAACCAGCCTGTCCCATGCCCTAGCCCAAAGCCTCGGCCTTAGCTATCAACGTATTCAATTTACCAGTGATATGCTGCCCGCCGATATTCTCGGGGTATCGATTTTTGATAAACACCAAGCGCAATTTGTGTTTCATCCTGGCCCTATTTTTAAACAGATGGTGCTGGCCGATGAGATTAACCGCGCCAGCCCTAAGACTCAGAGCGCACTGCTCGAGGCAATGGCTGAGCAGCAAATTTCTGTCGATGGCGTCACCCACAGATTACCCAATCCGTTTTTTGTGATTGCCACACAAAACCCCACGGAGCAATCGGGTACCTTTCCGCTACCCGAATCCCAACTCGACCGCTTTATGATGCGAATTTCTATCGGTTATCCCAGCCATGATGCGGAGCTGGCGATGCTGAAAAGCGACCAAACGCCGCAAACCCTCGATAATTTACCCCAATGTTTAACCCCGCTGGCGTTAACCCAGTTGCAGGAACAATGCGATAAAGTCGCGGCGTCCGATGCGCTGCTCAATTATGTCTTGGCCTTAGTGCATGACTCGCGCAATCAAACCGATGCCGTCGGCCTATCGCCCCGCGCGACCAAAGCCCTATTACAGGCAGCTAAAGCATGGGCATTTTTAGAGGGCAGACACTATTTAGTCCCCGAAGATGTGCAAGCGGTGTTTTGCAGCGTGGCCGAACATCGACTGCGCACTAGCAGCCAATTACAGGGGGAAGCGCTCTCGGAGCGGATCCTCGCCAGCGTCAATCCCATCATGTAATGCCTTGCTAATCATATCGAAAAGGATGCTCAGACTATGATGAGGACTAGATGAAACGAGTATTGACGGCTTTCTGGCAACGCTGGTTGGCAAGGCGCATGCCGCCCAGTTCCGAGTTTGTCCTCAGCCATCGCAGCATCTTTATTCTGCCCAGTGGTTTTGGTTTAGTCTGGATTGGACTGGTACTGCTGCTGTATCTGTTTGGCACTAACTATCAAAACAATCTAGTGATTGGCCTGAGTATTTTGTTACTCAGTCTATTTAATACCTGCATCCTCTACAGCTATAAAAATCTCGCGGGTTTGCGCCTTCGCGCGCTCACAGCACCTGAGGTGTATGCGGGTGAAACCATCACCTTTCCGGTTCTGCTCACCTCAAGTCACAGCAGCCACAATATCAGCTTAAATTACCCCAGTAATTTAGCTTACTTACTCAAACAGGTCGGCGCCGATGAGGTGCAAGCCTTGGTCTCGTTTGCCCATGATCGCCGCGGCCTAGTATCGCCAGGGCGACTTAAGATTGAATCCTTTTATCCCTTAGGGCTTTGCCGAGCTTGGTCACATATTGATCTCGATAATGCGCACATCGTCTACGCCCACCCGATTGAAAGCCCTTTGCAGCTAAAAGCAGCCACCGAATCCGGTGAAGACGAACGGTTAGAAAGAGCCGGAAAATACATTGCAGGCATCGATGAATACAAAGGGCTTAAGCCCCATGTGCTCGGTGAATCCCTTAAACAAGTGGCATGGAAACAATGGGCCCAAGGGCGCGGCATGCTAACCAAGGAGTTCGAACAGCCTCAGGGCGATCCAGTATGGTTAACCTTAGTCCCCGACCCGACGCAGCTTGAACAGCAATTAGGTCAGCTCAGTTGGCAAGTTAACCATTTGAGTCAGCAGGAGCAATATTTTGGTCTGTGGCTACAGCGTGTCGGTGCGGAAGATCTGATCCTCACACCCGATACGGGCAATGCCCATCGCATCGCCTGCCAAAGGGCACTGGCACTTTACGGGCAAGATTTAAGTACGCTGAATAAAACCGATAAATTGACAAATAACCAAGGCGTTAGCCATAAACGCCCGCTTCCTCCCCATGGGCAAGGCGTTCATGCGGCAAAAATGGAGCCGCGGCGATGACAATGCAAACTTCAACACCGCAAAAGGTGAATAGCCCCAAACTTAAGACCTACCATGCCAATGGGCCGCAGACGGGGGACAATATCAGTCGCCAAACACTGTTTTGGCTGCTGCTCACCAATATTGCAGTACTCAGCCCATTATTTGATAAAACGACACCCTGGACCCTTGGGATTTGTGCGATTTGCCTTCTATGGCGGATTGGTATTTATGTCGGCAAAGTGGCAAAACCACCGCGCTATTTAGTCACCAGCCTTGCCGTTGGCGCGGCAATTACGCTCGCATTAGTATCGGGTGAGATTGGGCTGTTAAATGCTTTAGTCAACCTACTGATTTTAGGTTATGCCTTAAAATACATTGAGATGCGAAGTGTCCGAGATGTGCGCGCCGTGGTAATTGTGGGCTACTTTTTAATTGCGCTAACCTTTATCGACCACCAATCCATGCTCAATACCGCGCATTTAATGGGTGTGACCATTATCAATACCTGCGTGCTGGTGACCCTGTATCAAAGCAAACACAACTGGCAGCATACCGCATGGATTAGTGCCAAACTGCTACTGCAAAGCCTCCCTTTAGCGTTATTACTATTTTTGGTTTTACCCCGCTTTGCCCCGCTCTGGCTGGTCCCAAATATGAAGGAGGCCCAAACCGGGCTCTCAGAAACCCTTGCCGTTGGCGATATCAGCAAACTCACCCGCTCATCAGCACTGGCCTTTAGGGTAAGTTTTACCGATGCGAGTCCCATCCAAGCCGAACTCTATTGGCGCGCGCTGGTGCTCGAAGATTACGACGGTCAAACCTGGCGCCAAGACACTGGTATTAAACAAATCCAAAAAGATGCGTTTTTCTTTCCGCCTTCTAGGCCGACTCCCGCGCGGCAGTTCACCCCGTTAACACAACAGGAGACCAATAATCCTCAACCCGTTTATCACTATCAAGTGATTGCCGAACCTAGCCATCAATCTTGGTTATATGGCCTTGATGTGGCCTATAGTCAGGATGATAAAGTAGTTAATCTACCGGATTATAGACTCTATGCGCTGCGTAATGTCGACCAGCGAATGGGTTACAATGCCAGTTCTTGGCCTAAAGCAAAGATGGATCTCACCTTAAGCGCCAAACAACGGCAAATTAACTTAAAGCTACCAGCAGACAGCAATCCCCGCACACTGAAGCTCGCCACCAAGTTTAAGGCCAAATACCCAGAACCCAAGCAGCGTCTATGGGCCATGATGGGTTATTTTAATCATGAACCGTTTTTCTACACCCTTACCCCGCCGCCAATTGGCCGGCAACAAATAGATGATTTTCTGTTTGAAAATAAAGCCGGATTTTGCGCCCATTACGCCTCCGCCTTTATCTTTCTGGCGCGCGCGACGGGTTTACCCGCACGAATGGTCACGGGCTATCAAGGGGGCGAATACAACCCACAGGCCGATTACCTGAGTGTGTATCAATATATGGCCCACGCTTGGGCAGAAGTCTGGCTCGAGAATGAAGGTTGGGTACGGTTTGATCCAACAGCCATGGTCGCGCCCAATCGTATTGAGCAAGGCTTCGATGCCGAGTTTTCCCCCGAACAAAGCTACCTGCAAGAAAGCCCCTTTAGCAGCTTACGCTTTAAATCTATGCCTTGGCTCAACGAGTTAAGGCAGCGCTTTGCCAGCCTCGATTATTACTGGAGTCTCTGGGTGCTCGGTTTTAATCAGGAACGGCAAAACAAAGTGCTAAGTGGCATTTTAGGGGATGTCACAAAAACCAAGGTGACGGTGTTTATGAGTGTGTGTATTAGCCTTATCGGCCTCTATATCGCCTACAGTGTGGGGCTGTTTCGCTTTAAGCGGGAGCAGGATCCCATCAGCGCTAAGTACCAACGCATTTGTCAGCGCCTCAGTAAATTTGGCATCAATCGCCCCGCTCACTTAGGCCCGAATGCCTTTGCCGAGCAGCTTATTGACACGCACCAGCAGCAATCCCCAGAGTTTTGCCGTGAGTTTGATACTCTGACCCAAAGCTATGTCGCGCTGAAATACCAACAGCTTGCGGACGGAGACTATCAAGCGGCGCTCAAGCGCTTTAATGCTGCCGCTAAAGCCCTAAACTGGCGACTATTTGGCCCGAGTAAACAGTTAAAATAGGCGGGATAAACCGCAGGCAGACAAGATTGTTGAATCTTATAAATCAGTCACATAGAATTGCCAAGCCCGTTTGCTATGCATAACAGCAATCCCCAATCGTGAGTCGAATATGCTGAAGTTAATCCAATCCAATCAAATGGAAGTGCTCTGTGCCCATCTTGCCGCGTATTTGCGCCAGCCGCTACCCGGCGCCGCGTTATTGCAAAGTGAGCATATTTTGGTACAAAGCCCCGGGATGTCGACTTGGTTACGCCTTGAAATTGCAAAACAAAATGGTATTGCCGCCGCGCTGGAGTTCCCATTACCTTCCAGCTTTATTTGGCAACTGTGCCACGATTTACTCCCCAATGTCCCCAAGGAAAACGCCTTCACTAAGGCGGCAATGACCTGGAAGCTGATGCAACTACTGCCACGGCTACTGGATGAACCTTCTTTTGGGCCACTGCGCCATTATTTGGGCCATACCTTAGAGAATCTCGAATCGAGCACGGCTGACACCCATAGCAACCATCAACATGGTGCCGTAAGCGCCGATGATATTAAGCTTTACCAACTTTGCGGCCGCATCGCCGATATCTTCGACCAATATTTGGTTTACCGCCCCGACTGGATTGCCGCGTGGGAAGCCAATGAACCGCTCGAATCGCTCAAATTGAATGAGGAGCAAAGCTGGCAACCCATCCTCTGGCGCGCACTGATTGCCTACAACCGCGATGAGCTGCGTCAAAGCCACTACCACAGGGCCAATCTGCATCAGGATTTAATTGCCGCATTGGGCGATAGCGCCAATTCACTCGCAAAATTGCCGCAGCGTTTATTTGTGTTTGGGATCTCCTCCATGGCGCCCCAAACTATCGATGTGCTCCACCAGCTCGCGAGCCGCATCGACGTGATTATCTTAAGCCTTAGCCCCTGTCAGCATTATTGGGGCGACATTATCGACCCACGCCATCGGGCGCGTATGGCACTGCAATATGCCGGAAAACGCCAATTAGCCGAGCAATGGGAAGATAAACTCGAAGTCGGCAATCCCCTACTCGCTAACAATGGCAAGATGGGCCGCGAATTACTCGATATGCTGCTCGAACTGCCCCCAGAACACTGTGACTTTGGCGACGATGTGTACTGCGAGCCCTGCGGCGATCCTAACGATCCCCACGCTCGCGCCAGTATGTTGGCCGGGGTGCAATACGATATCTTAGAAATGCAGACACTCGATCGCGTACTCGGGCCAGATGCTGAGCTATATCAAGAGGTCGCGAATCGCCGGGTATTAACAGCCGACGATGATTCGATTCAAATCAAGAGTTGCCACAGCCCGCTTAGGGAAGTCGAAACCCTGCACGATCATTTACTCGACCTACTGGATAACGACAACCAACTCACGCCCAAAGACATAGTGGTGATGATGCCGGATGTCGCCGCCTACGCGCCCTATATCGATGCGGTGTTTGCGGCCAAACAGGGGCTGGAATATATCCCCTACGCCATTGCCGACCGAGGCGCGGCGCAGGAATCGCCACTCATTAATAGCTTTTTGAATTTACTTAATATTAATCAAAGCCGCTTCGGACTGACCGATATTTTAAGCATTCTCGAAGTGCCGGCCATTTTGCGACGTTTTCAGCTCGAAGAAGACGAGCTGCCACTCATTCGCCGTTGGTTAGATGAAGCCGGTGTGCGTTGGGGCCGCGATGAACAGAGCCGCCTTAAACAGGGCGTGCCCGCCTTCGAGCAAAACTCCTGGGCCTTTGGCATAAAACGCTTAATCTTAGGCTATGCCTTACGGGACGATGCGCCGCTTTATCAATCATCCCCGCAGGGAATGCACTATTTAACCGTGGCTGGGGTAGAGGGCCAATCGGCACAGGCCCTTGGCAAGCTGTTGAACTTTATTGAAGTCCTCGATGAAACCACCCAAGTATTAGCCAAGGCGCAAGCGCCCTCATTGCGATTACTCGAACTCACCGAACTGTTAAATGCCTTTTACGCCCCCGATGAGGATGAGCGTGAGCAGTTGCAGGAAATTCGCGATGCGATTGCCGCCTTAGAGCAAGAGCTGCTTGCCGCCAGCCCTGCCGATATGGGGGCACATGCCAACGACTTAGATTTAAGCATCGAAGTGCTGGCGCTCTGGTTTAATCAACGCTTAACCGAGTCACGTGTCGGCCAGCGATACCTCGCTGGCAGCGTGAATTTTTGTACCTTAATGCCGATGCGCTCAATTCCCTTCAAGGTCGTGTGTCTGTTGGGTATGAATGATGGTGTCTATCCTAGGGTGCAACATCCTGTGGGCTTTGATCTGATGGCCCATTTTGGTGCGCGCAAAGGCGATCGTTCCCGCAGATTAGATGATAGATACCTGTTTTTAGAAGCGTTACTCTCGGCTCGGGAGCAGCTGTATATCAGTTATATTGGTCGTAGCGAACGGGATAACTCAGAGCGTATTCCATCTATGCTGGTCTCCGAACTAATAGAATATTGTCAGTTGTGTTATCTGCCTGAATCCCTTGCGGCAGAAGCAGCTAATGTTAGTAACGAAGATGCTCAGCAAGCACTACTTGAGGCTATTGTGAGCCATCAGCCGCTGCAACCTTTTGATCCTAAACTGTATCAAGCAGCACTGGCGCAAACGCCCGCCTCTAACGGGATAAAACAGAGTTATAGTCAGCAGTGGTGTCCGCCCGATAGCCACAGCCAGTTGCAGCATGGCCGATTTATTGAGCTAGATACTCAGATAGTGCTCGAAGATGAGGCAATAGGTGACAGTGTTCAGGATATTGAGGCCCTTGGCGAAGCAGAGCATGTCGATATCTCGGCCTTTATTCGCTTCTTTCGCAATCCCGCGCAGTATTTCTTTAATCGAACCCTGAAAGTCGATTTAAACCTGAATATTCAAGCGGATGATAACGATGAGCCCTTTAGTCTTAATGCGTTAGAGCGTTATTTATTACAGGCCCAGCTCCTTGGCGATGCGCTCGAACAGGGGCAAAACGAGCCCAGCACTGAACTGTTACAACGCCTTAAGGCCAGTGGTAATTTGCCGATGCAGCCCTTTGATGATCTGTTACTGCGCCAATACAGCCATGATATCGCGCCGCTGATTGGCAGAACCCTGTTTATGCGCGGCGATGTTGCTCCCCGCCATGCCGATATTCGGCTCAGCTTTGAGTTGCCCCACACTCAGAGCGTAGGGACTCAGTTAAAGGCCAAGCGGGTGATCCTCGAAGGCCGTATCGATGATATCAGCCCTAAGGGATTGGTCACTTGCCGCCCCGGCAGTGCCCATGGGCGGGACATTTTAGCCCTGTATTTGCGTCATTTATGTTTGATGGCCGCGGGAGTGGCTCAACCTAGCTACCTGCAACCTAGCTATCTGCTGGATATGGGGCATTTTCATGCCCTCGCGCCCATTACGCCAGCGCTTGCCCATGCGCAGCTTGCCAACTTATTAAAGTATTTTTATCAGGGCCAAATTCATCCCCTGTGCTTTATGCCAAGAACCTCCCTCGCCTATGCCAGCGCTGAGGCGCATGAAGCGCAAGACTCGCACACAAGCACAGACCCGCACAAAGCACGGCTCGAAGCGGCGCAGAGCGAATGGCTGGACGAGCAAGGTGAACTTGGCGAAGGCACAGATCCCCATTATCAGCGGCTGTTTCATTTTCCCGACGACTTTACCGAGGCACATTTTGGCAAGCTCGCCGATGACATCTATCGGCCAATGCTTAGCCTGTATCACAAGGATACCCTCGCCCAACTCGAGGAATTTGCCCTGAATGAAGCCCAAACCGCCACGACAGAGGGAGCGCACTGATGACTAAGGTATCACCCGCTTTGCCGTTAGATTCGCTCACCCTGCCATTTGGTGGCAGTCGCTTAATCGAGGCCAGTGCGGGCACGGGGAAAACCTACACCATTTCAGGTCTGTATCTCAGATTACTGCTTGGGGATGGCTTAAGCGAACCGCTCAATTGTGAACAAATTCTGGTCGTGACCTTTACCAATGCCGCCACTGAGGAACTGAGGGACAGGATTCGCCGCCGCATTCAGGTTGCCTTTAAGTGTTTCTTAGGATTAGAGATTAACGATCCTTTTGTGCAGGCGCTGTACGATAAGACCCCTGAAGCCGAGCGCGCTATCGCCCTGAGACGCTTCGATTTGGCGCTCAAATCCCTCGACGAAGCGGCAATTTTTACGATTCATGGATTTTGTCAACGAATTTTGGCCGATCTCGCCTTCGAATCATCATTGTTGTTCGAGTCGGATTTCACCTTAGACGACAGCGAGTTTTTACACCATGCGGTGCGGGACTTTTGGCGCGAGGCCTGCTATCCGCTACCTGAGTATTTAGCCCAAATCATTGCCAGCGAATTTGGCGATCCCGACGGATTAGTCAAGCAGTTGAGAGCCTTGCTCGGTGCCAGTGAGGCCAAACCGCTTAAACCTGTGCAGCCCTTTGCTCGTTTGGCAGAGTCCTTAAGCCAGAGTGTGCAGCGCTTTAAACTCGCCTGGCCGCGTGGCCGCGACGCGCTGTTAGAGTTACTGCATAGCCTGCCGCTTAACGGTCAACGTTTTGGTAAGGCGAGCGACAATTACCCTAAACTGGCGGAAATGTTCGACCAGCTGGATAACTTTTTAGCCTTTGGTCATGGCTTACCGCCGCTTAAAGTGCTCGAAGCGCTGTCGTTATCCGAGCTTAAGCTGAATAAGGGCGGCGTGCTCCCAAGTGCGAGCGAGGCGCCACTGCTTGACCATATGGAGCAGTTAGCCGCATTGATTAACGCGATTAAACCCGCATTTCTTTATAGCGCCAAACAAGGGATCAGCGAGCGTTTTGCCAAGCAAAAACAGCAAAAAAATGTGCTGACACCAGATGATCTGCTCACCACCTTGGCAGCGGCGATGCAGGCCAATCCCGACACTTTGCCAAAGGCGGTGGCGAGTCGCTTCCCCGTGGCCTTAATCGATGAGTTCCAAGATACGGATCCTCTGCAATTTGCTATTTTCTCAGGGATTTATCAAACCCGTTTGGGGCTTGATACTCAAAATTCGGCGGCTGAACCTAAGCCTCGCACGGATAGCAAATTAAGCCTGCTGATGATTGGTGACCCAAAACAGGCGATTTATGCTTTCCGCGGCGCCGATATTTACACTTATATCGAGGCGCGCAGACAAACCCAGACGCACTATTTTCTCGATACTAACTATCGCTCGAGCCGCAATCTGGTGGCCGGAGTAAATCATTTATTTGCCCAGCATTCAGATCCTTTTATTAGCCAATCGATTCCCTTCGATCCAGTCAAAACGCCTGCCAGTGCGGCGGCCAAACAACTCGTCGAGCAAGCGCCCAATAGTGCCGCGCTGCGGTTAAAACTCTTGAGTGAAGGCGAAACGGGGCTTAATAAAGCCAGTGCTAGACAAACCTTGGCTGAAGACACCGCCGCCGAAATCACCCGTTTACTGACGCAGGCCGCCAATGGTCAATGCCGCACGCCCAAAGGGCCATTAATTGCTAAAGATATCGCCATCTTAGTGCGCGATAGAAACGAAGCGGCCGTGATGAAAACCGCGCTGAGCAAGCGCCAGATTGGCGCCGTCTTTTTAAGTCGCGACAGCGTATTTGAAACAGTCGAAGCGCGGGAAATGGCGCTCATTCTGCGCGCCTTGGCCAGTCCCAAGGACGAGCGCGCCCTGCGTAGCGCCCTTGCAACCGCCCTGCTTGGTTATCGCGCCGAGCAAATCCATGCCTTTAACCAAGATGAAGAGCAGCGCCAAAGACTGCTGGAGCAGTTTTTTGAGCTGCACCAGATCTGGCAAAAACGCGGCATTATGCCGGCGCTGCTCAGCCTAGCCAATGCGACCCAGATGGTTGCGCGTCTGCTGCATTCCCCCGCTGCGACAAGCACTGACCAAGCGGAGCAAGATGCAGCCGCTCAGCTTGAGGCGAGCAATGGTGAACGTCGACTCACGGATTTTCGCCACTTAGCCGAGCTGTTGCAGCAAAAGGCGACCGAAATTGATGGGATCAGTGCCCTGCTCAACTGGTATGAGCAACAACTGATTGATAACACAGGAACTGATGAACAGCAGCTGCGCCTTGAAAGCGAGCAAAACTTAGTGCAAATCGTCACCATCCATAAGAGTAAGGGGCTGGAATACCCAGTATGCTTTGTGCCCTTTGTCAGCCTTGCGCGGGACAATCGCCGCCGCCCGACGCCCATGCTCTACCACAGAACCAATGCCGATGGCGCGCAGGAGCTGGTGTGGGATTTAGAAGGCACGGACGAAGGTTGGGAACAGGCAAAGCAGGAAACCTTAGCCGAAGATCTGCGTCTGCTCTATGTGGCGCTCACCCGCCCCGTGTACCTGTGTTATTTGTACATAGCCAACCATAGCCGCATGTTAAAGACGGGGCTTAAAAGCCAGCTGCATGAGACCGCCATCGGTTATCTACTTGGGATCACTGACACGGATTGTGATTTTTCGCGTCTGCAAAATGCCGCCAAGGCGCTGGTCGCGGGTCTCGAGTCGAGTCAACCTGCGATCAGCATTGAGGTGGTGGCCGACGACATTGAGGCTAATAAACTGCAAACAGGTGGAGCGAATACTCATACCTTGAGTGCCCGTAAGGTCAGCCGTCAGTATCGCACTCCATGGCGCGTCGGCAGTTATTCCGGTTTAGTTAAAAATGCACCACACGCTAAAGCCACTCCTGGCGCCGATGATGAGGTCAATGCCGTATTGGGCACTGATACCACAAATAGCGCAATTGATCCCATATGGCCAGACCACTGGTGGCAAGAAGCTGCCGATCTGCAAGCACAACCTCTGCTCAATCGCTTTAGTTTTGAGCGCGGCGCCAACGCGGGTAGCTTTATGCACTTAGTGCTTGAGTTAATTGATTTTACCCAAGCTCAAATCGACTTACCCCGAGAGCTACCTAAGGCCATGTTGCAATACGGCATTGCCCCCGAATGGCAGCCCGTATTAGAGGATTGGTATCTTGAGGTATTGCAAGCACCACTGGCATTAATGGCGCAGGATAATCAGCTTATCAATCCCGAGCTGTGTTTAGCCGCACTCGCGCCGCAGCACACCTTAGTTGAGATGGAGTTTTACCTACCTCTGAATCGCTTAAAGGATACGGAGCTTAATCAACTCCTTGGGCAATATGGCTACGATACCGAGCTGCAGTTTGACGAATTACAGGGTATGCTTAAGGGCTTTATCGACTTAACCTTTGAATATCAAGGCAAGTTTTATATTGCCGACTATAAGTCGAACCATCTGGGGGATAATATTCAAGCCTATCATCATAGCGCCCTGAAACAGGCGATTGGCGATCATAGGTATGATTTGCAATATATTCTCTACTCCCTTGCGCTGCACCGCTATTTAGCGATGCGCTTGCCCAATTATGATTACGATACCCATATCGGCGGCTGTTATTATTTGTTTTTACGGGGAATGTCGGTGCAATATCCAGGCTTTGGTATTTATTACGATAAACCGCCCAAGGCGCTGATTTTGGCATTAGATGCGCTGTTTCAGCGCAGCCTAGAGACAAGCACTGTGAATCAACAGGATACGGGAGCAATGGCATGAACCACAGCACCGAACTGACTCCCCCAAAAGAATCAACCCAATGGGTTGAAGCTGGCGCACTCAGACTCAAGGCGCCGCTCGCAGAGCTACTCAAATACTGGGAAAAGGAGCGGCTGATCACCCCGCTCGATCGCCATTTTGCCCTTGAGATGGCTAGGCTTCACCCCAATGACGCCCAAGAGCCACTGTTTATGCTGCTGTGCGCCCTGTTAAGCCAACAGCTCTCGGCCCAACATACCTGCCTAGTGCTCGAACATATAGTGCCAGCCAATCCGATGGCAGAGTCGGTTAATCACTGCCAAATCCGTTTGAGCCTGCCAGAGCTGATTGCAAGGCTGCAAAATTTTGAGGCCGTTGGCGAACCTCACAGCAATAAACCACTGATTTTTGATGGCGGCCGACTCTATCTTGAGCGTTATCATCATTTCGAAACCGAGGTGGCCAACGCCCTGACAAGGCTATCTTCGAGTCAACCCGCCAACAGCAATGATAAAGATTCAGACGCGCCGCTACGCAGGCAGCTCGATTACTTATTTCCAAACGCCGCATCTTCCCATGCAGCCACAACCCTTGAGCCTCATATCGACTGGCAAAAGGTGGCAACGGCAACGGCGCTCGGCAAGAAGCTTGCGGTGATCACCGGCGGCCCTGGTACAGGCAAAACCACCACAGTGACTAAGTTACTGTTGCTACAGCAATTAGGTTCACCAAAACAGATAAGACTCGTCGCCCCGACAGGTAAGGCCGCCGCCCGTTTAAGTGAATCGATAAAGGCCTCGAAAGCAAGACTCGAGCAGGAACTCAAACAGGCTCAAGCGACAAACGAACAAGTACAAAGTCACGAAACCCAAGCGCTGTTAGCCGCGCTCAAGCAAGTGCCGGAAGAGGCATCAACCTTACATCGTCTGCTGGGGGTTATCCCCAATTCGGCGCAGTTTCGTCACCATCAGGGCAATCCCCTGCGGCTAGATCTCTTGATTGTCGATGAAGCCTCAATGGTCGATTTGCCAATGATGTATAAGCTGCTCACGGCCCTCCCCGAACAGGCGGGTTTGATACTGCTTGGGGATCAGGACCAACTCGCCTCGGTTGAAGCAGGCGCAGTGCTAGCCGATATTTGCGCAGGACTAAAATACGAGTCAGACCAACACTCTGAATGGCGAATGCGTTATAGCCAAGCTCAGGCCGAACAATTGAGCAAGCTCACCAGCTTTGATCTGCGCGCCTATATTCACCGCGAGCCAAAGATTGGCGACAGTTTGTGTATGTTGACCCACAGCCACAGATTTAAGGGCGATGCGGGCATTGGCCTATTAGCCAGTGCGGTGAATCGCTCCGATCTGGCGGGGATTTTGACCGTATGGCAACGGGGACTGGCCGAGCTTACTTGGCTAGAACACAGTATGGCTCTGAGCCAGACCCAAGCCAAAATCAGCGAGCCTGCAAACAACAGCGGACTTCATGCCCTGCTAACACAGGCCTGTGAGCAATACGCTGAGTATTTACGTCCGCTGCAAATTTCAGATCCAAGCAGTGTGCCAAGCGCCATCGAAGCCATTGCCCGCTTTAACCAGTATCGCATCCTATGCGCCATGCGCAGTGGCGATTATGGTGTCGAAGGTATCAATCAAACTGTGACTAAGGCGCTGTCTCAGGCCAAGCTGATCCATCCCCAGCAAGAGTTTTACCTCGGCAGACCGATTATTATCCAAAGCAACGACTATAACTTGGGCCTGTTTAACGGTGATATTGGCTTGATTTTGCAGGATGAAGACAGGCCAGAGCGACTGATGGCCCACTTTATCAAAGCCGATGGCAAACTGCTTAAAGTGCTCCCGGCAAGGCTACCTAGCCATGAAACCTGCTACGCCATGACGGTACATAAAAGTCAGGGCAGTGAATTTAATCGCGTCGCCCTCGTACTTCCGCCAAATCCGAGCCTAGTACAGTGGCAATTGCTCACCAAGGAGCTTGTCTACACCGCGATTACCCGTGCAAAACAACACTTTAGCTGTTTAGGAACACAGCAAGTCTTCGAGCGTGCAAGCCAGCAAGCCACCCAACGGGCCTCAGGTTTAGCCGATAGGCTCTGGCGCGATTAAGTGATAACGAATGAATAGTTAACTTATTGATTAACATTAAGAATCAACAAGTAAAAGGATCTTAAGATTGACGGAACAAGCCATGATCAAACTGCACCAGATGCAAGATGTCATCAATTTATTTGATGGCATTAAAGCTGAGGCGCAATTACCCGCACAATGCTACGAATGCTCACGTTACATTCGTTGGTCAGAATTTGAGGCAATGCAAGTATACGAGCTTGATTTTGAACCTTATTTAACCGTTGCAGCAAACTGTGATATGCGTTTTTTTACCCTGTATCAGAGTCAGCACCGCTTATATCTTGCCCATTGCAACTATGCTGGTCACGCGCCGCGATGGGAAGCTCGCCCCATCACCTTGTCGCAACTGACGGATACCGCGTTAATGACGAGGCTGATGCAAGAACACGCCTATCAGTTAGGGCTCAATATCAAGCTCGATTTGGATTATCCCGTCTAGTCTCACTTTGTTGGGCTGAAATGCATTGTACTAGACTGGTTATCATCGAAGTCTTTGGTCACTGATAAAGGAAGCAAGATTTGAAGTCGCAAGTAAAAGATAACTATCAAATCACAGTGGCGACCTTTGATAAACATGCCAAACAGTATCAGGACAAATATCTGGAATTTGCCCCATACACCCAAAGCTATGATTGCCTGCTGAGCTATCTCACCGAACATAGTCGCCTACTCGATATCAGTTGTGGGCCAGGCGGTATCAGCCGCTATCTGGTTGCGAAGGAACCTAAATTAACGGTTTTTGGTATCGACCTCGCCCCGCAAATGATCTCGCTCGCGAAACAAAATGTCCCCTCGGGTCACTTTGAGCTCATGGACTGCCGTCATCTTCATAAGCTTATTGACCGAAACATGCCGCCGTTTGATCTTATCGCCTGCGGCTTTGCACTGCCTTACTTATCCCAAACGGATCTGGTCGCGTTTTTTGCACATCTTCGCGCCCTGATTGCGCCGCAGGGCATTGTGTATCTTAGCACCATGGAAGGTGAAGATAGCCGTTCTGGTTTACAAACTGGTAGCACTGGCGACAGTGTCTATGTGCATTACCATCAATATGATTTTATTGAACAACAACTTGCGGCCAATGGTTTTCAGATACGAGATGTCAAGCGTCAGCTCTTTCCAGCATCTGAAGGAACAACGGATCTCTTTATTCTGGCGCAAGCGGGTGCTTAGCATAAGTAGCCCTAAACCGAGTAAACACGTAGCCCATTGCAATCATTAATCATTCACTCACAACCGCCCTATTAACCGATAAGGCCTATCAATATTGCGTTAATCATCTATAGGTAAAAATGCTTCACCTTTGTGTTGAACCGC
This sequence comes from Shewanella sp. GD04112, assembly GCF_029835735.1. NCBI lineage: Bacteria > Pseudomonadati > Pseudomonadota > Gammaproteobacteria > Alteromonadales > Shewanellaceae > Shewanella > Shewanella sp. GD04112. The sequence goes on from NZ_JAOEAL010000001.1 coordinate 2,701,190, forward strand.
AGCCCTTTACTGCACAAAATAACATCACTTAGTTAGCCACCAAGCGTAAGAAGCTATCCAATCAAGGCACAGTTTGTTTCTCTTTGTCGATCATGGGTAGATTTTTTGTTTATAAACTCGGCAAATAGGAGCATGACAGACTAGGCTTTTGTTGAAAGCCAATTCGGAGCGACTAAATAGCACACTAAACAATCAGCTAAAAATATAATGAATATCAGATGGATATAAAGAACATCATACTATATGTTAATAATAGGTTAATTCGACGACGTGTCTAAACCTTACTCCTACATATAGGTTTGATGAACCTGTGGTGTATAAGCAGATAGCAGAGTGCCGTTGTGATGCTTTCTTGTTAATAACCAAATGATTAATAAAGGAATGACATTATGTTTTGGTGGAAAGTTAAATCAAATAACAGGGATGCGAACAACCATTCATCAGGTTTTACAGCAGCCGAAACGCTTGAGAATGAACTGGCGGCGATTCGTGCCTACACTGCCTATATTTGTTTCACACCTAAGGGTGAAATCATTGAAGCCAATGATATTTTCTTAGATGTAATGGGTTACAGTGCCAATGAAATCCTTGGTAAACACCATAGAATGTTTTGTACGACGCAATACTCGGGCTCGCTGGAATATCAAAAGTTTTGGCAGGAACTTGCTGCAGGCAATGCGTTTACGGGGACATTCCAACGTTTAAAGAAAAACCACATCCCAGTTTATGTCGAGGCCAGTTATTTCCCCGTAAAAAACAGTGCGGGTGACGTCGTGAAAATCATCAAAATCGCCAATGATGTTACGGCGTCACAACTTAACCTCATTGCTAAGAATGCCATTCTCGATGCCCTCGATCGCTCCCAAGCCGTTATTGAGTTTTTACCCGATGGTACAGTGATCACCGCGAATCAAAACTTCTTGGATATCATGCATTACCAACTAGATGAAATCCAAGGTAAGCACCATAAGATGTTCTGCGACAACGAGTTTTACCGTATTAGACCCGACTTTTGGAAACGACTTGCCGCAGGCGAACACTTCACCGGACGCTTTAAACGCATCGATGCACATAACAATGTGATTTGGCTTGAAGCTACCTACAATCCGATCCGTGATGCATCAAATAAGGTGTATAAGATCGTAAAGTTTGCTTCGGATATCTCCCATAGAGTCAATACCGCCCTGCAAGCGGTGGACATGGCGGCGGCGACGTCAGAGCAAACCTCACAAATCACCACAAATGCAGTGCAAGTGCTGAACGAAGCCGTCTGTACTTCGCATCAAATTGCCGAGCAAGTTAAAAATGCCTCGAATATTGGTGGTGAGCTACTCGTACAATCAAAAAATATCAACGACATAGTGATCACCATCCGTGGCATTGCAGAACAAACCAATTTGCTCGCCCTTAATGCGGCGATTGAGGCGGCTAGAGCGGGCGATTTGGGTCGAGGTTTTGCCGTCGTAGCCGATGAGGTCAGAAAGTTAGCCTCTCGCACCTCCACGGCGACCAGCGAAATCGCGAATGTGGTTCAACAAAATACCGACCTAATCAAAAACATCGATCATCAACTGAGCAACATCACCAATGTGGCATTGCATGGGGAGGACAGTATCAATCATGTCGCCGCTGGCCTTGCCGATGTCGGCAATGGTGTCAGCCAATTTGTCGCTATGGTTGAACAGCTGAGGCCCTAATCAGCGGTAATGAACCTTAGAGTACACTTAATTAACAATAGGTTAGCATCAGTGAATAGCGGTATTCTTTTGCTGTGGATGGATAAAACCGTGCGAACTCGTGCCATGACTCTGTTACAATGCCAACGTTTGAATGTCCTCTGCGACTTACGTTGATATGTGTGGAGCCTATGTCTAAAACGCCAACCTATTCGCCTGCCAATACTGTGGTCGTACTCGATTTTGAAACTTCTGGGCTTTCACCCAATCAAGGAGCACGTGCCATTGAAATTGGCGCAGTATTAATTGAGCAAGGGCAAATTACCGCGCGCTTTTCTGAGTTAATGAATCCGGGGTTTCGGATAAACAGTTTTATTGAAGATTACACAGGGATCAGCAATCAGATGCTCGCCCATGCGGCGCCCTGTGCAGAAGTCATGGCCCGCTTTGCTGAGTTTATCGGTAAACATCACTTAGTTGCCCACAATGCCACCTTCGATCAACGCTTTCTCGATGCCGAATTTTCCCAGATAGGCCATCAATATCCCGGCCAATTTGGTTGTTCGTTACTGCTGGCAAGGCGCTTATATCCTGAGGCCATTAATCATCAACTCGCGACCTTAGTTCGCCATAAACAGCTACCGACTAACGGAACTTATCACCGCGCCTTGGCAGATGCGGAAATGACCGGACATTTATGGCTGCGCATGCTGGCTGATCTTAAACAAGGGTATGCGATCACTGAGCCGCCCTTTAGCCTGATGCAGAAAATTATGGCTAAGACAAAGGCCGAGGTGCCTAAGTTTTTACGCCAATACGCCAGAGGTTAGCCCTATTTTGGTCCTCCATCAGGCAAAATGAGTATCGCGCATCAATAAAAAAGCCGAGTGTTATCAATCATTCGGCTTAATGATTCAATCAAAATAGATGCGACTTAAGCAAGCGCAAGCGGCGTACAGTCAATCCCGCAGGAGCTACGTACCACTAATGTCGTTGGGATCAACTGCGGGCTCACCGCTTGACCACGAATAAGCTTAAGTAGACTTTCCACTAAAATCTCCCCCGCTAACTGGGTATTTTGCTTAATGGTGGTTAGCGGCGGATTGGCAAAGCTTGCCACGGGAATATCATCGTACCCGACGACTGCGACTTGCTCGGGCACTAAAATCCCCTTCTCTTTTAAGGCGCGGATCGCACCTATGGCGATTAAATCACTGGCGGCAAAAATCGCGTCGAAATTCAATCCTTTATCGAGCAACTCCAAAGTAGCATAGTAACCCGCCCCCTCAGTGCTAATCGCCGAAATCTGCCGACGAGGATCGACTGTCAGCCCGGCGGTTTGCAATGCTTTGACATGGCCTAAATATCTGTCCCTAAATTCAGGGCAATGACTCGATGCCCCGCCTAGGAATGCAAAATCCTTACGACCGAGGGAAATTAAATGCTCAGTGGCAATTAAGCCGCCTTGGTGATTATCGCAGCCGATGGATAACACGGATTTATTGTTATGCTCGGCGCCCCAAATCACAAAATGGGTGTTCTGTGCCAGCAACTTTTCGAGCTTTTGCTCGTAATCCATGTAGTCGCCGTACCCCAACAAGATAATGCCATCGGCTTTATTGCTATCTTCATAATCGGCATGCCAATCACTGGAAAGCTGTTGAAATGACACGAGTAAATCATAACCTTGCTGCGCCGTTGCCCGCGTGATTGAGCCTAACATCGACAGAAAAAAGGGATTGATCAGTGAATCATCATTGGTGGGATCTTCACACAACAACAGGGCTAAGGTGTGGCTATTTTGGGTGCGTAGATTACTGGCGTTTTTATCGACTTTGTAGTTGAGTTCTTTCGCAATCGCTTGGATCCGTTGACGGGTTTCTAAATTGACTAACGGACTATTTCTCAGGGCTCGGGAAACCGTAGACTGGGATACACCAGCACGATAAGCAATATCAATCGAGGTCGCTTTCGATGCCATAGCAAGGTCACCATAATTATTATTTTGAGGCGATACTAAAACAGTTCGAATGACTTGTATAGCCGAAGGGTTTACAACTGACTAACAAGTTAGCAGGGATGAAAACCTTGATGAAAATGGCTGCAAAGCTTGTACAACAAACGCCCTCACCCATGCTAACAAAGCAGTGTCGATACAACTAAGGCTTATACCGACACCCAACAGCGCTAAACAAAAGTTAAATTCCTAACTCATCGAGCAAATCATCGGCATTCGTACTGGCGATGGCGGGTTTATCCGTCATACGGCTCCAGGGTGATGCGGTATCTGGGTGCGAAGACGCATTAGCGCCAAGACCATGTTGTTCGAGCAAGCTGTCAGGGTCGAACTCTTCGTCGTATTCAAACTCATCGAGTTTTATAAACTCGGTCTTATCCATGGCAAATTCGAGGTAGAAAATATGATTATTTTCAGTTTTAAAGGACACGCGTCTTGCGACAGCATCGTCTAAGTTTGCATCGATAGAAATCGTCAACTCTTTGTTTATGGTTAACATTTTAGGCTGACTTTGGCTGATAGAGGTTTGCAGTTCCTTGGAAACCTTATTAATAAAGTCGCCCAAGATTTGGTTCATCAACTCGCCCATCACGTTCCCCACTTCATCGGACGTGTGGGAAAAGGCGAGCTCTTCCTCTGGCATGCCCATATTGAGCATATAGCGGCGATAGATTTCGATGGCCGCTGGGGCTGAAAAGTTGATTACCACTAACCCTGAAAAGCCGCCATCAAAAATCGAAAAACAGCCTAGGTCGGGTTTTAAGCGGGTGCGAGTAATGCTTTGCACCATGCCCGCGTGGCTCACATGGCTGGCACTGGTGCTCGATAACACATGGGCGACCGAGTGGCATAACTTCAGTAAAATATCATCCGAAGTCACAATAGTGTTTGTTGTCATAATCCATTCTCAAACTAAACCGATGATTAATCTTGCGCGTAAAAGCATAAAAAATCAAAACCAAAACAATTAATTAGCAGTCTGGCTCTGAAATATTAAGTATATCTAAAGGCTAACTACTTGAATTTCATAAAATACGCGATTCAGTCTAACGTCTTATTCGCCTTGGTGATACACGAATTAGCGATAAAAGCATCAATCAGTCACAGTGCTAAACAATATTCTGCTTAAGATCAAAGAATCCCAATATTCTTAACGTCTTTACACGAAATAAACTCAAGTTTGATTCATTTGATACCGATTCGAAGGTATATTGGACACCATTCTTTTTGCGCCTAAAGGACCCCACATGATCACATTCTTGCGCCGATTCACTATTCTCCAACGACTGATGATGATGTTAGTGATGGCGGCTATAGGTACTGTGTGTTTTGCGAGTTTTTCCATTAAAGAGCAATACAGCAATCTTATTGAGCAAAAGTGGCAACAGATTGATGGCCAGCTCGGCAGCCTCCTCAGTGTAATCGATATTCATCGCCAAGATGCCCTAAGCGGCAAGCTGTCAGAAGCAGAAGCGCAACAAGCGGCGGCAAACCTGATTGACCAAACCCGTTACGCCGGTGTCGGCTACTTTATTGTGATCGATGATAATAATCAGATCCTCGCCCATGGCGAACGCAGCGATCTTATTGGCACATCGGCGCTCAATTTTAAGCTGCAAAATGGCACGAATCCCCTTGCCACTATGTTGCCGCTAGCCCGCCAAAACGGCAAAACCATGCTCGAATATCCAATTGCAAATCCCGTGTCGAAGAACATTGAAGATAAGCTGGTCGAAGCCCGTTATTATCCTGAATGGGGCTGGACGCTCATCACTGGTGCTTACTTAAGCGATGTGAAACAAAGTCTTAAAGCCGTGATCATCGATTATCTGATTATCATGTTTTTAATTTCTGTACCGATTTTCGCGTTTTTCCTGGTGCTGAATCACTCCATTACCTCACCGTTAAACGACGCTATCGATGCGCTTGAGGATATCGCCCAAGGCGAAGGCGACCTTAGCCAGCGTTTAAGCACCCAAGGCAAGGATGAAGTGGCGCACCTTGCCCACGCCTTTAACCTGTTTGCCCAGAAAATTGGCGACATGGTGGGTCATTTACAGCCATTGGGCCAGTCCCTCGACAATGATGCCAAGCAGTTAATGCTGGCCGTTGAAGAGTCGAACCAAAGCGCAGAGCATATCCACCGTGAAACCGGTAGCGTAGCCACCGCCGTGAATCAAATGCTTTCAACCACCCATGAGATGGCGAGCAACACCCAGCAGGCTGCCGATGCAGCCAACAGTGTGAAGAATCAGGCGCAGCAAAGCCAAGCGGTAATCGATGATACGGTGCGTGATACCGAAAAACTGGTGCAAGAGCTAAGGGCATCAGAAGTGATCACCCAAAAACTCGGACAATCCTCGGCGCAAATTGGCAGTATCCTCGATGTCATTCGCTCTATTGCCGAACAAACGAACCTGTTAGCTCTCAATGCAGCCATCGAAGCCGCCCGCGCGGGGAGCCATGGCCGCGGGTTTGCCGTGGTCGCCGATGAAGTGCGCGCACTGGCCAATCGCACCCAAGACTCTACCAACGAGATCCAAAAAATCATCTCGGATATTCAAATGGGCGTGAACTCTGTAATGAAGAGTAATAGCCAAACACAGACTCAATCCGATGAATTACAAGCCAAAGCCCGCGAAGCGGGTAATGCCATGGCGGCGATTTTGCAGCTTATCGCCCATATCAGCGATATGAACACCCAGCTCGCGAGTGCGACCGAGGAGCAGTCGCTGGTGACGGAGGAAATCAACCGCAATATCTGTAATATTTCGGAATTAACCGAAGTCTCAGTCAAAGCTAACGAAGGTAACAGCCGCGCGGCACAGTCATTGCAGGATATCAGCCAAGATATGTCTCATACCTTAGGCCAATTCAAAATCTAGTTCGCAGGACGAGATAAGCAACCGCCATAAAAGAGGACGTATTAGAACGTCCTCTTTTAGTTTAAAATACTTCACTCAACTAGGTTAGATGCAATCTAGACGGGTATCCATGCTATAAACTAGGATATGACTTTACCCTATTGCCGATTGAGGAACGTCCATGCGCATGACCTTAGCCGTTCACCTGCGGCAGTATACCATCCATAGTTTTAGTCCTAATGCTCAATTACCTAGCGAAGTCTTTGCCGAAGAAGTGTACTTTATCGGCCGAACCGAGGAAGGGCTGACAGTCGTGGTATCGAGTGAACTTGAGCTCGACAGTTTAGAGCAAGAACCCCATTGGTGCTGTTTTGAAGTCTTAGGCCCGCTGGGATTTTCGATGACAGGCATTTTATCGAAAATATCCGGTACCTTAGCCGATGTGCAGATCAGTATTTTTGCCCTTTCCACCTTCGATACCGACTATATTTTGGTCAAGAAAAATTGCCTCCAAAGCGCCGTTGCCGCCTTAAAAAAGGCGGGTTACAAGATTATTGAGTCGAACGAAGCGCCATAATATTGCTAAAGAGTTAAACCACTATGTACGAAAAATCTGTCACTATCACCGCAAAACATGGTATTCATACCCGCCCAGCCGCCCTGTTAGTGAAAGAAGCGAAAACCTTCAACTGCGATGTGCTAGTTGAATGCAATGGCAAACAGGCCAGTGCCAAAAGCTTATTTAAATTGCAAACATTAGGCCTGTATCATGGCGTCACCGTCAAAGTGTTTGCCGAAGGTGAGCAGGCACAGGAAGCGGTCGAGAAAGTCTCGGAACTGCTCATCACTTTAAGTTAAACGGCATCTTAGCCAGCTTGATAGGAACGAATATGTCGATTACGGGGATCATAGTGTCATCGGGGATTGCCTTCGGACAGGCGCTCCACCTTACCCAGGCCGAACACCACCTCGATTATCGCCCTATTCCCCTATCACGGATCCCGCAGCAACAGAGTAAATTTGTTAAAGCCCTACAGGCACTGCAGCAACAACTCAGCCACAGCCAAACTAAGCTCGACCCACAAAGCGAAAACTATCAGTTAATTGAAGCCGATTTGTTACTGCTTGAGGACGAAGAGCTTATCGACCAAGTGAAGGAAGCGATCCGCACCCTGCAGTTATCTGCCAGTGTAGCGGTTGAGCGGATCTTCGCCCATCAGGCGAATGAGCTTGAATCCTTAGACGATCCCTATCTTGCCAATCGTGCCCAAGATGTACGATGCCTAGGCCAGCGATTAGTCACGGCTATTAACGGTCGCTTAGATCAAGGCTTAGCCCAGTTAACTGAGCCGACGATCCTCCTGGCGCAAGATCTCACTCCCGCCGAATTTGCGTTATTACCTAAAGAGCAGCTCAGCGGCATAGTACTTAAAACCGGCGGCTTAACCAGCCATACGGCGATTTTAGCCCGCGCGGCGGGGATCCCCGCTATTCTTAGCTGCCAGTTCGATGCCGAGTTTATTCCCAATGGCACACCACTGGTGCTCGATGCCCTCAGTGGTGAGCTTTTTGTTAACCCAGCACCCGAGCTACAGGCACGCTTAACCGTCACATTGCACCATGAGCAAGCCAGACGCGCCGCCCTGCAAGCGTACCGAGATGTGCCCGCCAAGACCCAAGATGGCCACCTCGTAGGCCTGATGGCCAACGTGGGCAACTTGAACGATATCACCCATGTTGGCGATGTGGGTGCCGATGGTATTGGTCTGTTTCGCACCGAGTTTATGCTGATGCACACCAGTACACTGCCGGATGAAAAAGCGCAATACAATCTATACTGCGAAGCCTTGCATGCGTTAGGTGGTAAAACCTTTACGATCAGAACCTTAGATATTGGTGCCGATAAAGAGCTGCCCTGCCTCTGCCAGGAGGTCGAGGACAATCCCGCCCTTGGGCTACGCGGAGTTAGATATACCTTGGCGCATCCTGAGTTGTTTAAGACCCAGCTTAGGGCGATTTTGCGAGCAGCCAACCATGGCCCCATTCGACTCATGTTTCCCATGGTGAATCAGGTTGAAGAACTCGATCAGATTTTTGCCCTCATCGCCGAATGCCAAGACGCCCTCGAAGAGGAAGAAAAAGGCTTCGGCGAACTCAGTTACGGCATAGTGGTTGAAACCCCCGCCGCCGTGATGAATCTTGCTTCTATGCTGCCAAGATTAGATTTTGTGAGCATAGGCACCAATGACTTAACCCAATATGCCATGGCGGCGGATCGCACAAATCCACAACTGACACGGGATTATCCTTCCCTGTCACCGGCGATTTTAGGGCTCATCAAGATGACCGTCGACCAAGCCAAAGCCGCTGGAGTCAAAGTGTCACTCTGTGGCGAACTTGCCAGCTCGCCGCTGATGGTCCCGCTCCTTATCGGTATGGGACTCGATGAACTCAGCGTAAACTTAAGCGCATTGCTGGAGGTAAAGGCCGCCGTTTGCCAAGGGCAATTGACGAAATTTTCTGCGTTAGCGCACACCGCCATGCAACAGAATAGAATTTCAGAACTACAGCAGTGTATAACAAGCTATAAATAATACATTTTATTGGTTATGCTGCTTTACAGACTAAAAAGATAACAACAAAAACAAGCGAAGGGGCACAGGATAATGGGATTTTTAAGCCGAATAAGGCGATTGGTATCAGGGCAACCACAACTGGCTGGCGGCATTATGGTTTACGCCCCAGTGAACGGAGAAATTGTGGCCATTGAAAAGGTCCCCGATGTGGTATTTGCAGAGAAAATTGTGGGTGATGGTATCGCCATCGCCCCCAAGGGAGACACGATTGTCGCCCCAATCGATGGCACCATAGGTAAAATTTTTGAGACTAATCATGCTTTTAGTATTGAGTCGCCACAGGGATTAGAGCTTTTCGTGCACTTTGGCGTTGGTACCGTTGAGCTAAGGGGGCGAGGTTTTAGCCGTTTAGCGGAGGAAGGCCAAGAGGTCAAAGTGGGCGATCCTATTCTGTCTTTTGATATTGATTACCTAAAAGATCAAGTAGATAGCCTACTCACTCCCGTTGTGCTGGCCAATATGGAAGATGTGAAATACTTAGATAAGGCCCAAGGTAGCGTCACCGCAGGTAAAGACGCGATTTTTACTGTTCAGCTTTAACCGTTAATCGCTTTACCGCCCGCTTACGAACGATCACTGGCAGAGCCCCTTGCCTGCCAGTCGCTCTCCCAAACAACGCACAGCTCTCCACCACTGACATCAGGGTTTGCTCAACTGTTTTCGCCAGCGCCGATTCGCGGCATCAATAAGCCGTGATCAGGATAGACTCGTCATCTTCTGTCAGCGGTAATTGCCCCAGTTGCATCAGCTTACCTCTTAACTCAGCAAGTTCTGCAGTAAAAAGCGTCGCACTTGCTTGGTTTAAGTTATGCGTCTCGGCGGCGGGAAATGCATCCTTCACAATCCGCAGCGCGGCAATGTCTTTATAGGGGATGGTCTTGCGGACAAACACAAAATCTCGAGAATCAATCTGGCTAATCACTCGATAAGCGGCTTCATAATCCAGCGAAAAATCAGCATCTCCCACTAAGCGCAGTTGCAGATAAACCCGATGCGCGGCCAAGATACTCAAACATTCTCGCCACTTAGTATTATTCATCTTCATCCTTGAAACACTCTCCTGCTGGCAGCACTTTGGATTGGTAATCGTCTTTGTAGTGCCCGACACTCAAGCTCAATCCCGTGTAAAAAATTAACCTTTAGCAGATTGACGAGTGAGCGGACGCTCCTCAAGATGTGCCACGATAAACACCAAAAACCGAAACAGTGATTTAATTTTAAGATCATAACTGTTATCGGGTTTTGCCGATGCGAGCTTTTGTAAAGATTTGATTTTTGAGTAGGCATTCTCCACCAACTCGGCATTCTCTTTACCCACATATTTAGCAAACTCGGCAAATTCACCGATAAATTTCAGTGTCACTTTACGACGATTCAGGCTGGTCAGCGCTAAACCCTCTTTGATTTTTGCCTCAAAGAGAGTGCACTCAAGCCCTTGAATTATCGCCTGTTGCGGTAAACCACTGCTCAAGGCATCGGCGAGAAAGCCTAAATTAGCCTTTAATTCGAAGCTGATGGCCTGCTTACCCGCCGTAGATTGCTGCCAGCGGCTGCGCTCTTTATCAAAAATGTCGTATAACTCTTTCCAAATACTCATGCCCTGTCCCTGCTGCAAGATGTCTGGCATTGCGGTTCTTTGCCGAGACATGATTTTATTAAGGCAAATTTATCATAGGGTTAAAAATGCTAACACTGTTACTAGGGCGTGTTGACGTTTCCGGGTTGTTTTTACAGCAATTTGGCTGACTTTTATGCAAGGCAACGTCCGTGCAGTGTAGTTATTCTACATAAACGGACGATAACGCAGCAGAAACGTCAGCCAAATGCTGCCCGAAGGGTTCGTCTGGCAAGCCCTTGCTCTTACTTTCTGTCATAAGAGCCGCTCGTCATTTGAGTAGAATAACTACACTTCATTCCTCGTTTCGCAAGCACGTGCTTGCCAGAACGAACAAAATCTAATCTCGAAACGTCAACACGCCCTAAGACATTTAGTAAAAAAATGGCCCGAACATGTCGGGCCATAGTGGTCATAGTCGAAAACGTACGCGCTCAAGAGATAGGTAAAAACCTTATTACTTACCTTATTGCTTAGCTTTGTTCTTTTCGGCCGATTGCTGGCGCAGCGCTTCTTTCTTTTGACGGCGAGCTTCAATCACTTGATTCACATCGCTACCAATATGGGCTTCGTTACGTGATTTCGCTAAGTTCACTTGGCGCTCACGTTCAACGAAACGCTTACGCTGCTCGTCCGAAATCTTATCGATACAATGTGGGCAGCTAACGCCTTGCACATAGGCAGGGCTTAATTTTTCGGCTTCAGTGATCGGCATACGACAAGCATTACATTGATCGTATTGGCCTTTCTTTAAATCATGGTCAACGGCGACGCGGTTATCGAAGACGAAACATTCGCCTTCCCACAGGCTTTCCTCCTGTTTCACCTCTTCGAGGTACTTAAGGATGCCACCTTCGAGGTGATAGACTTCTTCGAAGCCCTGCTCTTTTAAATAAGCGGTTGATTTTTCGCAGCGGATACCGCCAGTACAGAACATCGCCACTTTCTTATGCTTAGCAGGATCGAGATTCTGCTTCACATACTCAGGGAATTCTCTGAAGGTTTCGGTCACTGGGTTAATGGCATTTTTAAAGGTGCCAATTTGCACTTCGTAGTCGTTACGGGTATCCACTAGAATGACTTCTGGATCGGAAATCAGCGCATTCCAGTCCTGTGGCTTAACATAAGTACCCACCACTTTAAGCGGATCGATACCTTCAACGCCCATAGTGACGATTTCTTTTTTCAGCTTCACCTTAGTGCGGTAGAAAGGCATTTCATCGTCAAAGGATAACTTGTAAACGATGTTTTCGAGGCCATTTTGGTTATTCAACCAAGCCAGCAGTGCATCGATGGCGGCTTGAGAGCCGGCCACAGTGCCATTGATCCCTTCGTTTGCCAGCAATAATGTGCCTTTAATATCGGCCTGTTCCATCATGGACAGGAGTGGCTCACGCAGCGACTCAAAATGCGGTAATGAAACAAACTTATATAAAGCACAAACAACAACGTTAGACATAACACCCTCAACTGCTGGCTGGAGCTTAATTTCCAGTGCATTAACTAATAACCAACCTAAGCCTAGGCCGGGTCGCAAAAATCGGCCGAAATTCTACCTGAGTCACAGTCAGATAAACACAGACAAAAACCAAGGTCATTGTTTATTTACAAGCCAAACGGTGGAAAAATCAGTAATAAACGCAGTATTTCTGTTTTAAAGTCACTACTATTGCCGACTTTTAAGCCGCAGCAGTGGCAAATTGCTTTTATGATTGCTTTAAGGAACACAACTATGCCCTTACCCATACTCTACAGTTTTCGCCGTTGTCCTTATGCCATGCGCGCTCGCCTTGGCCTATTGCTCGGCCAATGCCAGGTAGAAGTGCGGGAAATCACCCTTAAAGCAAAACCCACAGCAATGTTAGCCATCTCCCCCAAGGGCACAGTGCCGGTATTACAGCTCCCTACAGGTGAGGTGATTGCCGAGAGCTTAGAGATTATGCGCTGGGCACTGACAAATACTCATTCACAAGCCACACAGCCGTTACTCGGAGAAACCGCGTCAGCGCAAAACTTGATTACTGCACTTATCGCGCAGAATGATGTTGAATTTAAACCTTGGCTGGATAAGTACAAATATGCCGACCGTTATCCTGAATACACCCAGGCGGATTATTTTGCCAAGGCCAGCACTTTTCTTGAACGACTCGAAGCACAGCTTCAGCAACATCCTTATCTAATCGGAGCCACGTTAAGCCTTGCTGATTACGCTATTGTGCCTTTTATCCGCCAATTTACGGCGGTGGATAGCAAACGGGATCTGACAGTTGCGTTTCCACGCCTAATGAACTGGTTAACGACACTAACCAGCAGTGAGATATTTCTACAAGCAATGGAAAAATATGTGATCTGGCAGGCTGGCAATCCGCCGACTTACTTGTTAGGAACGTCTATAAGTGAATAAGAATTAACGTTTATTTTTGATATACATAATAGCAATCGGTAAAATGTTCGAGTAAAGTACGTAGCACTTAGGTAAAGTAACTTAATCGTTTTTAACATTTTATGCTAAATCATCACGATGAATGACAGGGATCAGGTACTTGGAAAATACGGATATTAAGATCATTGCGATGCTCATAGGGCTAACCCTACTACATTGCGTCTTTGCGCGTAGGGTATTTAAGAGTCAAGCTAACCTTAGCACCAATAAAAAATGCCTCTGGTGTCTACTGAGTTTATTTTTAGGACCCATAGGCTACTATGCCTACCACGGATTAATCCCCTTAGATAAACTGCCAAATGACTAAGTTAATTTAAGCTCACCGATGTTTTCTAAGGGTGTTGAATGAGCCATAAAAAAGCGCGAACAATATCGCGCTTTTTTATTAGGTTTGCTTCTATAAATGACTGTGCAATAACACATCATCCTCGGGATCTTTTTTGATCACTGGCGCCTGCCCCTCGGCTAACGCTTGTTTGTAACTTTGGTTCATTTTCAGCGCCAGATATAAATCGGGTCTGATCAAGATACCGCCTTCACCGGACTGCATTCCCGCTTGTTCAAACCAGCCGAGCATCTGTCGTTTACGACCGGCTAAAACTAAGCGTATGCCGCGCTTCTTCAGTAGTTGATGTAAATCCGCAAGCATGGCCATCACACTCAAATCTAAGTGAGTAAAACACGGCACAGCATCGATGATAATGCAATCAACGGGCTCTGGCTCGCGGATAAACTTCTCCAGTAGGCGGCGCTTAAAGTAAGTGGCGTTGAAGTAGGTTAACGGCGAGTTGAAACGGTAGATAAACACGCCTGGTACAGATTTGGCTTTGCCAGAATCATCCACACTGCGAATCACCCCTTTTTGGTCCAGCCCGAGGACTTGGTCGGTTGGGCGCATCACTGTTGCTAAAAATTGGAATAAGCCCAGCAGTACCGCCAAGGTAATGCCAGGAATAACCCCAATAAACAGCACCGAAAACAACGTTGTACAGGCGAGTAAAAAGGCGGAGCGATCCCGCACGCGCAGGTTCCACAACGCCTTTAAATCAATCAAGGAAATCGAAGCAATCACCAATACCACGCCGAGCGCGGAACTGGGGATATATTTCAGTGGTGCGGTAAAAAATAGCGTGACTAATGCAATTAATACCGCTGCGATGATGGACACCAACTGACTCTTACCGCCGTTTGCATCGTTAACCGCAGTGCGCGAATCGGCGCCACTGACGGCAAAACCCTGAGATAAAGCCGAAGCGATATTGGCAATCCCTAGGGCGCGAAACTCTTTATCCGCATCGATATCGTAGCCATTTTTTGCCGCAAAACTGCGCGCCGTCAGCATCATGCTCACAAAGCTCACCATGGCTAAGTTGAGTGCGGGCACCACCAGTTCACGGGCAATACCGATATCGAACACAGGCGCTTGGAACGATGGCAAGCCAGCGCTCACCTCACCCACCACATTGATATCTAAGCTGGTTAAGTTAAAGGCCCAGACTAAAAACGCCGCCATAGCCATCGCACACATAGAGGCTGGCCACTGTGGACGATATCGTTTCACTAAGGCATAGGTTGCTAAGGTCACCACACCCATCAGCAAGGTAGGCCAGTGGGTTCGAGTTAAATAGGAAGGCGCACCGGATAAACGCTCAATCAAATAACGTTCATCGAAGGTAAAACCAAAAATTTTCGAGAATTGGCCAACGATAATGGTGATCGCCACACCATTGAGTAGCCCCATTAGGATAGGTTTGGAGAGAAAGTCAGCTAATACCCCAAGGCGAAAACGGCTGGCGATTAAGCACCAAAAGCCGGTCATCGCCGTCATGGTCATCACCAATTGCCAGTGCTTCATGCTATCGCCTGCTGCAAGCGGCGTCACCACTGCGGCAATCACGGCGCAGGTGGCGGCATCGGGACCAACAATCAATTGTCTAGATGTGCCAAACAGTGCATATACCAACATGGGCAGCACGCAGGAGTATAAACCCACGGCGGCATTAACCCCGGTCAATTGGGCGTAGGCGATAGCAACGGGTAAAGCAACCGCCGCCACAGATAATCCCGCCCTCACATCATCCCTGAGCCATTGCTTCTCATACTGCAGCATCTGCGCCAAACCGGGCATTAACGATACTAAACTGGGAAACTTCACGCAGTAACCTCCATATACTCACTCCCAAGTTAATCACTAACTTGCGGTGGCTAAGTATAACTAAGCCTCAATGGGATCCCAAAAGGCCGTTACCTAAAAAAGCCACCAATAGTATGTTGGTTATGGCATAAAGCCAATCCTTACGCGAGTCAGTATCCCAGAATATTTAAGCTTTTAGCGCAATTAGCACTCTTTAACGCAGGATCATAGGTAAGGACACCAACAATAAACTGCCCATAAACCAGTTAAAATGACGTCGACGTTTATCCGTATTCAGCTTTTTACTGATTGCAGCGCCCACAAATACCCAAGTGAAGGACGCGGGAAATCCCACCAGATTAAACACCAGCACGCCCAATACCGCACTGAGCCAAAAGCCATCGCCCCCTAAAGTAAACGCGCTGCAAAGGGTAATGGTCGACATCCAAGATTTGGGATTAATCCACTGAAACAGCGCCGCCTCCATCACACTCATCGGCTTACGCCCTTCATCCAAATGTGCCGCCTTAACGGGAGAGGTCACTAATCGATAGGCAAGGTGCAGTAAATACACTAATGCCGCATACTTTAGCACTTGATGCAACACCGGAAACGCCTCGAACAAAGCACCAAGTCCCAGTAATACCGACAGATGCAGAGAAGTCGAGCCTAAGCGGATCCCCGCAATATGCGGAATGGTGCGCATCACCCCGAAATGGGCGCCAGAGCTGGCGAGTAAAATATTATTCGGCCCAGGAGTCATGGTCATGGTTGCACAAAAGAGTGCTGCAGAGGCCATCAAGGTCCAGAGTTGTGGGTCATTGACAAGTTGAATATCCATAAACACCTTAAATTGTACGCATACAATATTTGACAATAAACGATACAATAAATAATATAGGTAGATTAATGGAGATCAATGGATTTATTGTCATGGGTACAATTTGGACGCCAGATCTAGAGGTATTTACTGGTCCTAAATATCAACGTCTCGTCAGTGCCATTGAGCAAGGCATTTTGCGTAAAATCCTGCCCCATGGTACAAAACTCCCACCACAGCGACGTTTAGCCGATGCGTTAGGGGTGACCATAGGCACTGTCACACGGGCCTACGCCCTTGCGGAGCAGCGCGGCTATGTGGAAGCACGTATCGGTGATGGGACTTATGTCAACGCTTCTCCCGTGCCAGAGCTCAGTAACTTGCAGCTCAATATGGCGACGTGTCAGCAGCCGCTGACGGATCAAATTAGTACCCTGAGTGATTGTCTAAGCCAACTGGCTAAGGATCCTGCAAAACTGAGTCAACTCCTTGGCTATCGCGCCAGCCCCTTAGATCAGCATCAGCAGGTATTTCACCACTGGCTTTTACAACGTGGGATTGAACAGCAACCCGAGCAATTGATCTTTACCCATGGTGGCCAACAGGCCATTTTTGCCTGCCTTAATGCCTTCCTCACCAAGGGCGAGGTACTCCTGCACGAGCAGTACAGCTATCCCGGAGTGCGAATTTGCGCAAAACAATTAGGTATCAATAGCATTGGCGTGCCGTTAACCTCTGACGGGGTCGACCTCGCTAGATTCGAAGCCTTAGTGCAAATCCACCAACCTAAGCTGGTGTATTTAACCCTTAACAATCAAAACCCTACCTGCATTGAATACAGTGAGCAACAGAGAGAAAAACTGTTAACACTCGCGGAGCAGTATCAGTTTTATATCATTGAAGATGATGTGAATTATTGCCTCCCTGAAGAATGGCACCCTCCGCTGTGGCAGTTAGCACAGACGCTGAATTGCCCGAGGGTCATTTACATTTCAAGCCTGTCTAAGCTGTTTTCAGGGGGCTTAAGGCAAGGTTTTATCCTCGTGCCCGAGCCGCTCATCGCGCCATTGCGCCTCGCCATTCATAGCCAGTGCTGGATGGTTTCGCCACTCAATGTGGAGCTCGCCTGTCAACTGATCAAGCGCGGGCAAATCACCGCCAATCGCGATGCCATTGTTCGTTCGCGTCAACAGCAGTGCATGGCATTGGGCGACAGGCTGGGGTTAACTCAACGCTGGCGTGGTTTAAATGGCTGGGTTCAGTTGCCCGAAGACATTAAAGCCCATCATCTGGTGACCGCCTTAGCGGCGAAAGGTGTGCTGATCCGTAATGGGGATGACTTTAACTGCCATGATAACTTTATCCGTTTAAGTTTAGGTGGCGCCGAAAACGATACCCAATTCCAGCTTGCGCTCGAATGTATCGAATCCACCTTTAATGCCCTCAAGCAAAACGCCTATTCAGTCGTTTAACGTTGCATTTTTATCGCGAGAAAGAAGCAAAAAGAAACGCCAGAGTGATGCTCTGGCGTTTTAAACTTGGTTAATCACAAGCATTTTAGGTGTCGAGATGTAACGTTATAGCACCTTGAACACAAACTATGGCTATTGCACCTTAATCTGGTACACGCTGGTTGTGCCACTGACTTCATTGCCGATAATCAGCAGAGGTTGACCATTTGGACTCTTCTCTGTACTCACAAACTTCATGCCTTCTGGCCCTAAATCTCCCGCCAAACTGGCATCGCCTTTCACTTCGCCAGTATCTGTATCTATGCTGAAATCCGCCTCAAAATCTCGGTTTACCACATAATCAACAAAATGCACGTCAAAGGGATTGGTCACATCGTAAATCATAAAACCAGAGGTACGTTCAAGCCCGATAAAGGCATAGAGTTTCTGGCCAATTTTGCCGAGGGCTAAGGCTTCAGGCTCGGGTCCCTTATCGTCACTGCGACTATCGCCTTTGTTTTCTTCGTTGTTATTGTTGAAGTTATTGCCTAATAAGGCTGCGGTGATCCGCTCAAAATCGCTACCACTGTCAAACACCTGTTGACCATCAGCCGTCCAGATTGAGAAGGAGCGCGCGCCGAAGCTCACGATTTTGTCATAATCGCCGTCGTTATCCTCATCCCCCATACTCTTAGTCACTTTCAAACGGGCTAATTGAGTCTTATCTTTCGCGGCGGCAAATTGTGGATGATTAGGATCTAAGGTTAAGTCACCGGCGCGGGCTTCCTCCGAAAACCCAGCATAGTCGCGGGAATCCCCTTCGTTTGCGGTAACAATAAAATCAGCATTATTCCAACGGTAACTCGCTACGGTATCAGGCTGATACATGCCATATACGCCCGCATAGGCCTGAAGGTTGATCATATCGTCCTTATCACTTGCATCAATTTTATTCACATCAAGACCGTAATCCTTCAGTCCCAAAGGTAAAATCTTCGCCACTTTGGCATTGGCGATATCAATCACGGCGATGGCATTGTTCTCCTGCAAACTCACGAAGGCACGGCTGTTATCGGGACTGACACTGATATACTCAGGCTCTAAGTCCTGCGCGACAGTGGCCATAGGGCCATTGATTTTAATGTCCTTGGTGATTTCATTATAGCGAGCATTGCCCTGATTGAACTCGGTGAATGTCACTAGCGTTGCCGTCGCTGCGGGTTTACCATCCGCAATGGCGATAATGGCCACACTGCCCTCAGGATCGACACTATAGTCTTGATTTGGTTCGCCTTCGTTGGCAACGAGTACCGTTTTACCATCATGACTAAACACCACGTTATCCGGTAATGCACCAACTTCAACCGCGCTAAGATACTGCGGCGTGTCATTGCCGTTGAGTTGATAGAAAGCCACATAACCATTGGCTTGAGTCTTATTGCCCGCCGCATCGCCGCGCTCAATGGCCGCCGCTAACAAGTTACCAGAAATACTGACGCTGTTAACGCTGCCCATAAAACTTAAGCCCACATCCTTGGCGACATCCAGCTCGCCGAGCTTATCAAGATTATTCAAGGCTAATGGCGCAGTTGCCGTGGTCGCATTACCAAGTAAGTGAGCATCGATAATGTCGACTTTACCGCTTCTCGCATTAACCACAAAAATACGCTGAGAAGCACTGTGATATTCGACAATCTCAGCGGCACTCAGGCCATAAACGCCCGTTTGATGACGGCCAATCAGCTCAGCTGTGACTCCCGCAGCTTGAGGTTGGCAAATAAATTGTGTTTGCGCCGCATCGATTTCAGTTTCTTCCAACTCGCCATTACGATTCGCATCAAGCCCTGTATCGATACGTTGACCACTGGCGGGACAGTTCGCATCACCTATGGCGAGTGCGGTCACTTTAACTAATGAATTGAAGCCATTATCCCCCTGCTCACCATTGGTACCGTCATCACCATTACAGGCACCAAGGAGTATACTTGCCAGTATCGCACCGGCCAGCGGCAGTCGTTTTGTGTTCATTGCATCATTCCTGAATGTGTTGTTATTAGTCGTAGGGTTAAGCTAAAGCCCATTAAACTAATCCGCATTCAAGACGGTTAGATGACATACAGATGACACTGGAGTGACAATCTCAGTCGAATGAATGACGCTAAGGCGTGCCTGAGCACATCAATGCAATACAAGGACATAAAATCCATTTTGGTTACAATTTAAGTGTAAAGATATCGTCATCGAGATTGGCTTATTTGCCTGAGCGTTTTACTATGTTATGCCTTAATATCCTTAGACTCGATACAAAGCCGAGGACTTAAATCAACTGTGCCTATGACGGTTGAGAGACTCTTCGCCGGCCACTCATTTCTTCCCTATACTCCTCCAATGTTCATGGCGAAATTACGCTATGGTAATTGAGGCAAAATGAGTCGCCATTAGGCAAAATTGTAACCCTACAATTTCGGTTTTCGAGTGACATAACACTTAATATCGCCTTCTTTCGCCACCCGAGGTAACTGTGGATCCACAACCGTCAAGCTATCCGACTAAACCGAGCAGCATTCCCCACTTGGCTCTGCTGATCCCTATGCTCGCCGCCATTGTCGCGATCACGCCGCTCGCGATCGACATGTATTTGCCCGCTATGGCAACACTTGCCCAGAGTTTTCATACCGATATCACCCTAGTCCAACAATCCTTGAGTGTTTACCTAGGAGGCTATGCCCTCGGCATGCTGTGTTTTGGCCCCCTTGCCGACCGTATTGGCCGTCGCCCTTTGGTAATAATGGGCCTCTCAGGCTTTATGTTAGTCAGCCTATTGCTCGGCTTAGCCGAACAGATTGAAGTGTTTTTGGGCCTGCGCTTTTTACAAGCCTTTATCGGCGCCGCGGCCACCGTGGTTGTCCCTGGGTATATCAAAGAAGTCTATGGTGAAAACACGGCTAAAGGCATGTCTTATGTCAGTTTAATCATGATGTTAGCGCCATTATTAGCCCCAAGCATCGGTAGCCTTATCCTCGAGCTTGGTGAATGGCATTTGATCTTCTTTATCCAATCGGCCTATGCCATGTTGTTGCTGTTGTTGGTCATTACGCTGTTAAGAATGCCCAGCGATAAAGATCTGAGTAGCCGCAGTCAAAAATCCTTTTTAGGGGCTTATGCGACGGTGTTTTCACGTCCCGGCGTTAAATTAAATATTGCCAGCGGTGTACTCACCTCCTTTGCGTTTTTCTGTTATTTAACCGCATCGCCCTTTGTCTATATGGAGGTTTTTTCCTTAGATAAATCCTTATTTGCCCTACTCTTTAGTACCAATGTGGGCGCGCTGATGCTGGCAAATATTATCAATACCCGAATTGTGGGGCGTTATGGCTCGTTAAGGATGCTGCACGTATCGACCTTCTTCGGTGCGCTGGCGGCGGTCGGTTTACTGGGGGTTAATTTACTGGGGCTCAGTTATCACTTCACCGTGTTGATGCTTATCCCACTTATGGGCAGTCTTGGTATTATGTCAGTCAACGCCGATGCCATTGTGCTGATGAAGTTTAAGCAGGAAACGGGCACGGCCACGGCGGTAATTGGCACCTTAAGATTTGGCTGCGGCGCCTTAGCAGGCCCATTACTCGCGCTGTTTT
The DNA here is from genome assembly GCF_029835735.1 of Shewanella sp. GD04112. Classification (NCBI taxonomy): domain Bacteria; kingdom Pseudomonadati; phylum Pseudomonadota; class Gammaproteobacteria; order Alteromonadales; family Shewanellaceae; genus Shewanella; species Shewanella sp. GD04112. The sequence continues at coordinate 2,722,484 of NZ_JAOEAL010000001.1, forward strand.
ATAATGGCACCGCAGTGCCCTTCTCAGCATTGATGCTGACGGCGGTATTGTTAGTGGGATTCTGTCAATTTAACCGTTCGGCTCATCAACCCAAGCCGAAAGAGTGATGGCATCTTTATGCCACCTAAACCAAGCAATTATGGTTTATCTCTCTTTTGTAGTTGATTTGTAACAAATTAAGCGTTTTCTAAATAAACGGCACTTAGGTTATATATAGTAGCTTGGGTGCCGTTTTTCATTGTAAATCAGCTAACCCATTCTAATTAAAGTAATTAAATAAAACTATCCCACACAAAAACTCCCGTTTCATAAGCGTTTATCGCGCCCAAACATGAAATTGTTTCAAGTTGGTTATTTTTTACATAAAAGCCTTGAAATGTGTTCTTTTTTGAATATGATGAAATTCTGTTCATTGCAACAGCTGCTGCATCCAAAGGGATGAGCGCTTGAAATCGATGATTTCAAGCTCAGCAATCGGAGTCTGAATTACCCTTCAGGCTTATTTTTAGAGCGATTACCGTCGCTGTAACAAGATACTGTTTACCGTAACGGTACTATGCAATAGGAGTTTCACATGGAGAAGTTATCCGGCGCCAGCATGATTGTGCGATCCCTTATCGATGAAGGTGTAAAGCACATATTTGGTTACCCTGGCGGCTCAGTGTTAGATATCTACGACGCCCTGCACCTTATCCCCGGTATTGAACATATTCTGGTTCGTCACGAACAAGCCGCCGTGCATATGGCCGATGGTTATGCCCGTGCCACGGGTAAAGTGGGCGTGGTACTCGTGACCTCAGGCCCAGGTGCCACCAATGCTATTACCGGCATCGCCACCGCCTATATGGATTCAATTCCATTAGTGGTGTTATCTGGCCAAGTGCCGAGCAATTTAATCGGTAACGATGCGTTCCAAGAATGCGACATGATTGGGATTTCACGCCCTGTCGTCAAACACAGCTTTTTAGTACAAGATCCCACTCAAATTCCTGAGATCATTAAAAAAGCCTTTTATATTGCCTCCACGGGTCGCCCCGGCCCCGTGGTTGTCGACTTGCCAAAGGATTGCCTCAATCCTGCATTACTGCACGACTATATTTACCCCGAGAGCATTAAAATGCGCTCCTATAATCCAACGACATCGGGCCATAAGGGTCAAATTCGCCGTGGATTGCAGGCATTGCTCGCCGCGAAAAAACCTGTGCTTTATGTGGGTGGCGGCGCCATTATCTCAAGCAGTGAAAAGCAGATCTTAGCCCTAGCGGAAAAGTTAAATATCCCCGTTGTCAGCACCTTGATGGGGCTTGGCGCCTTCCCTGGCACCCATAAAAACAGCTTAGGAATGCTGGGGATGCACGGTCGTTATGAAGCCAACATGACCATGCATAACTGCGATCTTATCTTCGGGATTGGTGTGCGTTTCGATGATAGAACCACCAACAACATCGAAAAATACTGCCCTAATGCCACCATCTTACATATTGATATCGACCCTTCATCGATTTCAAAAACCGTACGAGTGGATATCCCCATCGTTGGCTCGGCCGATATCGTATTAGACAGCATGCTAGCCCTGCTCGAGGAGTCGAAGGAGAGCAACGATAGCGAGGCAATTAATCAATGGTGGCAAGAAATCACAGTGTGGCGTAACCGCAACTGCTTGGCATACGATAAGGAAAGCAACCGGATAAAACCACAGCAAGTGATTGAAACCCTTTACAAACTCACTAAGGGTGAGGCCTATGTCGCCTCGGATGTAGGCCAGCATCAAATGTTTGCCGCGCTCTATTATCCCTTTGATAAACCTCGTCATTGGATTAACTCCGGTGGCCTTGGCACCATGGGCTTTGGCTTACCCGCTGCTATGGGAGTCAAAATGGCAATGCCGGACGAAACCGTTGTGTGCGTCACGGGCGATGGTTCGATTCAGATGAATATTCAAGAGCTTTCAACCGCTCTGCAATACGATACGCCTGTTAAAATTATCAACTTAAACAACCGTTTCCTTGGTATGGTGAAACAATGGCAGGATATGATCTACTCGGGTCGCCATTCCCATTCCTATATGGATTCCGTCCCCAACTTTGCCAAAATTGCCGAAGCCTATGGCCATGTTGGCATGACGATTAGCGATCCTGCTGAGCTTGAGTCTAAGATGGCCGAAGCCCTTGCCATGAAAGACAGACTGGTATTTATCGACATTATGGTGGATGAGACTGAGCACGTGTATCCCATGCTTATCCGCGGCGGCGCGATGAATGAAATGTGGTTAAGCAAAACGGAGAAATGCTAATGCGTCGAATTATATCTGTATTACTCGAAAACCAATCCGGCGCCCTATCCCGTGTTGTCGGCCTGTTTTCCCAGCGCGGTTACAACATCGAAAGTTTAACTGTGGCACCAACCGATGATAACACCTTATCGCGCCTCAATATTACCGTAGTGGCCGACGAAAAAGTGCTAGAGCAAATCGAGAAACAGCTGCACAAGTTAGTCGATGTGCTTAAGGTGTCGAATGTCACCGAATCGGCTTATATCGAGCGGGAGTTGGCGCTGGTTAAAGTCCGCGCCCAAGGGGAATTACGGGAAGAAATTAAGCGTACCGCCGATATCTTCCGTGGGCAAATTGTCGATGTCACCGCCAATCTCTACACCATTCAATTGGTGGGCACGACCGAGAAACTCGATGCCTTTATTCACTCCATGGGTGAAGTGACCAAGGTAGTTGAAGTATCGCGCTCGGGCGTTGTGGGTCTGGCCCGCGGCGAGAAAGCGATGAGAGCATAGCGCTGATATCCCCATTAACCCTATGTGAGCTTGCCATCGCAAGGCTTTGACATAGACCTCATGGGATTTTAATTGGTGGGATAACAATAAGGGGAGCACTAAGCTCCCCTTCTTTATCCTTGCGATTCAGGATTAGGATTGACCGTCTAATAGGCGCGAGGTGGTGATTTCAATCTTGCGTGGTTTTAACGCTTCTGGGATTTCACGCACTAAATCAATGTTCAATAAACCATTCTCTAAACTGGCACCCAATACAGTCACATAATCCGCCAGTTGGAAAGTGCGTTCAAACCCGCGCTCGGCAATACCTTGGTATAGGTATTTACGCTCGGTTTGGCTCTCGGCCTTATTGCCTTTCACCAGTAATTTCTCACCTTCGCTACTGATCTCAAGCTCTTCCATCGAGAACCCGGCCACGGCCATAGTAATGCGATAACGATTTTCGCCAAGGAGTTCAATGTTATATGGAGGATAACCTGAGTTGCCATTATTCGCGGCAGCATGTTCTGCCATCTGGGCTAAACGATCAAAACCAATAGCACTACGGTAAAGAGGAGTTAAATCATAAGTACGCATATTCATATCCTTGTCTTAAGCAATATGGAAAGTGGCGAACGTTTTTCAATTGAAAACGCATTTACCTCGCCTAAATTAACTTCTGTCCTAGCGGCACAGAATCGATTGGGATCCTCATCGAGCGATCCTGCAATAGATATAAGGATAGGAAAGCGGATTTCAAGGAAGTTTTTTAAAATTTTTTAAAAACTAAATAAAAAAGGAGCCCTTAGGCTCCCTTCTTCGGTCTGGCACTCAAATTAACGAGTACGTGGACACAGTTCTTCAGCACTGAAGAAGTAAGCAATTTCACGTGCTGCTGATTCTAAAGAATCAGAACCGTGAGCTGCGTTTTCGTCGATGCTTTGAGCGAAATCAGCACGGATAGTACCTGGAGCCGCTTGAGCTGGGTTAGTTGCACCTAAAATTTCGCGGTGAGCTAAAACAGCGTTTTCGCCTTCTAATACTTGAACCATGATTGGGCCAGAAGTCATGAAAGCAACCAGAGCACCGAAGAAGCCACGCTCGCTATGCTCAGCATAGAAACCTTCAGCTTGTTCTTTAGTCAGGTGTAACATTTTAGCTGCAACGATCTTCAGACCAGCAGTTTCAAAACGGTTGTAGATTGCACCGATGTGGTTTTTAGCAACTGCATCAGGCTTAATGATAGAAAATGTGCGTTCGATCGCCATAACAAGCTTCCTTTGTCAGCAAGTTTGAAAAATTCGCGCGGATTATACGAAATTTAAAAAACAAATCCTATCTTTAAAGCAAATAAGTCTGAGATATTGCGCACATTGGCTGGATTTGTAACCAGATTGATCACACAAAAACGCCAGACCTGTCATTCGACTGGACTGGCGAAAGGATAACAACACAACTAAATTGGCATATTTGCCAAAGACTCAGGGGTTATTTTTTATTTTTTGCCCAAATGCTCGCCCACGCAATCAAGGCGACCAAAATAATGGCAGGGGCTAAATCGAGCAAATGATGGAAGATACCAACACCACCATGACCAGGATGAGCCCATGCCAAGGCGGGTAACAGTGTGAATAACAAAGCAAACAAAAGTTTCATGTGAACATCCTTGCGTAGCCAGAATAACATTAAGCGCTTAACCACTTAACTGATACATAACAAGGTACGTCATTCACTTAAAATGAATTTGATGCCGATCAAACTCCTACAAAAATCCCCTTTAAGAGATCACTAAACGTGACAATTGTCACGTAAGTGCGCTTTTTGCGGGACAAGATGCCCCATCAGGGCGATGGTTATTTCTCTTCAATCCAGCATTGCTGAATGGCTTCTAATATCCGCTCATTACAATGCTTAGGATCGTCATCAAAATCATCGAGGGCTAATACCCACTCATATAACTGAGTAAAATGCAGCTTGTGGGGGTCAACCTCAGAATGCTTCTCCAGCAATTCTAAGGCGATATCTAATGAGTCAATCCACTTTAACGACATCCGCTCCCCCTTGTGCCATCTGCAGCTAAACCTTGCTCTCCTGAGTGTAGCTTAAGAACGCGTTAACTCTACGCTTGAGTGGGCTTTTTTGCCTTGAGGGCGTTCTTTTCAACAAACTCGATAATGGCACCAGCAACATCTTTTGCGGTGGCGCCTTCAATCCCTTCAAGACCTGGCGAGGAGTTCACTTCCATCACCACAGGGCCATGATTTGAACGCAGTAAATCGACACCCGCCACATTGAGGCCCATGGTTTTGGCTGCACGAATTGCGACTGAACGCTCTTCGGGGGTCAGTTTAACTAAACTTGCGGTGCCGCCACGGTGTAGGTTTGAGCGAAACTCCCCAGGCATGGCTTGGCGTTTCATCGCTGCAATCACTTTATCGCCTAGCACAAAGCAGCGAATGTCGGCGCCATTGGCTTCTTTAATGTATTCCTGCACCATGATGTTGGCTTTTAATCCCATAAAAGCTTCAATCACACTCTCAGCCGCTTTGCGAGTTTCGGCTAACACCACCCCAATGCCCTGCGTGCCCTCAAGCAACTTGATCACAAGCGGCGCGCCGCCCACCATGTCGATAAGATCAGGAATATCGCTTGGCTTATTGGCAAAGCCGGTGATCGGCAAGCCGATACCACGGCGTGACATCAACTGCATCGAACGTAACTTATCGCGGGAGCGAGAAATGCCTACGGAATCATTGAGCGCATACACGCCCATCATCTCAAACTGGCGCAGCACAGCTGAGCCATAAAACGTAATAGATGCACCAATACGCGGGATCACCGCATCAAAAGGCGGCAATTCTTCCCCACCAATATGGATGCTCGACTGACGCATATTGATGTTCATATAGCATTCGAGCGGATTGATCACTTTGACTTCGTGACCACGTAATGTCGCAGCCTCAACGAGTCGCTTTGTGGAATATAGCTCAGGCCCTTGCGATAGGATCGCGATTCTCATTTTGGTCTCCGACAACCATTTCATTTTGAGCGCATCATACGCTCGGATTAGGATAAATCAATCATGGCAATTATTGCTTGCGCAAATGCTGGGCGCCAGAAGCCAAAAACCAGTCACATGGACTGGTTTTTGACGATATCATCGCATCGGGTTGATTAACCTTCGCTCACCATATTCACAGTGTACTTCGGAATTTCAATCACCAGATCGCTATCGACAACTTTGGCTTGGCAAGACAAACGGCTCTCAGGCTCGAGTCCCCATGCCTTATCGAGCATATCATCTTCAAGCTCATCGCTTGGCTCTAACTCATCAAAGCCTTCACGCACGATGCAATGGCATGTGGTGCAGGCACAGGATTTTTCACAGGCATGCTCAATATTGATGCCGTTACGCAGCGCCACATCGAGAATCGTTTCACCTACTTTGGCTTCCAACACTGCGCCATCAGGACATAACTCAGCATGGGGAAGAAAGACTAACTGGGGCATCACATCACCTATATGTTGTCAATTGACTGACCCTTAAAGGCCACTCGAATAGAATTGTCCATACGCTTCGCGGCGAAATCCTGAGTATGTTCATCAAGGACTTCAATCGCTTGCTTAATCGCATCGGCATCATCACCACGGGCAATTTCTGCAAGTTGCGCCATGACTGAATCAATCTGCTGACGCTCATCACTTGTTAGCAGGTCGCCATCTTTTGCAAGCGCCGCATTTAACGACTCAAGTACCCTTGCCGCCTCCACTTGCTGCTCGGCCAGCATACGACGACTAATGTCTTCCTTCGCATGTTTCATCGAGTCCTTGAGCATAGTCGCGATTTCAGTATCCGATAAACCAAACGAAGGCTTGACCTGAATACTCGATTGCACGCCGGTGGATTTCTCCATCGCGGTAACGCTCAGCAACCCATCGGCATCGACTTGGAAGGTCACACGAATATGGGCTGCGCCAGCCGCTAACGGGGGAATACCTTTAAGCGTAAAGCGTGCGAGTGAGCGACAATCATCGACTAACTCACGCTCGCCCTGCACCACATGGAAGGCCATCGCCGTTTGACCATCCTTAAAGGTGGTAAACTCTTGGGCGCGGGCCACAGGAATCGTGGTGTTACGAGAAACCACTTTCTCCACTAAACCGCCCATGGTCTCAATCCCTAATGACAAAGGGATCACATCGAGCAGTAATAATTCAGACTCGGGTTTGTTACCGACCAGAATATCGGCCTGAATCGCCGCGCCAATCGCAACGACGCGATCTGGGTCGATAGAGGTTAATGGCGCCTTACCGAAAAAGGTTTCAACCTGTTCACGCACTAATGGCACGCGGGTTGAACCACCCACCATCACGGTTTCTAACACTTCATCAGCCGTTACGCCCGCATCACGTAGGGTACGACGACAGCTGGCGATAGTTTTCTTCACTAATGCGCTGATTAAGTTATCAAATTCAGCTTTGGTCACGACTTGCTTGAGCACAGTGCCATCGGCAAGTGTCAGGCTCGCTTCGACTTCACTCGCATCGGTTAAGGCTTCTTTCACGCGGCGCGCTTCAATCAATAACTGACGGCTTAGCTGCGGATCAAGGTTCGTCAATTGCCATACTTGCTGCATATGCGCCTGCAACAGATGGTCAAAGTCATCGCCGCCCAGCGCCGAATCGCCGCCCGTGGCCAGCACTTCAAAAACGCCGCGATTTAAACGCAGAATAGAGATATCAAAGGTACCGCCGCCGAGATCGTAAATCGCGATCACACCTTCTTGCTTCGAATCTAACCCGTAGGCGATTGCCGCCGCAGTAGGCTCGTTGAGCAGGCGCAATACTTTAACACCGAGCAAAGACGCGGCATCTTTTGTCCCTTGACGCTGTGCATCATCGAAATACGCTGGCACAGTGATCACGACGCCCTGCAGCTCGCCACCAAGGGTTTTCTCAGCGCGTTCAACCAGAGGACGTAAAATCTCCGCCGACACTTGCACCGGATTCACTTGCCCTTGGGGCGTAACAAACAGCGGTAAACCGTTTTCACTGGCTTCAAACTGGTATGGGAACGCTTGCTCACCAGATTGAATATCCGTGAGGCTGCGGCCCATAAAGCGCTTGACCGATACGATAGTGTTTTTTGGATCCTGCGCAGAACTTAACGCCGCCACCTGACCGACTTCAATGCCATCTTGAGTGTAACGGACGATAGAAGGTAAAGAATGCTGTCCATATTCATCGGGTAAGGTCGCCGTTACGCCGCTGCGAACTGCGGCCACGAGGGAATTAGTGGTACCTAAATCGATGCCAACGGCAAGTCTATGTTGGTGCGGCGCGGCGCTTTGTCCGGGCTCTGCAATCTGCAAAAGGGCCATATGTATCCAACTTAGTAACGCCGACTCAGACCCGTCTGAATCGGCTAAATAACTGCAATAGGGAAAATTAATCGAGCAGCGCGTCTTCGATACGCGTCAGCTCATCGTGTAATTTTGCCATAAATTTAAGCTTGCGTACTTGATCTGCCGCTAACAAGGCATCTTCTTCGCTGTCACTGCTTAGCTGTGCGGTGACCAATTTCGTCAACTTTGTCCGATATGCCGCGAAAGAGTCGTATAACTCATCAATGCTTTCTTGAGGATCGGCGCTATCGCGAATGTCTTCTAACGCCTCGCGCCATTCCATCTGCTGCATTAAAAATGCAGTGTCTTTCACTGTAGTGGTTTCGTGGCTTAAATCGATACCACGTAGCGACAGCATATGCTCGGCACGGCGGATAGGATCTTTTAGGGTTTGATAACCGTCATTCACTTGCGCAGTGCGTTGCACCGACAATAAACGTTGTTGCTCGGTATCGTTGGCAAACTTATCGGGATGCACCGCCCGTTGCAGTTCGCGGTAGCGTTCTGCAAGCACAGCGGTGTCAATATCGAAGGCAGGGGAAAACTTAAACAGCTCGAAATAATTCATGCGTCAATTCGGCAATTAAACAGTGAAACTCTCACCGCAACCGCACTCACCTTTTGCGTTAGGATTGTTAAATTGGAAACCTTCGTTCAGGCCTTCTTTAACAAAATCCAACTCAATGCCCTGTAGATAGATGAAGCTTTTCGCATCGATAATGATTTTTACACCATCAATATCATACACTTCATCGTCATCATTCAGCGCATCAACAAACTCAAGCACATAAGCCATACCGGAACAGCCAGAGGTCTTTAAGCCGAGACGCAGGCCGATGCCCTTGCCTCGATTCGCTAAGAAAGATCTGACACGCTCAGTTGCCGCTGGGGTCATTGTAATCGCCATCTTAACTCCAGATGTTACTTAGCTTGTTTCGATTTGTACTCGTCGATAGCCGCTTTAATGGCATCTTCTGCCAAAATGGAACAGTGGATTTTCACTGGTGGCAAGGCTAATTCTTCCGCGATATCGGTGTTTTTGATGGCCGCCGCTTGCTCGATAGTCTTGCCTTTCACCCACTCGGTTACCAGTGAGCTAGACGCAATCGCGCTGCCACAACCGTAGGTTTTGAACTTAGCGTCTTCGATGATGCCGTCAGCGCCGATTTTCAGCTGTAACTTCATCACGTCACCACAGGCAGGCGCTCCCACCATACCGGTCACGACCGAAGGATCGTTCTTGTCGAAAGAACCAACGTTACGTGGGTTCTCATAATGATCTATCACTTTTTCACTGTAAGCCATGGTACTGCTCCAAAATTATCTATTGTAAATGGTCGAATTAATGATGTGCCCACTGCACCTGATTCAGGTCGATGCCATCTTTGAACATCTCCCACAATGGAGACATTTCTCTTAATTTATCAATAGATTGTGTAATAGTTTCGATAGCGTGGTCGATTTCTTCTTCGGTGGTAAAACGACCGATTGAGAAACGAATTGAGCTATGCGCCATTTCATCATTTAAACCGAGCGCACGTAACACGTAGCTTGGCTCGAGACTGGCTGACGTACAGGCAGAACCCGATGAAACCGCTAAATCTTTTAATGCCATCATCAGCGACTCACCTTCAACATAGTTGAAGCTGACGTTCAGGCTACCGCTCACACGGTGAGTCATATCGCCGTTTACATACGTCTCTTCGATGTGCTTGATGCCATTCCATAACTTGTCACGCAGCTTAGCGATACGGGCGTTGTCCGTTGCCATTTCAGCTTTTGCAATCGCAGCCGCTTCGCCTAAACCAACGATTTGGTGAGTCGCCAGAGTACCACTGCGCATACCACGCTCATGGCCACCGCCGTGCATTTGGGCTTCTAAGCGAATACGTGGCTTACGGCGAACGTACAGAGCACCAATCCCTTTTGGACCATACATTTTGTGGCCAGAGATAGAAATCAGGTCGACCTTAGTCGTTTGTACATCGATAGGTAATTTGCCCGCGCTTTGTGCAGCATCCATATGGAAGATAATGCCTTTTGAGCGGCATAACTCGCCGATGGCATCCACATCATGGATCACACCGATTTCGTTATTCACATGCATGATGCTGACAAGAATGGTGTCGTCGCGCATCGCCGCTTCTAAACGTTCCATCGGAATGATGCCGTTGGCATCTGGCTCTAAGTAAGTGACTTCAAAACCTTCACGCTCAAGCTGACGGCAGGTATCGAGTACCGCTTTATGTTCAGTCTTGCTGGTGATGATGTGCTTGCCTTTCTTATTGTAGAAATGCGCTACGCCTTTGATCGCCAGGTTGTTTGATTCGGTTGCACCTGAGGTAAACACGATTTCACGGTGATCGGCATTGATCAGATCTGCCACTTGGCTGCGCGCCACATCCACCGCTTCTTCCGCTTGCCAGCCATAACGGTGAGAACGTGATGCTGGGTTACCGAAGATGCCATCCATCGTCATGTATTGGAACATTTTTTCCGCGACTCGCGGATCAACTGGCGTGGTGGCGGCATAATCTAAATAGATAGGAAGCTTCATAACACACTCCGTACTTAGCAGTCTCTGCCGAGGCTACATACAACGTACAAAAATAATTTTTATCGTATAACAAAAAGCCTATAAGCTGACTCTTTGCTCCTTTTGCATAGTGTCTTGCTTAAGCGAGATAAACTGCACATCTCGTTTCTGCATTAAGCCAGCAAGACTGATACCATCTAAAAAATCTGAAATTTGTTTGCTTAAATCGCCCCAGAGCGAGTGCGTTAAGCAGCGAGTTCCACTCTGGCAATTGCCTAGTCCTTGACAACGAGTCGCATCGACAGACTCGTCAACGGCATGGACCACCATGCCAACAGAAATATCATTAGCTTCGAGGCCTAAGCGATAACCACCACCTGGACCACGGACACTGGCCACTAGGCCATGTTTACGTAACTTTGCGAAGAGTTGTTCCAGATAGGAAAGCGAAATCCCTTGTCTTTCAGAGATATCCGCTAAGGGAACCGGTCCCGAAGCCGAGTGGATGGCCACATCGAGCATTGCGGTTACTGCATAACGACCTTTAGATGTAAGTTTCATAACTACCATAGCTCCCAAACAGGTATGGGGTTATTTCAACATACCCGAGTATTTCAGTCAAGTATAAAACCTAGTAAAACACTCAGGTATATAAGCGTGCAGTGAACCAATACCCTTTCATCTTGGTGGGGTATTTAACCTTTTTCTGCCCTAAGATTCAATGCTAAAGGGGCAATTAATCGTCCTAATCGCCCCCATATCGGGATCTAACGCACTCTCTTAGAATGAATGCTAACCACCTAGGTCCACTCTGTTCAAAAACTGCCCAACCACAGTAGTGATTGAATGGCAATCATCGGTGGCAGAAGCATGTGGATTAATATCAACATGCCACTGCGCCAAACACCTTATTAAATGCTGGGGTCAAACTCGTCGAGCGCACTCTGGCGCTTATCGGCAGCGGCTTTTTCCGCGTCGTTAAACTCACCCACATTCAGCTCTGGCAATCTTTCGGTGCAGACATCGCCACCTAAGCGCTGAATGGCTTGACACAATTCCTGCACTTTTGAATCCATTAAATGCATATGGTCCAGCATTTGCCCGATAGCGTTCGCGACGGGATCCGGATTATCGGGGGACACAGCATACGCATCGAAACCATATTTCTTGGCCATGGCGCTGCGACGCTCAGACTTCTCTTTCGATTGTGGCGAAGGTGTGGCCACTACGCGCCCCGGGATCCCGACCACAGTCGTATCCTTAGGCACATCTTTCACCACCACAGAGTTAGAGCCGACACGCGCCCCATCATGCATAGTGATAGGACCTAAAATCTTAGCCCCTGCGCCCACGACCACGTTATTACCCAGTGTTGGATGGCGTTTACCCGCTTGCCAGGTGGTGCCGCCCAATGTCACGCCGTGATATAAAGTACAATCATCGCCAATCTCGGCGGTTTCACCGATCACCACGCCCATACCATGGTCGATAAAGAAACGATCGCCAATGGTGGCACCGGGATGGATCTCCACTCCCGTCAACCAGCGCGAAAAAGTCGATAAACAACGGGCCATTAAGCGCCAATCACGCTTCCATAATTTATGGCTTATCCGGTGCAGCCAAATGGCGTGCATGCCAGGATAGTTGACCAAGATCTCAAAGGCGCTGCGCGCCGCGGGATCACGGTGATATATAGATTCAATGTCTTCTTTTAGCCTAGCTATCACACCCATGCTTCAATCCTTCGCGATTAGCGTTATTTGCCAAATGTGCTTTGGCTATTTTTGTTTATTACCCACCACTTTATCTATCGAGGTTAGAATGCCTCGAAGAATATTCATCTCTTGGCTTTCGATACGTGCACGGCTAAACAGACGACGTAACTTAGTCATCACTTGGCCGGGGTGGTTTTTAATAATAAAACCTGTCGATGATAAGGTGCTTTCTAAGTGCACAAAGAAACGCTCAAGATCGGCAGAAAGCGGATACTCTTCCTCCACCTGTGGCGCCTCTGTTTGCGCTAAGTGTGCGACACGCGTCTCATAACAAATAATCTGCACTGCTTGCGCTAAATTCAATGAGCTGTATTCAGGATTAGCAGGAATAGCCACATGATATGTACATTGCTGCAATTCTTCATTGGTCAAACCATGGTTTTCACGGCCAAAGACAATGGCGACAGGTCCTGATAAGCCCTCAGTGACCAGCTTTTGCCCCGCTTCACGCGGATCGAGCATTGGCCAATCTAAGGTACGACTGCGAGCACTGGTGGCAATCACTAAACTGCAATCGGCGATGGCTTCTGCTAAGGAATCCACTTTCACCAAATGCTTTAAGATGTCAGACGCACCAGCCGCCAAGGCGATGGATTGACCATCCACTTCACATCTTGGTTCGGCAAGATACAGGGTCGATAACCCCATGGTCTTCATCGCTCTGGCGGTCGAGCCAATATTGCCGGGGTGCGATGTCCCCACTAAAATCACACGAATATTACTTAGCATGAAACGACTTAATTTAATTCACAAAACACAGGGAGCGAATACTATCACAGGCGTGCGTGAATGCTTATATGAAAATCGGTATTTGATATAACATTCAAATCGAGTATAATGCCGCCCGCTATTTTTAACGTTCTTTAACATCCAGGGGATTGCAATGCATCCGATGCTGACGATTGCTGTTCGCGCTGCCCGCGCGGCCGGCCAAACTATTATGCGCGCCTACACTGAACTTGACCGAGTTGAAGTCAGTGCTAAAGGTGTCAACGATTTTGTTACCAGTGTAGATAAGGAAGCAGAAGCCGCCATTACCTATCAAATTCGCAAATCTTACCCTGATCACACTATCGTGGGTGAAGAAAAAGGCGAAAACCGTGGCGAAAATAAAGACTATGTATGGATAGTTGATCCTCTGGATGGCACTAACAACTTCGTTAGAGGCATTCCCCACTTCGCAGTTTCTATTGCACTGCAACACAAAGGCAAAACTGAAGTTGCCGTTGTGTACGATCCTGTTCGTGAAGAATTATTTACCGCTATCCGTGGTAAAGGCGCCAAATTAAACGATTTCCGTATCCGCGTAACCAATGTGACTGAACTGGCTCCAACTATTATCGGTACAGGTTTCCCATTCAAAGCCCGTCAACACACCGAAAGCTACATGGCAATCTTTGGCGAAGTGTTCGGTCAGTGTTCTGACTTACGCCGCGCAGGTTCTGCTGCATTAGACTTAGCCTATGTAGCGGCTGGCCGTTTAGACGGTTTCTTCGAAATCGGTTTAAAGCCATGGGATATCGCCGCTGGCGACTTAATCTGCCGCGAAGCGGGTGGCACAGTCACCGATTTTACTGGCGGTCATAACTACCTGATCTCTGGCAACATCGTTGCAGGTTCACCAAAGGTGACCACTGAGTTAGTGAAAACCATGCGTCCTTTGCTGAACGAAGGTTTAAAGCGTTAATCACGCCCTTCCAAGCGTAACGCATATTAAAAAGGCCAGTGAATTCACTGGCCTTTTTGTTTGCTGCTTTCGTTATTCTGTTTTAGCTATTCCGCGCTTTGGCTAATGTCAGCTCAAAGACTTTCTATCTACCCGCCAATGCTTGCGCAGGGCCAATCTGGCTCGCCTTCCACGCGGGATACAGGGTTGCGATAAGACTCATCACAAACGCCGTAGCTATCACTAAACCAGCATCCGTCATATGCAGCTCTGACGGCAGAAAATCCACAAAATACACATCGGCCGACAGGAGTTGAATACCGAGCAACTGCTCAATACCACGGGCAATACCACTGAGATTCACCGCAGTCGCAATCCCGATCACGCCGCCAAGGGCACAGCCTACAAGGCCATTTAACGCGCCTTGCACCATAAAAATCCCCATCACAGACAAGCGGCTTAACCCCATGGTCATCAGAATGGCGATTTCACTGGCTTTATCCCGCACCGCCATGACTAGCGTTGAGACTATATTGAAACAGGCCACGCCAATCACTAATACCAAAACGAGATACATAATGGTGCGAACCAATTGAATATCTTGGTATAAATGCCCTTGGGTGCGCGTCCAATCACTGATATAAACGGACTGGTTTAAGGCATAACCCAACTCACGAATTTTCGCTGGCGCATCAAACACCTGCGCCACACTGATCCGCACCCCAGTGACACCTTGATGTAAATTCAGAATATTCGCCGCATAGCGCATCGGAATATACGCCGTGGTTAACTCAAGCTCGCCACCTAGGCGGTACACACCCGACACCACAAAACGATGGCTCTTGGCCGCCCGTAAACTGCCGGCATGTTCAGGGTCAAGATCTTGCACATACAGAGCGAGGGTATCGCCAACTTCGAGGCCTAACTTTTTCAGCAGACTCTCGCCAAGGACGATGTGATTGTCATCCTCGCTCAAGCCTTGCCAAGTCTCTTTCGACATAAATTGCGAGAGGGTCGAGACTTTTGCCTCTTGCTCAGGGTCGATTCCCACAACGGCAAGCCCCTGAAAACCACCGGGCTTTTGCACTAATCCTTGCATCCGAATAAAAGGTGCCGCCGCCGTAATGCCTTCAATCTGCATGGCGGTTTGCTCAACCGCAC
Source organism: Shewanella sp. GD04112 (assembly GCF_029835735.1). Lineage (NCBI taxonomy): Bacteria > Pseudomonadati > Pseudomonadota > Gammaproteobacteria > Alteromonadales > Shewanellaceae > Shewanella > Shewanella sp. GD04112. Next base: position 2,737,793 of record NZ_JAOEAL010000001.1, read on the forward strand.
GCCAGTCGGCAATCGGCTCATTCACGCCGACCACATCGGCTTGGGAGATCACGCCTAACAAGCGCTGCTCTAACTCACGCTCGAAACCATTCATGGCCGAGAGCACCACAATCAGTACTGCAACCCCTAGCGCAATGCCCGCAGTCGATGCAAAGGAGATAAAACTAATAAAACTATTGGATTGGCGCGCACGATAAAAACGCCAGCCAATGGAGAGGGCTAATGGTCCTTTCATTGGGCGTGTTCCGCAACAGCTTGCAGATAACCATTCTTCATGGTGAGTTGTCTGTCCATCCGCGCCGCTAATTTAGGATCGTGAGTCACCACCACAAACGCCGTTCCGAGTTGATTAGCTAATTCGCGGATCAGCTCATAGACCGCCTCGCCGCTCTTGGCATCGAGGTTTCCCGTCGGTTCATCGGCCAGTACGAGTTTGGGTTTGTTGATCAGCGCCCGTGCGATTGCCACCCGTTGACGCTCGCCGCCCGAAAGCTCGGCAGGAATATGGCTCATTCTGTGCCCAAGCCCTACTCTTTCGAGCAACACTTTGGCATCGGCCTGAGCCTGAGCGCGGTCTCTGCCTTGAATAAACGCCGGCATAGCCACGTTTTCCAGCGCACTAAATTCAGGCAAAAGGTGATGAAACTGATAGATAAAACCTAAATCTTGGTTGCGGATCTGCGCCTGACGAGCACTGCTCACCTGATATAAATCCTCACCCGCTAACAATACTTTGCCGGCAGAAGGTTTATCTAAGGTGCCCATAATATGCAGCAGCGTACTCTTGCCCGAGCCGGATGTGCCGACAATCGCCAGTTGCTCGCCCTTAAATACCTGTAAATCCACCTCAGACAACACCTGAGTGGTCACATCGCCATCGTGATAACTCTTACTCACCGCCTGCACTTGCAGTAACACGTCTTGCATTGAGATTCTCGCTATTGATTCTAAATGACATGTATAAACCCCATGTCCAAACACGCCTCTCATCATGGGAGCGACGTTGTAATTTGTTACATCGCTGCTATTCGTAACGCAGCGCCGTGGCAGGTTGCACCCGTGCCGCTCGCAATGCGGGGTAAAGGGTCGCCACTAAGGTCACGACTAAGGTGCCGACAATAATCATCGACAATTGTCCCAGTTCTAATTTAACCGGCAGCACTTGCCCAGTGCCTAAAATGGAAATCCCTAGGGTCGCCATAATGCCATTCAAATTAAGGGTGAGCAGAATACCGACCACCAGCCCCAGTACTAAACCTAATACCGCATTCAATAAACCTTGCACCACAAAAATGCCCATCACCGCCGAGGTACGTAAGCCTTGGGTTTTGAGTACCGCCACGTCGGTGGTTTTATCCACCACCATCATCACCAGCGCTGACACTATATTAAACGCCGCTACGGCCACAATCAGGCTCAACATCAGCGACATCATGTTTTTCTCCATCTTCACGGCACTAAACAGATGACCATAGGTGTCGCGCCAATCACTGGTCGTAGCCTCAATGCCCTGCTGAGTAAGAACCTGCTTTACATCCTTAGCCAGTGCTGGCGCCATAAAAGGATCGCTCAAATACAGTCTTAACTGATTGATTTCATCGCTCGGTTGACGCATTAAACGTTTGGCATCTTGATAATGAATATAGGCAACGCCCGCATCCACCTGAGAGCCCATCTCAAACACGGCAGACACTAAAAACTTGCGTTGGCTAGGGACTGGGCCGAGCGGCGAATATACCACGCCATCGCCGCTTAACAGGCGCACGGTATCACCCGGGCTCACCTTTAATTGGCGGGCAAGCTCACTGCCTAAGATGACCTTATATTGGCCGCTAGTTAGCTCGTTAAACGCGCCCGAATAGGTATGCTGCGCCACCATAGAGAGTTTTTCGGCAAGCTCTGGAAACACCCCAAAGACTTGCACGGCGCGGATATTAGCCGCCGACTGCACCATAGCTTGAGTCGACACACTCGGCGTCACGCCCTGCACGCCCGGTAAGGCTTTGAGTTTGTCCGCAGGAATGGTCCAATCGCTTAAGGGCGCCTCAGTCACCACGGTTAATTGGGGGACGGCGCCTAGAATGCGCTGTTTTAATTGTCCTTCGAGGCCATTCATCACTGAGCTGACCACGATTAAGGCCGCTACCCCTAAAAAAATGCCCGAAACGGCAAATAAAGTAATAAAAGAAGCAAAGGCGTTTGCTTTTCTGGCCCGCCAATAACGGTAACCAACGTAGAGAGGAAATCGAAGATCCATTGAAAGAGGGCTGCGTCCTGTGTGCTGAACTTGCTAAATCATAAAGATGGGCACGATAATAGGGGTTTAGGTCCTATAAATAAAGAGGCAAGCCTTGTTCACTGACACCAATCCGTATTTTAGTGTGCCTCATCCCTTCACCGCTTACTTAAGCCTTTGGGACGAAAACCAGCCACTACCCAGTGAAATGGCTTTAAGATCAATGCAATCCTTAGGGATCCAGCTACTGAGCGAAGTCAAAGCCCTCGAGGCCAGTTGCCTGCTGCAACTGCGGCATTTAGACAACGAAGCCAAGGTAGTGGTGGACTTTCTCAAACTCCAATCCCGCAAGGTCGATTTAGTCCTGCAACATGTGCTCGAAAAAGAAGTGCAAGAAGGCGAGAAGTTTAGCGGTTGTCAGTTTGGTGGCAGTGGTATTCGCCTGATGAGCAAAGAGGCCCTCCCCCTTGGTCGCCAATATAAAGTGACCTTATTTATCCACGAGGAATTGGTCGCCATTTTATGTTTTGCCAAGGTCACGGCCTGCTTAGTTTCACAGGATAGCCAATCCGATGGGCTGCAAGTACAGAGCCCCAACGCCGCATCGCCCTATCTCGTTGACCTCGAGTTTAGTCAAATATTGGATGCGGATGTCGAGCAACTGGTCAAAGCGAGCCTCAATGTGCAACAAAAACAACTTAAACTGCGTAAACAGGCCCGTGACGAGCGCCAATAAAGGCTAGCGTTTTTGCTGGCACCCTAGCGCCCAAGTCACTACAATGAACGCAACTTATTGTGAATGAATCAGTTTATCCCACGCCAATGACACAAATTTCAGCCCTAACACCGCCCGTTGTCAAAAATGGAACTCAGATGCAAACCCTGTCGTGTCTCGCCGGGGTTGGTCAAGCCGTTACCCTCGCCAGCCTAGTTCGCCAACACAAGGGCACAACACTGATTGTGACCAGTGATACACCGACGGCATTGAGTATCGAGTTAGAGCTCAACTATTTGTTGGCCAAAAGTGCGATTAAGGTGCGACTGTTCCCTGACCGTGAAACTCTGCCCTACGACAGTTTTTCGCCCCATCAGGATTTGATTTCCCAGCGTTTAGAAACCCTGTCGCAAATCACCCAAGCCGAGCACAGCGTAGTGATAGTGCCGGTGACGACGCTGATGATGCGCTTGCCGCCAAAATCCTATTTAAGCTCCAATGTGTTTGTGCTTAAAAAAGGCGATAAATATCAACTCCATGATGTGCGCCAACAGTTAACTGACACGGGTTATCACTTGGTCGAACAGGTTTACGAACATGGCGAGTTTGCCATTCGTGGCTCGATTCTCGATATATTCCCCACCGGCGTGAATATGCCGCTGCGTATCGAACTGTTCGATGATGAAGTCGAGACCATTCGTCATTTCGATCCTGAAACCCAACGCTCATCCACTCCCGTCGATGCGGTGCGCCTGTTACCCGCCAAGGAATTCCCCACCGACAGCAGCGCCATCGAAGGTTTTAGGCAACGTTATCGCCGACGCTTTGAGGTCATAGTCAAAGAGCCTGAATCAGTTTATCAACTGGTGAGCCGCAATTTGATGCCCGCGGGCATTGAGAACTATCTGCCACTGTTTTTCGATGAGGTCGCTACACTGTTCGATTATCTGCCGAAGGACACTCAGTTAGTCACCTTAGGCGATATCGAAAAGTCCGCCCGTGCTCATTTGCAGGAGGTGGAAACCCGTTATGAAGACAGACGGGTCGACCCATTGCGGCCGCTGTTGGCACCCAAAGAGCTGTATTTACTGATAGAAGAATTATTTGCCGCCTTTAAGCCGCTGCCTCGCTATCAGTTTATTGCGCCACAACCCGATGCCGTCGCTGGCGCAGTGCAGATTGATGCCAGTGTGTTGCCCGAGGTAAGCGCTAATCACAAGTTAAAGCAACCACTGATTGCGCTGCAAGATTACGCCGAGCGTGCGCCGCGAATGTTATTTAGTGCCGAATCGGAAGGCCGCCGCGAAGCCTTGCTCGAACTCTTAAGTAAAATCCAGTTAAAACCAGCGTTATTCGGCCATTTTGATGAGTTTATTCAAAGTGATGCCAAACTGGGTTTAATCGTTTCTCCCCTCTCCCGTGGTTGTTTACTCGGGCTAGGAAAGCAAACCGCCGTCAGCATCATCTGCGAAACCGAACTCTTTGGTCATCGTATCTCCCAGCAGCGCCGCCGTGAAAAACAGCGCCAGATCAGCAACGATACTCTGATCAAAAACTTAGCCGAGCTCAAAGTCGGCCAGCCGATTGTGCACTTAGAGCACGGTGTGGCGCTGTATCAAGGCTTAGTCACCTTAGATACCGGCGGATTAGTGGCCGAATACCTACAGCTGGAATACTCGGGCGGCGATAAACTCTATGTGCCCGTGTCTAACCTGCACATGATCAGCCGCTACAGCGTCGGCGCCGATGGCGAGGCTCACGTCAATAAACTCGGTAACGACACTTGGGCCAAGGCAAAGAATAAAGCGATTGAGAAAATCCGCGATGTGGCTGCCGAGCTGCTCGATGTCTACGCTCGCCGTCAAGCTCGCCCAGGTGAGAGCTGCGACATCAACGATGAAGAGTATGCGCAATTTGCCCAAGGTTTCCCCTTTGAAGAAACCGTCGATCAGGAAAGCGCGATTCATGCCGTACTTGCCGATATGCAATCCCCCGTCGCCATGGACCGCCTCGTCTGCGGTGACGTGGGCTTTGGTAAGACTGAAGTCGCGATGCGCGCCGCCTTTGTGGCGGTGAATGCGGGTAAGCAGGTGGTGGTGCTGGTGCCTACCACGCTACTCGCCCAGCAGCACTACGAAAACTTTAAAGACAGATTTGCCGACTGGCCCGTCGTAATTGAGGTGATGTCACGCTTTAGAACCGCCAAAGAGCAGACTCAAGTGCTGAAACTGCTCGAAGAAGGCAAAGTCGATATAGTGATTGGCACCCATAAGCTGCTGCAATCCGAGGCAAAATTTGAAAACTTAGGCCTGCTTATCATCGATGAAGAACACAGATTCGGCGTAAGACAAAAAGAGAAAATCAAGGCGCTACGCGCCAACGTGGATATTTTGACCCTCACAGCCACTCCGATCCCCCGCACCTTAAACATGGCGATGTCGGGGATGCGCGACTTATCGATTATTGCGACTCCTCCCGCTAAGCGCTTGGCGGTGAAGACCTTTGTGCGCGAATCCGATCCCGCTACCGTGCGTGAGGCCATACTGCGTGAAATCCTCCGTGGTGGCCAAGTGTATTATTTACACAACAATGTCGAAACCATTGAGAAATGCGCCCAAGATATTAGTACCCTGCTACCCGAAGCGCGGGTGGTGGTGGCCCATGGCCAAATGCGTGAGCGGGATCTTGAGCGGGTGATGTCGGACTTTTATCACCAAAGATTCAACGTGTTAGTCTGTACCACTATTATCGAAACCGGTATCGACGTCCCTAGTGCGAATACGATTATTATCGAACGTGCTGACACCTTCGGCTTAGCCCAGTTGCACCAACTGCGTGGCCGCGTCGGACGCTCTCACCATCAAGCCTATGCGTATTTGATGACGCCGCATCCTAAACGCATGACCAGCGATGCTCGCAAACGTCTCGAAGCCATCGACGCCCTAGAGGATTTAGGCGCTGGCTTTATGCTCGCAACTCAAGACTTAGAAATTCGCGGCGCGGGCGAGTTATTGGGCGATGAACAGAGCGGGCATATTTCTAAAATCGGCTTTAGTCTCTACATGGAAATGTTGGAGTCGGCGGTCAAGGCGCTCAAACAGGGTAAAGAGCCATCGCTGGCGCAAATGCTCAATCAGCAATGTGAGATGGAGCTAAGAATTCCTGCGCTATTGCCGGAAGACTATGTCGGTGATGTGAATATTCGCCTGTCACTCTATAAGCGCATCGCCAGTTGTGACAGTGAAGAAGCCTTAGATGAACTCAAGGTTGAGCTTATCGACCGCTTCGGTCTGCTGCCAGACGCCACCAAAAACCTGATGGAAATGACGTTATATAAACATCAGGCAACTCGGCTGGGCGCGACTAAAATTGAGGTACATGCCAAGGGCGGCAGCATCGAATTTAATGATGATCATGTGATTGATCCCGGCTTTATCATCGGATTACTGCAAAGTCAGCCACAAATCTATCGAATGGATGGGCCGAATAAGTTAAAGTTCATCCTCAATGCCGAAACGGCAAAAGATAGGCTCGCTTTGGTCAAACTCTTGCTCGAACAACTATCGCAACATCGTCTTGGAGATAAATAGTGTTACGTCAACTCGCGGTCTCTATCGCTACACTTATTGCACTTTCACACAGTTCACTTGCCCGTGCTGAAGCTTGGTTCGAGGTTGAAGTCTATATTTTTGAACGCCAAAGCCAATCGACTGAACAATGGCCGATGGCGCCAATTGAGACCAAAACCAACCGCGCTATCGATCTGATTTCACCGGTTGTGGGTCAAGCTGTGGTCTCCATGAGCAATGAATCTGCGCCCTGCACCTTAGTGTATGACGCCGATGCCAATAGCCATTGCGCTGAAAACACCAGCACTGGAGCAAATACGGACGCCACTCCCGAGATGAGTAACGGCAGTACTTTAGCCATTTCAGGCCCAAGCACTGCAAGCTCAAATGCGGTGACCAGCTATCGCTATCCGAATGTGATCCCATCGGAAATCGGCAGTGGTAGCCAAGCCTATGCGTCTCAAGGCAGTGGCCCAGTATTACTCGCCAGCAGTCAAGGCCAATTTGCCAGTATCATCAATAGCCTATCGAGAGAACGTGGTAACCGCAGCTTACTGCATATGACGTGGCAACAACCTATGATGGGTAAGAGTGGCTCAGTGCCCATTCGCCTGTTTGCGGGTAAAGATTATTCCGCCAGTTATCACTTCGATGGTCGTCAAATTGTGCAGCAAGCCATGGCCACCTCAATGCTAGGTGCTAACGGCACGACTGGCATGATGACTGAAACAGCGCCATTACAGCCCTCTCCCGTGTGGCAACTCGATGGCACGCTCAATATTTATCTTAGCCATTATCTGTATATCGAAACCGCGCTCAATTTGCGTAAAGAAGGCCGCAAATTGATGCCTGTGGCAGCCGATGAAGCTAGCATGAATACAGCAACAAGTACTGCCGCAGCCCCAGCTAAAGTGATGACGCCTTATTTAATGTCTATTCCGTTGGAGCAAAATCGCCGAGTGAAAAGTGATGAGATCCACTATCTCGATCATCCCGAAATGGGCATGGTGATCCAAATCCGTAAGATGGCGCAACCTAACGCTTAAAACCTATTAGCCCTGCTCGAATAAAAAAGCGGTCATGCAATGCATACCGCTTTTTTATTGCCTAAGTTTTTTTATTGCCTAAGAGGTGAACAGCCATTCAGGCGACGCCGAAAGTATAAAAATAAAATTAGCGCACTATCGAGAAATCCAAATAAATATCATCACCTTGGTCTTCATTCACCGTCACCCTCAGTCCATCGGTACAAGGTACTCCGACCTCACACCAGGCGATAAGACTATCCACCGCAGGATCACTGCCCTGGGCAAGAATTTCAACACTGCCATCGGCGCAGTTAGTCACATAACCTGTGACACCAAGCGTGCGAGCCTTTGTTAGGGTCGCATGTCTGCAGCCCACGCCCTGCACTTTTCCCGTTAATTGAATAAGCACCCGTTTCATTGCGCCTCCCCTGTAAGGTGAGCCTTGTTATTAGCATGCGGTTATTATCATGCGGCTATTATCATGCGTCTTTGCGTCGCTCACGTAAAAACGATTCCAGCCTAAGCATAGCCGAGTTTTCAGCTGTTATAAGGGAGAGTTTTGCTAAGTAATGGATTTAAGAGTAAAAAAGCAAGCATAAAAAAACAGCTAACGAGACCGCTGTTAGCTGTGTCGGGCGACATACGCAAAAGGTTATCCATGAATGGACAAATTGGCATAAAAGTTTGTAGCATTTTGTAACAAACTATTAAGAGGGGCTACTTTACACAATTCATGATTAATTTCAACAAAATGATAGATAAAGCCATACAAACAGAGTCTATTTAATGCTTTTTGCTGAAATAACCAGCTAAACCAACCATATATACCGTCTACAATTCCAAATAACAGCATAACTTCATCGCAGGTCTAAGTTCACTCATACGAGGTAACCAAACACCAACAGCTTGAAAATAGGATGCTTCTTGAAGGGAATACATGAACAGATGCAAAAGCGCTTATCGCCAGAATATTCCGCGATAAGCCTTTTTAACGAAAAGATAAGCGAATAACGATTTAACCCAACTTAAAGGCTTTTATCTTAGGTAAATGGGCGGCTAACTGCGGGAACTTGTGAGCCTGCGTCTCATCCCATTCGATGGTGTAATAAGGCTTAAGCGCCTCGGCCGTAGCCTCACTGTCGAGCACTTCATCTACACGAGACAAAATACACATGGCTTTATGGGTATTCTTCAACCTGAATTCAGAGACACACTTATTGGCGATATCGGCATACTCTTCCGGGCGGTCAATTTTCCCTTGCATCGTCTCTTCGGGATGAAGATTGGGATTGATTAACACTGACTTTAATCCGTTTAAAAAACCAATTCGCTCAGCCCAATACGCCCCTAAGCCGACCCCGACCATTAACGGTGCGGGATCGTCGCAATACTGCATTTGCTTGGCGACTTCTTTCAATAAATGCTGCATATCATGCTTGGGATGCAAAGTGCTGTAGCTGATAAGCCGCACATCTGGGTCAATAAACTGCAACTGACGCATTTTTTCGTGATTACCAGGGCTAGTTGCATCGAATCCATGAAGATAAAAAATCATATTGAGACCTTTTAACAATCTGCCAAACACGGCGCATGCTACTAACCCTAGCAAATATTCATTGCAGAACCTTGCGCTACATCAAACTTTTGCCTGTTGTGCGAGCTGGATTTGCTCAGCCAGCTGCTTGGCATTTTCCCAACGGCTAGCATTTTCTAGTGCGATAGCTGTCTGCGCCGCATCGGGTTTGAGTAAACTCGCCGGATGTTGTGGCGCCGAGGCGGGCCACACAAAGCCATTTAACAGTGACATAACGCCCGGATTATCGTTACAGACCAAAATCATATCGCAACCCGCATCCAAGGCAGCTTGAGCGCGACCTAAATAATCCCCTGCAAAGGCAGCGCCCTTCATCCCCAGATCGTCGGAGAAAATTACCCCGTTAAAGCCCAGCTCTTTGCGTAGGATCTGCTTTAACCAGTAGCTTGAAAAGCCCGCAGGATTAGGGTCAACTTTAGGATAAATGACATGGGCTGGCATAATACCCGATAATTGCCCCTTAGCAATCAACTCTTTAAACGGCAAAATATCTTGATTAAAAATCGCCTCAGCT